>JABSQX010000141.1:2895-17641 GCA_013215615.1 Myxococcales bacterium | reverse complement strand
CCGCGCATGCGAGTCAGGCTGCTGGCGGGATCGGCGGCGATCCACTGGGCGATGGCGAGGCGCTGGCTGTCTGCGCCCAGCAGCAGCAGGACCGAGAGCCCCGCGGTGAGTGCGCCGCTCACCACGAGGCGGCGCCGAATCGCCGCGACGCCAGGTGAGAGACTCGCCATGCCCGCCAGGGTAGGTTTCGCGCCCGGGCTTCGCCTTCCGCGCAGCGTCCGGGGAAGAGGCGTTCGTCGGCCTGCTAGAATTCCCCGCATGGTCGAGCCCCAGCATAAGAGCGTGGATCCCGCACTGGTGGTGCGCCTCGCCGAGGAGCACGGCACCCCCTACTACCTCTACGACGCGGCGCGGATCCGGAAGCGCGTCGACGACCTGGCGGCCTTCGATGAGCTGCGCTTCGCGCAGAAGGCCTGTTCGAATCTGCACATCCTGCGCTTGCTGCGTGGGGCGGGCTGCGTGGTGGACTCGGTTTCCCGGGGCGAGATCAAGCGCGCACTGCGCGCTGGCTTCTCGGGCGGCGGGGAGCCCTCGGGGATCGTCTTCACCGCGGACGTCATCGACGAGGCCACGCTCGACCTCTGCGTGGAGTCGAACATCCCGGTCAACGCGGGCTCGCCCGACATGCTCGAGCAGTTGGGACGGCGCAGTCCGGGGCACCGCGTCTGGCTGCGCGTCAACCCCGGCTTCGGCCACGGCCACAGCCGCCAGACCAACACCGGGGGCGAGTGGAGCAAGCACGGCATCTGGCACGAGTACCTCGACGAGGCGTTGCGGCCCATCGAGAAGTTCCGCCTGGACCTCGTGGGCTTGCACATGCACATCGGCTCGGGTTCGGACTTCGAGCACCTGGGTCGGGTCTGCGACGCCATGGTCGCCCAGGTGCGCGCCTTGGGGATGGACGTACGCGCCATCTCGGGCGGGGGCGGATTGCCGATCCCCTACTCGCCGGGTGAACGGGAATTCGACGCCGCGGCCCTGTACCGCCTCTGGGACGCGGCGCGGCGCGAGGTCGAATCCATCGTCGGGCACCCGGTTTCCCTCGAAATCGAACCCGGACGCTACGTGGTGGGCGAGGCCGGCGTGCTGGTCGCCGAGGTGCGCGCCCTCAAGCGCTCCGGCGGCACGCACTACACGCTGGTGGACGCGGGCTTCGACAACCTGCCGCGGCCGGTGATGTACGGCAGTCACCACGAGATCAGCGTCGTCAAGCGGCAGGGCGTGGAGGCCCTGGGGCCCGGCCTGCCCACGGTGGTCGGTGGCCCCCTCTGCGAGTCCGGTGACGTCTTCACCCAGACCGAGGGCGGCGTGGTGGTGCCGCGCGAGATCCCGGAGGCGGAGGTGGGCGATTACGTGTTGATCCACGATGCCGGCGCCTACGCGGCCAGCATGGCGAGCAACTACAACACCCGGCCGCTGGCCCCGGAAATCCTGCTCGAGGACGGCCAGGCCCGTTTGATCCGCCGCCGCCAGCGCGTCGAGGAACTCATCGATCTCGAGGAGGTCTGAGCGCGCTGCCGAGCCGAGGCGCGCGGCTATGCGTCCAGCAGGTAGCCCCGGGCGAGTTGCTCGAACTCTCGGACCTGGGCCTCCGCCCAGTCCGCGCCGTGGCCCAGTTCCCGTGCCGCCATCTCCGCGACGGCGGGCGCGGCCTCCACGGCGGCCCGGGCGTCGAGCAGCAGGCAGCGCGTGCGGCGCGCCAGCACGTCCTCCACGTCGCGGGCCATCTCGTGGCGCAGTGCCCAGACCACGTGGACGCCGCGGTAGGGGAGACGCGGGTGCAGGGGTTGCTTCCACTCCGGCCGCTCCTCACCCAGCGCCTCGACCCCGTCGAGGTCGGTCCCGTAGCTGCGGTCGATCTCGTCCGCGGGCAGGGAGTCCCGGGTCTTCCAGCCTTGCAGCTGCAGCGTCTCGGTGTTGCAGCGCCGCCGGGGCAGTCCCGCTACCTCGGCGGCCTGGTCCACCGCATCCTCGGCCATCTTGCGATAGGTCGTCCACTTGCCGCCCACGATGGAGACCAGGCCCGAAGCGCTCACCTGCACCAGGTGTTCTCGGGAGATGCTCTTGGTCTCGGCGGCGTCGTCGCGCACCAGCGGGCGCAGGCCGGCGAAGACGCTCAGCACGTCCTCTCGGCGGGGATCGTGGGTGAGGTAACGATTGGCGTTGCGCAGTACGAACTCGATTTCCTCGGGAAGCGCCCGCGGTTCCAGGCAGGCGTCGGTCACGGGGGTGTCGGTGGTGCCCACGAGCACGCGGCCCAGCCAGGGGATCACGAAGAGCATGCGGCCGTCGTCGGTGTGGGGGACCATGATGGCATTGGCGCTGGGTTGGAAGCTCGCGTCCAATACCAGGTGGATGCCCTGGCTGGGTGAGACGAGGGCCTTTGCGTCGGGGCGGTCGAGCTTCAGGATGGCGTTCGAGAAGACCCCCGTCGCGTTGATGACGGCCCGTGCCAATACGCGGTACCGGCGGCCGCTCTCCCGGTCGACGACCCCCACCCCGCAGGTGGCACCCTGGGTGTCCTCGCTGCGCAGCAGTTCCACGACCTCCGCGCGGTTGATGAGCACGGCGCGATGCTGCGCGGCGGTGAGCGCCAGGCTGATCGCCATGCGGGCGTCGTCGAACTGGGCGTCGTGGTAGAGGGTGCCGCCCAGCAGGTCCTCCTGCTCGACGTTGGGGATGGCTTCGAGGGTGGCTTCGCGGCTCAGGGAACGACTGGGTGCCAGGTTCTGGCGCCCGGCCAGGGCGTCATAGAGCTTGAGGCCGGCGCCGTAGAAGGGCCCCTCCCACCAGCGGAAGCGCGGTACCACGAAGCCCTGGTTGTGGACCAGGTGCGGGGCGTTCTCGTAGAGCAGACCGCGTTCGCGCAACGCTTCGCCCACCAGCCCGAAGTCGAGTTGCTCGAGGTAGCGAACCCCGCCGTGCACCAGCTTGGTGGAGCGGCTGGAGGTGCCCTTCGCGAAGTCGTGCGCTTCGAGGAGCAGCGTGCGGTAGCCGCGGGTGGTGGCGTCGACGGCGATCCCGAGCCCGGTCGCGCCTCCCCCGATCACGATCACGTCGAAGGGCTCGCCCGCGAGACGCGAGAGCATCGAGTCGCGATTCACCTGATCCCCTGGCTCTGCGGGCGTGGGGCACCCGGCGCGGGGCATGGTCACACATCCGACGACGGCACGCCGCGCCTCGGACGGGTTCCGGCGCGCGCTCGTGTAGCCTCCTGGAGCGGGGCTCATGGCTCCGGTGCGACGCGGCAAGCGACCCGCGTCGGAAGCGTGAAGCGAAGGAGGCCCGGAGTGAGCGACATACAGAGACTGCTCGACGTGATGGCGCGGCTCCGGGACCCCGAGGAGGGCTGCCCCTGGGACGTCGAACAAGATTTCGCGTCCATTGCGCCGTACACCGTCGAAGAGGCCTACGAGGTAGACGACGCGATCCGTCGCGGTGACCCACGGGCGCTCTGCGACGAACTCGGCGACCTGCTCCTGCAGGTCGTCTATCACGCGCAGATGGCACGAGAGGCCGGGGACTTCGCGTTCGGCGACGTGGTGGAGGCGATCTGCGACAAACTCGTGCGCCGCCATCCCAACGTATTTGGTGACGTGAAACTCGATTCCCCGGACGCCCGGACCCGGGCATGGGAGGAGGAGAAGGCCCGAGAGCGCGCGGATCGTGGAGCGGGCGGCGTGGTGGACGGGATCCCGCTCGGGCTGCCGGCCCTGATGAGGGCCCGCAAGCTCTTGTCGCGCGCGGAGCGTGTGGGGGCGGTGCCGAGGGATCCCCGGCACTGGGAGCCGCGTTTCGAGCGGGCCCTCGAGGAATTTCGCGGGCAACTCGCGGCGGGCGACGGGGGCGAGCCCCAGGCCGCCCTGGGCGAGTTCCTGTCGGCGGCGGTGGGGCTGGCGTGGAGCGCGCACTTGGATTCGGAGACGGCGCTCCGCGACGCCTCGGCGCGCATGGAGGCGGAACTCCGAGCCCGCCACGATTCCTGAGCGGTGGCTGCTCGTCGGGTTGCCGCGCCGCTAGCGGTTATGCTTGTGGCTCTCGAGGAGGCGCGATGAGCCTGTTTTCGCGAAAGGACCAGATGCCGGCGCCCGGCCAGGCCTTGCCCGGCCGGGAAGTTTCGCTGCCCGTGCCCAGCCGCCATGCGGTGCTCGGGAATCCCCTGCAGCCGCCCTTCCCGGAGGGTTTCGAGCAGGCGGTCTTCGGCATGGGCTGCTTCTGGGGAGCGGAGCGCAAGTTCTGGGAGGCGCCCGGCGTGTACACCACCGCCGTCGGCTACGCGGGGGGGGAGACCCCGAACCCCTTCTACGAGGAGGTCTGCAGCGGGGCGACCGGGCACAACGAGGTGGTGCTGGTGGTCTTCGATCCTCGGCAAGCGAGCTTCGACGCGCAGCTTCGGATCTTCTTCGAAAACCACGACCCCACCCAGGGCATGCGCCAAGGGAACGACGTCGGCACCCAGTATCGCTCGGGCATCTACACGCAGTCCGACGACCAGCGAGAACCCGCCCGAGCGATGAGCAAGACCTACGCGTCGCAGCTCTCGGCGGCGGGCTTCGGGAAGCTCACCACGGAGATCCTGGACGCGCCGACCTTCTACTACGCGGAGGACTACCACCAGCAGTACCTCGCCAAGAACCCCGGCGGCTACTGCGGGATGGGGGGCACCGGTGTGGCCTGTCCGGAGGCCCTTTCGGGTTGAGGGGAAGCGGGGCTGACTCGGAGGCCTGATTCCCCACGGGGTCAATCTCTTGGGCTACGAGCCATCGCCCATGCGCAAAACGTGGTCTTTGGACCACGATTTCCTTCCACTGGTACGCAACTTTTGACAAACTCAATGTTGTGGGCCTCCCTGGGAAGGAGCTGCGATGCGGGCTCTGCCTCGCGCTGGCGTGTTCGGCCTGCTTCTCAGCCTGCTGGTGTTAGCGAGCAGCGGCGGCACCCACGCGCTGCTCATCCAGGTCACACCCGACGCGGGCCTCGCCGCGAATGCGCCGGCCCTGGCGGCTGTCGCACGCGCCGCCGCCCAGTGGGAACAGGCTTTCACCGATCCCATCGCGGTGAACGTGGACGCCTCCTTCGCGAACCTGGGGGCCGGGGGCTTCCTTGGCCAAACGAGCCTGGTCTTCCTCTACGGCACCTATACGCAGGTCCGCGACCAGCTGGTGGCCGACTCGGCGGCCGATCTCGGAGACGCCGTCGTGACCGCTCTTCCCAGCGCCGCCGGCTTCGAGATCACGCTGCCCACGGGCCTTTCATGGGACGGGGACGTCGGCGCCACCAAGGCAAACCTCAAGGCCATGGGCTTCACGGGACTCGATGCCAGCTTCGGGGCTTCGGATGCATCGATCGTCCTCAATTCCGAGTCCGCGTTCGACTTCGACAGCAGCGATGGCGTGGGGTTCGGGTTGCTGGACTTCGAGGCGGTGATGGCTCACGAGATCGGGCACGTGCTGGGCTTCTTCTCCTCGGTAGACGCCATCGATGCCGCGTGGGCCGCGGGCACGGTCGGAAGCATCTCGATCGCGCCCCTGGACCTGTTCCGCTTCGCGGCGAGCGAGAACCCCGACAACGCCACCGAGTTCTCGAGCCTGGCGCGCAACCTCGTGCCGGGGACGGCGGCGGTCTTCGACGACGCCGGTCTCTTCGAACTCGCCCTCTCCACCGGTGTGCAGAACGGCGACGGTCGCCAGGCCAGCCATTGGAGGGATGACGAGTTCAGCGGGAGTGCGCTCGGTCTGATGGACCCGACCCTCTTCCCCGGACGGGTGCTTCCCGTGGGCGACGCGGACCGGCGGGCGCTGGACGTGATCGGCTGGGACCTGGTCCCCGAGCCTTCCAGCGCGGCCTTGCTGGGGCTGGGGCTCGCGTGGCTGGCGGGGCGCCAGCGCGGGAATTGAGCGTCCCGACGGCGCGCGCGCGGGCGACCTTTTCGTAGCCCCGCAAGCCGTGTAAGGTGCTCCCCGGCGTATCGGGCCGTGCGAGCGGCCGAGAGGAGGGGCCATGGCGACCGAGATCCCGATGGTGACCGCGGAAGAGCGAGACTGGGCGACGGCGGCGGCTCGTGCCCGCGACATCTCGAGTTGGGACCGGACCACCGACGTATTGGTCGGCGGCTACGGGGGCGCGGGCGTGTGCGCGGCCATCGAAGTGGCCGAGGCGGGCGTCGACGTACTGGCCGTGGAGCGCCGGGAAAGCGGTGGCGGCACCACCATCACCTCTGGGGGGCAGCTCTACATCGGCGGGGGCACCTCGCTGCAAAAGGAACTCGGCTACGAGGACTCTCCCGAGGAGATGCTCAAGTACCTGCTGGCCTTCTGCGGCCCCGCTGCGGACGAGGAGAAGTGCCGCTACTACTGCGAGCGCAGCCCCGCCCACTACGACTGGATGGTCGAGCACGGGGTGCCCTTCCGTTCGGCCTTCTTCCCGCCCAGCGAGGGCACGATCCCGGAGGGCGACGAGGGCTTGATGTACACCGGTTCGGAGCTCGGCTACCCCTACCGGGAGATCGCGAAGCCGGCACCCCGCGGTCACACCGCAAAGCGGCCCGGTATGAACGCCGGGTTGGTGCTGATGACGAGCCTCCTCGAGGCCGGGGAGAAGGCGGGGGTGAAGGTCGCCTACAAGTCCGTCCTCGAGCGCGTGGTGATGGACGAGGAGGGTCGCGTGGTGGGCGCCATTGCGACCGTCGACGGTGTCGAGCAGTCGATCCGCGCGCGCCGGGGCGTGCTGCTCACCACCGGCGGTTTCATCCACGACCGCGGCATGGTGGAGCGCTTCGCGCCGCGCATCCTGGGCTGCTTCCCGCCGCTGGGCGAGAACACCGAGGACGGATCGGGGATCCGCATCGGGATGGGAGCGGGCGGCGCCGTCATCCGCATGGACGAGAGTTCCATCGTGATGCCCTTCGCTCCACCCCGGGACCTGCTGCGAGGAATCTTCTTCAACCGTCTGGGCCAGCGCTTCATCGCGGAGGATCTCTACCAGTGCGAGCTCGGGGACGCCGTGGTGATGCACCAGGACGGCGTCGCGTATCTGCTGCTCGACTCGGAGATCGGCCCCGAGAACAGCATGGGCGCCCAGGTCTGCGCCAAGGGCTCGCTGGAGGAGATCGAGCAGGCCCTGGGTGTTCCGGCCACCGGCCTCGCGCACACCGTCGAGCAGTACAACCGCTTCGCGGCCGAGGGAGAGGATCCCCTCTTCCACAAGCACCCCAACTGGATCCGACCCCTCGACAAGCCGCCCTACAAGGTGCTCGACATCTCCCTCGACAAGTGCGCGTTCCCCACCTTCACGCTCGGCGGCCTCTGGACGAAGAGCACCGGCGAGGTGATGGACATCGAGGGCAACGTGATCCCGGGCCTCTACGCGGCGGGCCGGACCAGTTCCGGCTTTCCTGCCGCGGGCTACAACAGCGGCATGGCGGTCGCGGACTGCACGTTCTTCGGGCGCGTGGCGGGCCAGACCGCGGCTGCGGTGGCGCCCGCAGACTGAGAGCGCCGGGGCGCGCGCCTTCGGAGCGACCAGACGGGATCCTGCAGCAGAGGAGAAGGCGGTGGAGACACCCAGCGACGACGCCCCCTACGTGATCATCTCCGCCGACACCCACGCGGGTGGCAGCCTGCAGGCCTACCGCGCGTACCTCGACCACGACCACCAGCAGCGTTTCGACGAGTGGCGCAGCGGCTACAAGAATCCCCAGCGCAAGCACATCGGCAGCAAGAAGCACAAGAATTGGGATGACGAGGAACGCATCGGCGACATGGAGGCCGAGGGCGTGGTGGGGGAGATCATCTTCCCCAACACGGTGCCCCCCTTCTTCGACACCAGCGTGCTGATCTGCGGCAACCCCAGCCCCGCCCAGTACCCGCTGTGGCGGGAGGGCATCCGCGCCCACAACCGCTGGCTCGTGGACTGGTGCGCGGAGCACTCCGAGCGCCGGGCGGGCATCGGTCTCATCTACCTGAACGACATCGACGACGCCATCGAGGACATCCAGTGGATCGCCGGGCAGGGCCTGCGCGGCGGCATCCTGCTCCCCCATGTCCCGGAGTCCCACCTGCTGCCCCTATACGCGCCCGACTACGACCGGCTCTGGGCGGTCTGCCAGGATCTCGACGTCGTCATCAACCAGCACGGCGGGACGGGCTCACCGGACTACGGGCGCTATGCGGCCTCGCTGCCCATCCGCCTGGTGGAGACCTCCTTCTTCTCCACGCGCTCCTACACGCACCTGATCCTGGGGGGCGTCTTCGAGCGTTTCCCGAAGCTTCGCTACATCCTCACCGAGGCGGGTTGCGCGTGGGTGCCGGGCACCCTCCAGAACCTCGACCAATACTGGCGGATGATCCGCGGGGGCTCCGCGGGCGAGATCGAGTTCGCGGGCGATGCGGCGACCCCGGAGCCGCCGAGTTTCTACGCGCGCCGCAACTGCTGGTATGGGGCCAGCTTCCCCTCGCCCCGGGAGATCCGGGATCGCGACGTGGTGGGCGTGGAGCGCATTCTCTGGGGCAGCGACTACCCCCACTACGAGGGCACCTTTCCCCACACGCGGAAGTCGCTGCGCCGAACCTTCCACGACGTCGACCCCGTCGAAGTTCGTGCCATGCTCGGGGAGAACGCCGCCCGCTTCTACGACTTCGATCTCGAGGCGCTGCGCGCCATCGCGGAGCCCGTGGGACCGCGCCCCTCGGAGGTCGCGCGGCCGCTGACTCCCGAGGAGATGCCCACGGACTCGGCGAGCGGGGCCTTCCGCTAGCCCGCGTCCCGCTTCGGCCGGCAGCCCCGGGCGGGGGAATACCGCGAGCCCAGCGTTTGCATGGTACTCGCCGGTCGGGCACGGAATCTCCCGAGCACGACGAGCAGCAGCAGTCCCGCTGCGAGCATCCCCTGGCCGGGCTCGGGCATGGCGGTGACCTCGACGTCTTCGGCAATCAACTGGGCCTTCCAGCCCACACGGCGCGCGCTCCAGGAATCCTCCGACTCGGCGAGCGCCGCGCAGGTCATGGGGAACAACGGAAGTGCCGCACTCGGCCAGTTGATCACCACGCGCCCGACTCCCTCCGTGCAGGGGATCGAGGGCGGGCCGCTGGCATTCGCACCGCTGCAGATGGGATCGGCGAGGATGGGCACTGCAGTACCCGAACCGTTGCGCAGGGGGTCGGCCTCGATGAACGACTGTGTGGGGTCCACGAGGCCGAAGAGGGGGCTCGCGCGCGAGCACCCGTAGCCGGCGGGCGGGTCGGCGGGCACGCTCTGCACGGGTAGATCGCTGAAAATCTGGTTGATGGGAAGCTCCAGGATGTAGGCGGTGTCGGTGATCGGCAGGGCCGCGATGGCATCGGCGACCGCCATGCCTTCCCTCACGCGCCCGAAGGCCGTGAAGCCGACGCCGTCCGTCGCGTCCAGGAAGAGATTGTCGACCAGGTTCACGAACCACTCGCTGCTGGCGCTGTCCGGGTCCCCGCCCAGCCGCGCCATCGCCAGCGTGCCCCGCGTGTTCGAGAGGCAGGGCTCGTTGAGAATGGGTGCGTCTCGTGGGATGGACTCGTAGTCGCCCGCTACGGCGCGATAGCCCCCACCCTGCACCACGAAGCCCGGCACGCTGCGGTGGAAGAGCACTCCCTGGTAGTCGCCGTCGTTCATGTACTGCAGGAAGTTCTGCACGGTGCCGGGCGCCATCGCGGGGTACAGCTCGAAGAGCATGCCCCCGAGCGCGGTCTGCACCGACACGTAGGTGGGGTTGCTGGTGTCGGGCACGCAGCCGCCGATCTGGGCGGATGCCGGAGAGCAGAGGGCGAGCACGAACAGGCAGCGGAGGAAGCAATGGCGCATGGGGGTCTCCGCGACCCGCTTCGAGGGGTGGGGTCGCGCGGAGCATCTGCGGGGGTAACGGGAGGTGCTCACAGGATACCGCAGAGCATGCTCCTGCTTCGGTAAAACCGGCCGCTCTCCGAAGCCCGGGGGAGGTGCCGGTCCGTGGGGAAGCCCCTCGGCCTCCTGGGGGTTTCGTCGGCCGGGCGCTCAGGGCTTTACGATGCTGCGGGCGAGCTTGCCCTCGCGCAGGGCCTCGAAGGCGTCGTTGACCTGCTCGAGGGAGAGGGTCTGGCTGACCAGCTTCTCGAGATTCAGGCTGCCCTGCAGGTAGAAGTCCATCAGCCGCGGGATGTCCCGGGCGGGCACGTTGCCGCCTCCGGTGGTTCCGAGCAGCCGGCGATCGGAAAAGAGCAGGCGCCCGTCCACCGGGATGTCCTCTCCCGTGGGCGGCGAGCCCACCATCACGGCGGCGCCGCCCGGGCGGGTTGCGCGGAAGGCCTCGACGACCAGCGCGGGATTTCCCACCACCTCGAACGCGTAGTCGACGCCGCCGGGCACGCGTTCGCCCACGGCCTCGGCGATGGAATCTCCGGCCGCCACCTGCAGCAGGTCCGTGGCCCCGAGGTCGGAGGCGAGGTCGAGCTTCGAGGTCTCGGTGTCCACGGCCAGGATGCGGCTGGCGCCGGCGATGCGGGCACCCTGCACGACGTTGAGCCCCACGCCCCCGCAGCCGATCACCGCGACACTCGCGCCGGGATGCACTTGCGCGACGTTGAGGACGGCCCCCACCCCGGTGGTGACCCCGCAGCCCGTCAAGCAGGCGAATTCCAGCGGAACCTCTTCGGGGATCGCAACGGCCTGGGCCTCCCGGACCAGCGCGTATTCCGCGAGGCTCCCCGAGCCCACCATGGGGTAGAGGGTCTGTCCATCCACCCGCAGCCGCGTTTCGCCATCGGGCATCAGGCCGTACATGTTGTTGCGACGGGTTTCACTCATGCAGCGCTCGATCGCACCCGAGCGGCAATCCCCGCAGGCCCCGCAGGGTCCGTAGAGGGCGATCACCGCGGGCTGTCCGACGGCGAGGCTCGTGACCCCGGGCCCCACCTGCTCGACGCGACCCGCTCCCTCGTGTCCCAGCACCATGGGCACGCGCGCAACCACGCTGCGGCCCTCCATGACGTGCAGGTCGGAACGGCACACCCCCGAGGCGGCGATGCGGATCAGCACTTCGCCCGGACCCGGCTCCTGGACCTCGACCTCCTGGACGCGAAGCGGCTGATCGAACTCGTGGAGTACGGCGGCGAGCATGGGGGGGCCTCCTCGCGGCGAGTTTGGGGCAGGGGAGGGTTCGGGTAAAGGCCCGCCCCATGGCTCGCGTCCGATCCCGCTGGCTGCGCGGGCCTCGCGAAGTAGTATGCGCGGGCGGACAGCGCCTCTCATCCACCCGGCGCTGCGCGAGTCGAGTTCCCGGAGGATCTCCGATGAAACGCAACGCCTTCTACAGCGATGCCGACAAAGCCCGAGCGCATCTGATGAGCGGGGCCGCCTGGGAGGAGTTCTGCGAGCGCCTCAAGGCCGTGGGGAGCGAGGTATTGCGCGAGGACGTGCCGGGCAACGAGTTGGATCGCGCCGAGGGCTATCGCCACCTGACGCGCATGCTCGGCTACGCGCTGGACGTGGCGGTGGAGCACTCGGACGTCGAGCGGCCGGTCTTCCACCCGCACCCACGCCTTTCCTGCAAGTGGGGGGGCGACAACCCCGACAACTGCTACCTCCACGCCGCCATCGACGGCAGCCGGACCTATCGCATCCGCGGCCAGCGCGGCAGCGCCTTCGACTTCGTGTTCAACGCCTCCGCGTGTGGGCCCATGGAGTCGCCGGGTACCGGCAGCCGTCGCGGTGCCGATTCGCTGGTTTTCTCGGAACTTTCCTCGGGAGAGCTTGCGATCGCCCCGGACGGCAGCTTCGAGTTGATGGTGAGCCCCGACGAGCAGCCGGGCAACTGGCTGCCCACCTGCCCGGAGGTGGGCTTCATCAACATCCGGCAGTACTTCAACGACTGGGAGCACGAGCGGCCCGCGGAGTTCCTGATCGAACTCGTCGGTGCGGAAGGCACTTCACCGCCCCCCCTGGATGCCGCCACGCTCGCGCAGCGCCTCGACGACGCGATGGCCTGGGTGGAGCACGGCATGCCCTACTGGACGCAGTGGGTCTTCGACGAGCACCTCTCGCTTCCGGCCGCCAGCGTGAAGCGCATGGGGGCCGTGGCCGAGGGCGTGCGAGTGATCTCCTACGGGCAGGGTCGCTTCGACATCGCGCCGGACGAAGCCATGATCTTCGACTGCGAGGTTCCCCGGGCGCGCTACTGGCAGGTGGCGCTCTTGAACTTCTGGTTCGAGACCCTCGACCACGCCAACCACCAGTCCTGCATGAACGGACACCAGATCCGCGCAGACGGCGACGGCCGCTTTCGACTGGTGATCGCCCGGGAGGATCCCGGCGTGCCCAACTGGCTGGATACCGCGGGCCACCTGCAGGGCCTCGTGCAGTACCGCTGGGCGTGGTGGCAGAGCGATCCCGAGCCCGACTGCCGGGTGGTGAAACTCGCCGGGCTTCGCGACGCGCTGCCCGCCGATACCCCGGTCGTAAGCCCCGAGGAGCGACGCCGCGTGGTGCGCGCGCGCCGGGACCATGTGCACCGCCGCTACCACCTGGCCTGACGATCACTCCCGGGCGTGGCGATGCGCGATGCTGGCCCGTGCCATCACGCGGCGTTCCGGCCAGTAATCGTTGGCCCCGTAATGCTGCACGGCCTGGTTGTCCCAGAAGGCGATGGAGCCGGGCCGCCAGCGGAAGCGACACTGGAGTTCCGGGATCTCCGCCTGCGCGCATAGGCGCGCCAGCAGGGCGTCACCCTCCTCGCGGGGCAAGCCCAGGATCTCCCGGGTGAAGAAACGGTTGACGAAGAGGGTCTTGCGGCCCGTGAGCGGGTGCCGCCGCACCACCGGCTGCTCGACGGGCGGCACTTCCGCACGCAGCTCGTCGAGTCGATCCGCGTACTTCCCGCTGTAGGCGCCCAGGCTCCAGTCGTGCACCGCCACGCGCTCCTCGACGGCCTCCTGGAGTTCCTCGGGAAGGTTGTCGTAGGCGGCGGCCATGTCGGCGAAGAGCGTGTCCCCACCGAGCGCCGGCACCTCGATGGCGCGCAGCACCGTCCCCATGGGCGGTTCGGGGCGGAAGGTGCCGTCGCAGTGCCAACCGTTTTCGAGCCCCACGGTCTCGGCATTGCGTTCGAAGACCACCACGTTCTCCACCGAGTTGTCGCGGTGGGTGGGAACCAATTGATCGTCGAAGAGCGGTCCCCAGCGCTCCGCGAAGGCCGCGTGGGCGGCTTCGGAGAGGGGCTGCTCGCGGAAGAAGAGCACCTTCCACTCGAGCAGTGCGCGGTCGAGTTCGGCGAAGACTTCCCGGTCGAGGGCTCGGGAGAGGTCGACGCCATCGACCTGGGCGCCGAGAGTGGGCGCGCAGGGTGTGAGCGTGATGTGTCGGAAGACGGCGGGCTCCCACGTTTCGGGCAGGCGCCGAAGCACTAAGGGGCCGGGGCTGCGGGCTGCGAACTTCACGTGGCGTTCTTGGCCTCGAGGTCGCGCGGGTAGGTGCGCGCGGCCAGCGCATAGTGGCAGGCCGCCCAGGGCATGAAGCCTACCAGGCTGAGCAGCGCCCAGCGGAGCTGGTCGCCCCCTCCCATCAGGGACGAGACGCCGCCCACGATGACGGGGCCGAGTCCGAAGCCCACCAGGTTCATGGCCAAGAGGGCTACGGCGGAGAGGATGGCGCGCATCCGGGGTTTCGCGAGGGACTGCACCTGGGCGTGGCCGAGCGCGGAGTAGAGGTGGTTGAAGGCGGTGGCCACCGCGATCCCGCCGATCGCGAGTGCAGGCCCCTCGGCGAGGTAGCAGAGGATGCTGAAGGGCATGGAGACCAGCGCACCCAACATGGGGAGCCAGAAGATCCAGCGCACGTCGCGCCGGCTCAAGCGGTCTGCGAGTCGCCCCGAGAGCAGCACGGAGCTGCCGCCGATCAGTCCGGCGATGAGTCCCAACGCCAAGCCGATCTCGGAGAGTGAGAGCCCGTGCACGCGCTGGAGATAACTGGCGTTGAAGCTCGCAAAGGCCGCGAGCGGCAGGGTCTGCAACGAGTTTCCGATCAGCGAGTGACGCAGCGAGGGCAGCGCGCGCAGGAAGCCCAGGACCTCGCCCAGGGACTGCACGCTGGTGTCGGCGCTTCCTTCCATTGCGCCGCGGACCGGCTCGGGGAGGTAGAAGCGTGCCAGCACGGCGAGCAGCAAGCCGGGGGTCCCCACCACGAAGAAGGCCACGCGCCAGTCGAGCGCATCCGCGAGAACGCCCCCGAAGGCCAGGCCGAAGAGCGTGCCCAGGGGTACCCCCAACTGGTAGAAGGCCAGCCCGCTGGCGCGCCGTTCCGGGGGGAGCAGGTCCGAGATCATCGAGTGGGCGGGCGGCGTACAGCCCGCCTCTCCCACTCCGACGCCGATGCGCGCGGCCATCAACTGCCAGAAGCTGCGGGCCAGGCCCGAGGCCACCGTGAAGGCGCTCCAAAGCGCCAGTGCCAGGGAGATCAGTTTGCGGCGGTCGCTGCGGTCGGCGATCCACCCGATGGGCAGGCCCATCAAGGTGTAGAAGAGCGCGAATCCCCCCCCGACGATCCAACCCATCTGCCAGTCGCTGAGCTGCAGGTCCGTGCGTACGGGTTCGACCAGGATGTACATCACCTGGCGGTCGACGTGGTTGACGGCGTAGATGAGCAGCAGCAGCCAGATCGCCCGCCAGGCGCGTGCTTCGGAAACGTGAGCCGGATCGTTCATGCGCGGGGTGGTCGCTGGGGGTCGGGTTCCATGACGGGCGCAGAGGGT
>JABSQX010000141.1:0-2885 GCA_013215615.1 Myxococcales bacterium | reverse complement strand
CGTTCCAACCGAGCGGGCTGATGTGGCGCGGCACATTTGATTTGGGATGCAAGTGGGCCGGGCATTTTATCCGCCTTACCTCCCCATCGAGCCCGCGGCCGGGGCTGCGGGCTGCGTACTTCACGTGGCGTTCTAGGCCTCGAGGTCGCGCGGGTCGGTGCGCGCGGCCAGCGCATCGTGGCAGGCCGCCCTGGGCATGAAGCCTACCAGGCTGGGCAGCGCCCAGCGGATGCGACCGCAGCCCGCCGTCCCCACAATTGTATCTGCCCGGGCTCCAGTGATAGGCTTGCCGGGGTCCGCGCTTCGCGTGCACGGCGTCGCTTTTGCTCGATGCGCCCGCGGGGGCGCGCCCTTCGCATCGAGGTGCTGCCATGTCCTACGACCTGTTGATCCGCGGCGGAAGCGTGGTGGACGGCTCCGGGTTGCCCCGCTTCCGCGCCGACGTCGGCGTGATCGACGGGCGCATCGCGCGCATCGGCCGCATCCGGGAGCGCGCCCGGGAAGTCATCGACGCCGAGGGCCACGTGGTGGCGCCGGGCTTCGTGGACGGCCACACCCACATGGACGCACAGATCTGCTGGGATCCGCTCGGCACCTGTTCGAGCTACCACGGCGTGACCAGCGTGGTGATGGGCAACTGCGGGTTCACGCTGGCGCCCTCCCGGGAGAGCGAGCGCCACCTGGTGGTGCGCAACCTCGAGCGCGCCGAGGACATCGCCGCCGAAGCCATGGCCCAGGGCATCGACTGGACGTGGGAAACCTACCGCGAGTACCTGGAGACCCTCGACGGCCTGCCCAAGGGCATCAACTACTCGGGCTACGTGGGGCACTCGGCGCTGCGCACCTTCGCGATGGGGGAGCGGGCCTTCGAGGAGACCGCGGGCCCCGAGGATCTCGTGGCCATGCAACGCGAACTGCGCGACGCCCTGCAGGCCGGCGCCATGGGCTTCACGACCTCGCGCACCTTCAACCACCAGACCTCCGACGACCGCCCGGTGGCCAGCCGCCTGGCCAGCTGGGAGGAGGTCCGTGCACTGGTGGGCGTGATGGGCGAGGCCGGCGGCGGTCTGTTCGAGATCGCCAACGAGGACGCCCCGCTGAGCGATCCCGAGGCGCGGGAGGAGTACTTCGAGCGCCTCTCGGCGCTGGCGCTGGAGACGGGGGTCCCCATCACCTACGGGGTGGGGAGCAGCCGGCACGAACCCGAGGGCTGGCGGGACTGGATCGACCTGATGGATTCGACCGCCGAGCAGGGCGGGCGCATGTTCGCCCAGGTCCACGCCCGCGCCTTCAACGTGATGATTTCGTTCAAGACGCGGCTTCCCTTCGACGGACTGCCCAGCTGGCGGGAACTGCGCGCCCAGCCCCTCGACGCACAAGCCGCGGCCTTGCGCGATCCCGCCACCCGCGCGCGGCTGGTGGCCGCCGCCTACACCGAGGAGTACGGGGAGGCTGTGGGCGCCGAGGCCCGCAAGCCGGACTTCGACTGGACGTACGTGATGGAGGACGCGCTGGGGCCCCACACCTCCCTCGCGGACCTCGCGAAACAGCGGGGGGTCGACCCCGTCGAGCTGATGATCGACCTGGCCCTGGAGAGTGATTTCGACTGCTGGTTCGTGCAGGCCTTCGCGAACGAACTCCCCGAGCAGGTGCTCGCCCTCATGAAGCACCCGCGCTCGGTGGTGACCTTCTCGGATTCCGGCGCCCACGTCTCGCAGATCTCCGACGCCTCGATCCCCACCCACGTGCTGGGCCACTGGGTGCGCGCCGCGCAGCGGCTCACGCTGGAGGAAGGCGTGCGCATGCTGACCCTCGAGCCCGCCTCGGCGTTTGGCTTCCACGATCGCGGCCTGCTGCGCGAGGGGCTGGTCGCGGACCTGGTGGTCTTCGATCCCGAGCGCGTCGGCCCGCAGCTCCCGGAAGTGGTCTACGACTTGCCGGGTGGCGCCCGTCGCCTGCTGCAGCGCGCGACGGGCATCGCGGCCAGCGTGGTGGCCGGGCAGGTGCTGATGCGCGATGGCCAACACACCGGCGCGTTGCCCGGTCGCATCCTGCGCGGACCGCTGGCGCGCGCCTGAGCGCGGGGCCGCCGCCCCACCGCGAGAGGTCGCGCTACCTGGTCCGCGTTCTCAGGACGCGGCGGCCTGGACGCGCACGGGCAGCGTCTCGGGCCCCAGCGCCCAGGGCACCGGGTTGGCGTCGTAGCGGTAGCCGGGATCGAGGTGGAGGGCGCCAGCGCGCGCAAGCAGCGCGTCGAGGGCGGCGGTGGCCTCCATGCGCGCCAGGAAGGCGCCCGGGCAGAGGTGCGGGCCCGCCCCGAAACCCGAGTGCTCGCGGGGCCGGAAGCGGTCGAGGCGGAAGCGCAGGGGATCCTCGTAGACCTTCTCGTCGTGGTTCGCGGAGCCCACGCCGAACATCACGCGATCGCCGGGCGCGATCGCTACGCCCTCGACTTCGACGGGGACCGTGCAGGTCCGCGCCAACAGCTGCACGGGGGTGTCGATGCGCAGGCTTTCCTCGATCGCGGTCTTGCGCAGCGCGGGTTCCCCGCGCAGGCGCTCGAAGAGTTCCGGGTCCCCCGCCAGCCGCCAGAAGAGGTTGCCGATCAGGTTTCGGGTGGTCTCATTGCCCGCGATGATCAGGTTGATGACCTGGGTGCGCACCGCGCGCGGCGAGAGGCGCTCGCCCTCCACCTCGGTGACCAGCAGGCGCGTCACCAGGTCGTCGGGCGCGTCCGAGACCTCGTGGCGCGCGTGGATCTGGCCGTCCACGTAGCCCGCGAACTCCGGGTGCAATTCGCCGAGCGGCCGACTGCCGCCGTCCTGCCCCATGTTCTGGAGGAGTTCGTCGGACCAGCGCGCGAACTGCGTGACGTCCTCGTTGGG
>JABSQX010000140.1 GCA_013215615.1 Myxococcales bacterium | reverse complement strand
CCGGGCCTGTGCGTAATCCGACCCGACCGCAGCAAGGCCCTGGGCATCTTCACGCTGACGAACATGGACGAGATGACGCCCGCCAGTACCAACGTGGACGCACGGCTTCGCGCCATGGACGAGCTGGACATTGCGATCCAAGTGGTCTTTCCGAACGTCTTGGGCTTTGCGGGCGCGACCATCCTCAGGATCGAGGACCCGGAGCTGCGGCTCTTCTGTACCACCGCCTACAACGATGCCGCCTCCGAGCTGCAGAAGGCGAGCGGTGGTCGCCTCTTTGCCCAGGCGCTGCTCCCCTTCTGGGACATCGACGCCGCGGCCAAGGAGCTCGAACGCGCCCACGACGAACTCGAGCTGACGGGCTTCAACATGATCGACAATGCCGACAAGTGGGGGCTTCCATCGCTCCACGAGCCGCACTGGGATCCGCTCTGGTCCCGCGCCGAGGAACGCGGGATGCCCTGCAACTTCCACATTGGCTCCGGGGGCGTGGACATCGGCGCCGTGTGGCCAGGCATCAATCCCGACCACTACCTCGCAACCCTCTCCTGCACCTTCTTCCTCAACAACTGCCGCACCATCTCGAATCTGATCTTCAGCGGTCTGCTCGACCGCTTTCCGAAGCAGAAATTCGTATCGATCGAAAGCGGAATCGGCTGGATCCCCTTCATGCTCCAGGCCATCGAGTACCAGATGGACGAGAGCATGCCGGGCGGCGGTGCGATGAAGATGCGTCCCACCGAGTATTTCCGCCGCCAGATCTACGCCTCCTTCTGGTTCGAGAAGGATGCGGCCCGCGCCGTCAGGGAGATCGGCGAGGACAACGTGCTCTTCGAGACGGACTTCCCCCACCCCACCTGTCTCTACCCGAACGTGCGGGAGCACGTGGAGGCGTCGCTTTCAGGCCTCTCCGAGAAAACGCAGCGCAAGGTGCTCTACGAAAACGCGGCACGAGTGTACCAGTTGCCGCTGCCCGTCTGAGCGGGCAGGGAGCGAAAGCGCAGGCCCCCGTACTCTACAGCCGGCGGCTCGTCACTCGCATTCGTGTCGGGCGGCTACCGACACCACCAGGAGGTTCCATGAGCGATCCCAAGACCCGGCGCGAACGCGGCCTCGACGTCATGCGGACCCTGACGGGCTCCCCGGGAGCGGGCGATGAATTGGCCGAGCATTTCGACAGCCAGGGCGCCCTCGGAAGCTTCGCGCTCCACACCGGGGCCGGCGAGATCTGGAGCCGCCCCGGGCTCTCGCGTCGCGATCGCAGCCTGGTGGTGATCTCCTTCCTCACCGCCCTCGGTCGCGAGTTGGAACTGCACTCGCACGTCGCGGGCGGCCTCAATCACGGTCTCAGTCGCGACGAGATCGACGAGATCATGGTCCAGATCAGCGCCTATGCGGGGGTTCCCTTCGCGTTGGCTGGCGCCCGCGTCGCCGCCCAGGTCTTCGCACAACAGGATGGGACCGAGCAGCGCACGCCGCCGCCTGCGCCCGCGGAGCAGAAGGACGACGAGAAGCGCCGCCTCGACGGTCTCGACGTACTGCGCACCTTGCTCGGCCAGCCCGACCTCGACACGGCGGCTACGGAAGCAGCGATCATCGATCAGCAGGGTGACATGGGGGTGCTGGTGATGGACTTCGCGTTTGGCGATGTCTGGTCCCGGCCGCAACTTTCTCGCCGCGACCGCAGTCTCGTCGTGATCTCCGTGCTCACGGCGCTCTCTGCTGCCCACGAGCTCGCGATCCACGTGCAGGGCGCTCTCAACCACGGGGTCACGCGGGAGGAGATCGAAGAGGTCATGATCACGATGATCCTCTACGGCGGCTTCCCTCGAGCCATAGACGGGATGCTCTGCGCGCGCAAGGTGTTCGCCGCCAATCGTTCCTCCCCCTAGGTGAAAGCCCATCCACGCTAGAGCCGAGAGGGGGGGCGGGCTGGCCCGACGACGCCTGGATCACTCCGCAGAGGCAGTGTCCACGGCCGGCACCAGCCAGATCGGGGACGACCACGCCCGCTCCTGGATCGTCGGCTGCAGGTCCGATCGCGGCTCGACACCGCTGCGGTTCGCGTCCCAGGTCGACCAGCGGCAGGTGGGGTTTTCGAGAACGCGGACGTAGTAGAAGGCCCGTTGCTCCGGGTCGAAGCCGGGGTCGTTCCAGAGGGCCTTCAGCTCGGGGCTGCCGGAGTCGGTCGAGTAGGAGCAGTCTGCGAGGTCTACGCGCGCGCCATTGTCGGGACAGCGCTGGGTTTCCCGGTCGGGGCGGGCGCCCTCGGAACAAGCGACGTCGTAGATCCTTTCGAAGGTCTCACCGCCCTCGGACCAGCCCTTGACGATCTGCAGGCGTTGGAGCGGTGCGCTCAGGGGATCGCGAATCGCCCAGGCGAGGAAACTCGGCGCAGAGTCGCCGCTTGCGTCGAGGTCGCTGCCCATGCTGACGCCGCGCCCGTAGGCTTCCGAGATGACATCGGAGTCGTCGAGGAGGGACTCATCGAAATCGTAGCCCGCGAAGAATCGGAGTCGTATGCGCGGGCCGGAAGTCGCGAAGGTTTCCTTGCGCCGGAAGGCTTCGTAGATCGCTTCGCGGGTATTCGCCTCGGCCCAGACCGCGGCGAGACCGGCGGCGCCGAAAGTCGGGGTGGGCGACCGGGTGTAGGTCTCTCCTCCGACTTCCCCCACCTGGTCGGGTGTCATGATGCGCATGAAGAGGGATTGCCAGAGGGGAAGCGGCACGGAGCCGCGAAGCTCCGGGGTGGCGTCGAGGAGGCCGATCTTCGAGAAAAAGTTGCTCTCGTCGTCCGAGGTGGCACCGGTGTGGGTGTCGCTCGAGCCGATGAAGCCGAACTTGTAGGGATTGACGATTCCTGCCTCCTCGAAGTCGAGGCCGCGACGGAGCGCGTCGCGCGCGTAGCTTCCCGCCGGCTCGCTCGGCAGGAAGGTCGCGACCCGGTAGGGCATGATCTCGAAGTTCGCCCATTCATCGGTATCCGAGAGCGCAGGGTGGGTCTCGGAGGTTCCCTTGACCTGGGTGATCTCCATGAGCGGCTCGTTGCGCAACCGCTGGACCGCGTAGTCGTCGTCCATGGGGTCGCCCGCCCAGTCCACGAGCTTGAACATCTGTCCGTTCGAGCCGTTGGAGTTGTGGGGGATGGCGAGGCTCTCGATCCCCTGTTCTCGCAGGCCGTCCATCCAATCCCAGAGGCCCTCGGGGTTCTGGGAGTGGAAGCGGGAGAAGGGCTCCGCGGGAAGCCGGTCGCTGTCCTTGAAGATGACGTTGCGATGCAGGTTGCCCCGGTCGTTGCTCGAGGAGGTGTACTCGTAGGCAACGAAGGTGGTGAAGCGGCCCGGGTCGTTGAAGCGCTCGGCAGCGTCGATGATGTCGAGCCAGGCGGTCCGGGTGATGCGCGTTGCCATCGGCTGGTCGATGCTACCGTCGAGCAAGCCGGTAAGGACTTTCGGAGCGAAGGTCCCGAAGGTGCGAAGCCGTGGCGCCAGGCTCAGCAGCCCCTTGTTGTCGGGAGCATTCAGGTCGTGAAGGGGCTGGGAGACCTCGAGTTTCGAGAACTCGGTGGATGTGTCGGCGGCTTCGGGGGCGAGGCCGAGGAAGAGCGCGTGGTCCGTCACGGCATAGAAATCCAGCGGCTCCCGGAGCTTCATCTCGAAGCCCGCGGGGTGCTCGAGGGGCTCACCGAGCGCGTAACGATAGGCATCGCTGGGCGTGGCCGTGGTTCCGAAGGAAAACGCGTCGAAGGAGTATGTGGTGTGAACGTGCAGGTCGCCGAAGTAGGCGTTCCGGTCGGGATTGCGTTTGGGCCAGATCTCGACGATGTCGTCGCTGATTTCGAGGGCCCGCTCTGGAAAGCGCCGATCGCCCGAGTCGGCCAACGGCGACATGTCGTCGAGGGGCTCCGAGCGCTCGCAGGCCCAGAGACCCAGCAGCAGCCCCGCGATGGTCAATCGCGCGATTCGATGGCGCATCGTTCCCGGTCCTCCTATCGCTGGGCGCCCAGTATACGCACTCGCGGTAGCCGAAGGCCCACGACAGGGGGGCGCCGGTACGGACAGACTTCCGCTCAGTGCTACCCGTTCCGGCACGCTTGCCCCGAGGTCAGCGATCCGCTGGACTTGGGGCACGAGGGATGCATCGCGATTCCGGGGCCGTCTCCCGGTGGGGAGTGTGGATGAAGCAGCGAAGCCATTGGCAGGACAATCTGCGCCTGGTGGGTCTGTGCCTGACGATCTGGTTCGTGGTTTCTTTTGGCTTCGGGATCCTGTTCGTGGATGCTCTCAACCGGGTCCAGATCGGCGGTGTCCAGCTAGGGTTCTGGTTCGCCCAGCAGGGCAGCATCTACGTCTTCGTCGCGCTGATCTTCTTCTATGCGTGGCGCATGTCGGTGGTCGACCGCCGATACGGTGTGGAAGAGGACTGAGGGTGGATCTCCAGACCCTCACCTACCTCGTCGTCGGCGGGTCCTTCGCGCTCTACATCGCGATCGCCCTGGCCTCGAAGGCCCGCAGCACGGGCGAGTTCTACGTGGCCGGCAAGAATGTGCACCCAGTGGCGAACGGCATGGCTACCGCGGCCGACTGGATGTCCGCGGCCTCCTTCATCTCCATGGCCGGCCTGATCGCCTTCCTCGGGTACGACGGCGCGGTCTATCTCATGGGCTGGACGGGCGGTTACGTGCTGCTCGCGCTGCTGCTCGCCCCCTACCTCAGGAAGTTCGGGAAATTCACCGTGCCCGACTTCATCGGCGACCGCTACGGATCCCAGGCTGCTCGCGTCGTTGCCGTCGTCTGCCTGATCGTCATCTCCTTCACTTACGTCGCGGGGCAGATGCGCGGCGTGGGGATCGTCTTTTCGCGCTTCCTCAACGTCGACATCTCCGTCGGCCTTGGGGTGGGCATGGCGATCGTCTTCTTCTACGCGGTGCTCGGGGGCATGAAGGGCATCACGTACACGCAGGTCGCTCAGTACTGCGTGCTGATCTTCGCCTACACGGTCCCGGCGGTTTTCATTTCCTTCCAGGTGACGGGGATGCCGATCCCACAGCTCGCCTTCGGTAGTAGCGTCGTCGAAGGGGGCGGCGTGCTGCTCGAAAAGCTCGATCAGGTGGTGACCGAACTGGGCTTCGCGGCCTACACCAGCGGAAGCAAGAGCCGCATCGACGTCTTCTTCATCACGATGGCGTTGATGATCGGTACCGCGGGTCTGCCTCACGTCATCGTCCGCTTCTTCACGGTCCCCCGCGTTCGAGATGCCCGGATGTCGGCGGGCTGGGCGCTGCTCTTCATCGCGCTCCTCTACACCACGGCACCTGCAGTGGGAGCGCTCGCGCGCCTGAACCTGACGCAGACCATCCAGCCCGGGCCCGTGGGCACGGCTCTAGGCAACCTCGCCTATGCGGATCGCCCGGAGTGGTTCAAGACCTGGGAAGATACGGGCCTGTTGCGCTTCGAAGACGAGAACGGCGATGGCCGCATCCAGTACTACGACGACGCGAACATAGAATTTTCCGCGACCGCGCACTCCTACGGCTGGCGGGGCAACGAGCTGCGGGTCGACAACGACATCATCGTGCTCGCCAACCCGGAGATCGCCGGCCTACCCGACTGGGTGGTCGCGCTGGTCGCAGCGGGCGGGATCGCCGCCGCGCTCTCCACGGCCGCGGGCCTGCTGCTCGTGATCTCGGCCGCCGTTTCGCACGATCTTCTGAAGAGCGTCTTCGCGCGGCGCATCAGCGAGCGCAGCGAACTCATGGCCAGCCGTATGAGTGCGGCGGTGGCGATCCTGGTGGCGGGCTACCTGGGCTACAACCCTCCGGGTTTCGTCGCTCAGGTCGTGGCCCTCGCATTTGGCCTGGCGGCGGCATCGCTCTTCCCGGTCATCCTGCTCGGGATCTTCAGCTTCCGGGTCAACAAGCAGGGGGCGATCGCGGGAATGTTGTCGGGCCTCGCCTTCACGCTGGGCTACATCATCTACTTCAAGGGAGTGTTCGTAGCGCCCTTCGCCGAGAATTCGCCCGAAAACTGGCTCTTCGGAATTTCGCCAGAGGGGATCGGCACGTTGGGCGCGCTGTTGAACTTCGCCGTGGCGATCGGCGTGAGCGCCGTTACGCCCGCGCCCCCGGCAGAGGTGCGGGCGTTGGTCGAGCGGATTCGGGTGCCTTCCTGAAGGCCCGGTGACGCGCATCTCCCGACGCGGTCGGTGCGTCAACGAGCAGGGAGAAGCTCCTAGAGAGGTGTCCTTCGGGGTCGTCAGCCGCTGTGGGGCTCCCGGAGGTTCCAGTCGCGGATCTTTCGCTGCAGCATCTGGCGGCTGATCCCGAGTTCCCTAGCGGCCTTCGTCGCGTTCCCGGAATGCAGGCGGAGTACCGAGGCCACGAACTGGCGTTCGAACTCCTGGCGCGCATCGCGGAGGCTGCCGCGCTGTTGGATCGCGTCGGAGCCCGGCTCGGGCTGCGTTTCCGAGAGCGTGATCACGCGCTCCGAGAGACAGGCACGCGTGATCGAGGTGCCCGCTGGTGTCAGAGCCGTGGCCCGTTCCAGCTCATTTTCCAGTTCACGTACGTTGCCCGGCCACGCGTAGTGATCGAGTGTCTCGAGCGCGTCCCTGTCGATGCCATGGAGCTCTTTCTGGCTCCGTTCTGATATTCGTTGGAGGATAGAATTCGCGATCAGGGGGATGTCCCCCGCCCGTTCACGCAGCGGCGGCAGCGTGATCGGGAACACGTTGAGCCGGTAGTAGAGGTCTTCGCGAAAGCGCTTCTCCCGTACCTCCTCGGCGAGGTTCGAGTTGCTCGCAGAGATCAAGCGAACGTCGACCTTCCGGGTCACCGTCTCGCCGAGGCGGCGCAGCTCTCCCTCCTGGACGACCCGGAGGAGCTTCGCCTGCTGATCGGTGGGCATGGCGTTGATCTCGTCGAGAAAGAGGGTTCCGCCGTCGGCGGCCTCGAAGAGCCCGGCTTTGTCCCGGGTAGCGCCTGTGAAGGCACCGCGGCTGAAGCCGAAGAGTTCGCTTTCGAGCAGTGTCGCGGGCATCGCGCCGCAGTTGATCGCCACCAGGGGCGCGTTGCCGCGTGCACCATGCGAATGGATGGCACGCGCAACCAGCTCCTTGCCGACTCCGGTCTCTCCCTGGATCTGTACCGCGATCGTCGAGTCCGCGGCACTTTCCATCAGGGCGAACACGCGTTGCATCGACGCGCTGCGCCCGATGATTTCTGGAAAGGAATCGACGTGAACGCGCTCACGCCGGAGCCCGCTGACTTCGCGTGATAGACGCGTCGTCACCTCGCGGAGATCGCCGACGAGTTGGGCGGTCTCCACGGCGAGAGCCACCGAATTCGCGAGTGCGTCGAGGAAATCCAGGTCGTCTTCCTGNAAATCGCCGTTCAGGCGATTGATGACTTCGATCACCCCCAACACGCCTTCCCGGCTGCGAAGTGGCGCGCAGATCAGGTTCCGGGTGTGCGCGCCCGTGTGGAGNTCGATTTCCGGATTGAAATGCGCGTGGTTCGGGACGTCGTTGACGAGCATGGCGCTGCGGGTGCGGAAGACTTCGCCCGCTATGCCGCGAGTGACGGGAAAGTGCAGACCGTGGAGCCGCGTGTCGACGCCCTCTACGGTGCTGCTGGTCAGGGGAAAATGAAGCTCGCGGCCCGCTTCGTCGGCCAGGAGCAAAGAACATCCCTCGGCGTTGAGGAGTTCCTTGGTGCGGCGGATGACGAGGGGTAACAGGTCCTCGACATCCCGCTGCGCGTTGAACCCGCGCGTCAGCTCGAGGAGCAGTGCGAGCCGCTCGTGGTCCCCGCCTGTCTGGGGCCGTTGCGGCTGCTCGGGGCTGCGTGCGGGGGTCATTGGTGAATCCGGGTGCGGGGTGACAACCATGATTGCATGTAAATCAAAATTGACGAGCCTAATCGGCGAATCATTCTAATGAGTTACGCGGATTTCAAAACCGATCTACGGAAATTCGACAACTATAGTTTTCGATTTAAATCAGAAGAATTCAAGGGAGGACGTTAAAGCCAAATCAAAACAGGTACTTGCGAACTTGGAATGGCGCTTGCTGAGGCAGGGGGAAACAACCACTCCCAGCCGGGAAACGAGGACTGAAATGGACTTCTACAAGCGCTTCTCTGATCTGGATCAAAGACGGCCCCAGACCTGCCGTGCGCGGACCGGGCCGGCTCTCGGCTTCTGTGTCGCACTTCTTCTTGCCGGGAATCTCGCCATCGCCACGCCTGTCGACGTGGTTCCCTCCAACTCGCCCTCCTGCGATCCGCTGGGCCTGAGCGCCGGAGCTGCAGCGGACCAGGTGGCGCTCGACGAGTTGGGCACGGTCGGTTTCCCGCAGGACGAGACCATCACCGCCAGCTGGAACCACACCGAATCGATCGCCTGCACTTCCAGCTTCGACGCGGGTCTCGGTGTTCCGCAGGTCGAGGTCACGATCACGAATACGACGGGCGTCGAGTTCTCGGCACTCTGGTACGTCTCCGACCCCGAAACGAATCTCACCAACGTCGATGGGCTCATCGATGGCCAGTCTGCCTTCAGGATCGACGATTCCGGTATCAATGTTTCCCTTCTCTTCGAGAGCATGACCTCGGACGGATACTTCGAGATCGGGGAAGAGTGGAGATTCGTGATCGATGGCTATATGAACGAGGCGGGTCTCGGCCCTGACGCCCTGGAGTCGGTCGGGAAGGTGGGGATGTTCTCGGCCAGTGTTCCGGGCGCCACGGATCGTTCCTCGGGAAGCATCGTCGGGACCCCGGTGCCCGAACCGAGCAGCGCGCTCATGATGGGTCTGGGCCTGGTCGGGCTCGCGGTGGCCGGGCGGCGGAGACCGAACCCCGGCCGGGCTGCAGGCGGGGCTCCCGGGGAGTCCCCTGGTGGTGACAGCGTCTCGCTTTCGGCGCGCAACGAGGGCCCCCGGAGACGCCTGTACGCGATGAGCCTCTTGAGCGCGGTGCTGTTGCTGGTCGCCGGCGCGAAGGACGCGAGTGCGGCCCCCATCGTCTTCCACGATTGGACATGGACGTTCACTGGCAGTTCCTGGGACTACGCGAATACGAGCGTCTCCGGGACGATCAACGCTTCGAGCCCATCTCCTGGCTTCTCGCGGTCTACGGGGAGTTGGGGGCTTCCCACTGCGATCACCACGCAGCCGCCGTTGGCCACCGGGTTAACCGCCCAAGGGATCGCTAGCCTGGGAACCACCCTCCGCCTCGACTTTTCGACCGGCTACGACTGGGGGAGCGGCGGTGAGATGATCATCGCGAACGTCCACAACTACTACGGCTACACGCTCTCCGCGTGGGACTCGGGGGGTGCCCCGATCGACGTCAACACCTGGATCTTTCTCGGCGAATACCCGAGCAGCGCTCCGGGCGTTTCAGGCTATGGCTCGACGAGCAACACGATGAGGACGGCGGTGGGACAATCCACGCTCTTCAGTGTCGTCGACCCGATGGCTTCCGCGGGCTCCGGTCAAGGTGGAGTCGTGCACATGGGCGGGCTCCTGGGCATTGGCCGCATGGATTTGACCTTCACGACCAGCAGCCTGGGCCCGAACGACCAGCTGGCCGACTTGATCTTCTTCAACGTCGGTACGGCCGTTCCCGAACCCTCGACGGCCCTGCTCGTGGGCTTCGGGCTCGTCGGGATGGCCGGTCGCCGAAGCTGGGCGGCCGGGCGCTAGCCCGGGGAAGTCGATCCCCGGGGATTCTCCAATTTTCGAAGGCAACTCGCGTGGCGTATGTTCTGGCTGCCGGACACCCGGGATCAGCAAGGGAGGATCGAGCGTGTTGCTGCTCCGCGAAGAGCACCAGGTCATCGGGAAGTACGAAGATGCCTTCGAAGAGAGCCTGCGCGACGAATGGATGCCCGGCATCGCGGCGGGCGACGGCGCGCGGCTCCTCTACTACGCGCACCTCGCTCATGGCAGCGGGTTCTCCTATCGGGTGGTGACCTACACGTTGCTGCGGGACGCGGCGGCCTGGGGGGCTCTCGTGGAGCGGGTAGACGGAGGGGATCTCGCGAGCCTCAGCGAAAAACTGGATGATCTGCGCCACGACGTCAGCGCCAAGCAGCTCGTCCCCCTGCCCTGGTCCGTGGTCCAGGAGATCGATTTCGAGACGGTCCCCACCGAGCCCTGCGAACACGAACTCTCGGTCTTCATGGAGGACACCGTCTGGCCCTTCGAGGGGGGCCTCGAGGCCTACATCGAGCGCGCGGGCGCCCAGTACGCGAACGAGTACGACGAGAGCTTCCCCGACACTCCGCGGCTGCTCGAGATCCAGGCCGCCTACCGCACGGCCTACGGGAGCCATCGGCGCCGCGAGATCGTGTTGTGGCAGAAGCTGCTGCGGCCCCAAGGGCTGCTCACGTTGATCACGGAGGAAATTCCCGCCGAGTACAAGAAGCCCGGTCGTTGGATGTTGGACGCGTTGGATTTCCGCGATCAGTGGGAGAGCCGCTTGCTTCGCACCTCGAGCTGGTCGCCCCTCTACTGAGTACCAAGTGGACGATTCCGCGAGTTCTTCTCTCGCTTGCCGTCCCATCGAATGCGATGTGGCCATCGTGGGCGCTGAGCTGGCCGGCCTCATCGCGGGCGCCATCCTGGCCCGGCAGGGCCGCTCCGTGGTGGTGGTCGACACGCCGCCCCAGGTAGGCGGTGGGGGAGGGGGCACGTCGCTGGGAGGCTTCTGGCTGGACGGGGGGCACCGGGAGGGCCACGACGTCACGGACATGGAGGTGGCCTGGAGACACGGCGAGCGCGCGGCCCGCGAGGCCGGGGTCGAGGTCCCCATCGCACCCATCGCGTCGGCGCTGCGCGTCCATCTCTTTCCGGAGTTCCCGCCCCGGGCGCCGAGTCCCTCCTTGCCCGGGGACTTTTCGCCCGGTGGTTTCGCGCGGCTGGCGAGCGAGGCCTTCGGGGTCACGGCGGATCAGATGCCGGATTTCCTCGCCGTGATGGCGCGTCTCTCCGGCGCCGGTTCCGAACAACGGGAAGCGGCGCTCGAGACCCCGCTCGGCGAATGGCTGGATGCCGCGGATTCGAGCCCCGGGGTTCGCCGCGCCATCCTCGTGATGGTGAAGACGATCTTTTGCGAATACCCCGAGCGCGCCTCGGCGGGTCGCCTCATGAGTTTCTTTTCGGACGGGAGCGATCGGGAGGGGATGCGCTCGGGCATTCCGGACGACGCGGAATGCGGGGGCATGCAGGGTCTCTCCGCGCCCTTCGCGCGCGCCCTCGAGGTCCATGGCGGGCGCATCCTGTTGGACCAGAAGCCACTGGAGATTCTCTTCGAAGGCCGGAGAGCGACCGGAGTGGTGGCTCTGGGGCCGGCGCAGCTCGTTCTCGAAGTGCACGCGCGAAGCACGATCGTCTCCTACCCGGTCTGGGACGTCCTGCCACTACTGCCCCCGGAGCGCGTGGATCCCGGCCTGGCCCGCGTTTCCGAGCAGCTCGAGGACGAGAGCGCGGACGGCCTCTCGCTGCAGATCGGCCTTGCGCGTCTTCCCCGGTTGCGCGCGACGGGAGAGGTGGAGAACCACGCCGGCTGGAATCGCTTTCTGGTGGGCGATGAGCGCCGCTACCAGGGAGGGTTCCACATC
The DNA here is from genome assembly GCA_013215615.1 of Myxococcales bacterium. GTDB lineage: Bacteria > Myxococcota_A > UBA9160 > UBA9160 > SMWR01 > JABSQX01. Next base: position 5,997 of record JABSQX010000140.1, on the reverse strand, counting down.
CCTTCTATGAGCTCTCAGCGCGCTGCGCCGCCCGGCCAGCATCTCCTCAACGCCATGGCGCTGCGCTGGCTGCGGCGCGAGGAGCGGCCTCGCTGGAGCGAAACGAAGCGGACCCTGGACGCGATGCGTGCGACCCTGCGAGAAATCTACCTGGACTTCGACGACTGCGTGCGCTGGGAGGCCTACCAGTGGGTGCAGCGTCCCGCGGCCATGGCCTGGTTCTGGGCCCCCGTGCGCCGACACCCGGTTGCGGTGCCGGGCTGCGAGTCGCTGTATTTCGCCAACACCACCATCGAGAGCGATTCGGGGCCGGTAGAAATCTGCGCGCACGCGGGCCTGCTCGCCTCCCACGCGATCCTCGACGCGGAGTCTGCCAGCCCCGGCGCTTGAGCCCGATGCCCTGGGCCGAGATCCCGCAGACCCGGTGGAGGCGGTATGCTCGCGGAGGAGGCGCCGCATGCAGGATCACCGTTACTCCTTCGAAATCGATGCGACTCCCCAGGAGATCTGGCGGATCTTCTGGGGGAAGCAGACGGGAGACGTGCTCGAGCACGGTGACGTGCGCATTGAGATCCTCCACGGCGGAGACAGCGTGGGAGAGGGGTTGGTCCGCCACTGCCGTTTCCGGGTACCCCGCTACCTGCTGTCGGGAGGCGTCGCCTACTCGTGGGAGTGGCTCACCGAGGTGAAACCCCACGAATCCTGGCGCTACGACGCCGTAGGAAAGCCCCTGTGGTCCCGGGCCTCCGGTTGGACGCGGCTCGAGGATCTCGGCGACGGTCGCACCCGTGTGCACTTCCGAGAGACCTACGAGGTCTTCAATCCGATCCTGCGCTTTCTCCTCGAGGCGCGCGTGCACCGCTTCATCTCGCGCGACAACGATAAGATCATCAAGGCCGCCATCGAGCGGGGCATCGAGGCGATGCGCGCCGGCGAGGTCCGCGCGGCCACTGTGGAAGCGCCCGTCGAGCGCAGAGGCGCCAGCGCCTAGCGGGCCGCCTCCCCGGCCAGGTCGCCGTAGCGCTTCTCGTAGGCCGCCCGGTAGTCGGCCCTGGAGCGGGTTCCGAGATCCACGTCCGAAGCGCGGGCGCGGAGCGCCCCGACACTCGCCTCTTCGCGCGGCACGTGGGTGAAGGGATCGAAGCGCAGCCAGCGCAGGGCGTTCTCGTGGGTGATCTTCGCGATCTCGCGATCCGTGCACTCCGCCAACTCGATCTGTTCCCAGAGCTCTTCGGGAGAGCCCGGAAACGTGCAGTCCGAGTGCGGGTAGTCGACCTCGTAGGCGATGTTGTCGATGCCGATGCGGTCGCGCATCACCAGGCCAGAGGGATCGCAGATGAAGCAGGAGAGGAAGTGGCGCTGGAACATCTCGGTGGGGTCGAGTCCGCCCAGGTCCGAGCCCATCCAGGTCTGCAGGCGGAACTGGCGGTCCATGCGGTCGAGGAAGCCGGGGATCCAGGAGGTGCCGCCCTCCGAGAGCGCGATCTTCAACTGTGGGTACTTGACGAGCGACTGGGACCACAGGAAGTTCGCCGCGCAGGGTAGGGCGTTCCAGCAGGGAAGGGTGCTCGAGACCTCGATGGGCACCCGCGTCTCCTTCCCCGGCAGCACGGTTCGGCTCGAGGCGATATGGATGGCGAGCGCGACGTCCTCGTCGCAACAGGCCGCGAAGAGCGGATCCCAGGCGCCCGTGTGGATGCTCGGGTAACCGAAGGATTCCGGCGCCTCGGAGAAGGTGATCGCAGTGGCGCCCTTGCGGGCCACGCGCCGCACCTCCTGGGCGGCGAGTTCCGGGTCCCAGAGGCTGCAGAGGGGCAGCGGGATGAAGCGGCCGGGGTGGCTGCCCGCCCACTCGTCGATGTGCCAGTCGTTGTAGGCCTGGATGCACGCGTAGGCGAGTTCCTTGTCCTCGCACTCCGCGAAGAACTCCCCCGCCATGCCCGGGAAGGTCGAGAAGCACATCGAGGCCAGGATGCCGTTGGCGTCCATGTCCCGGACGCGCTGGTCCACGTCCCAGCAGCCCGGCCGCATTTCTGCCAGGGTGCTCGGGTCGTAGCCCCACTCCTCGCTGGGCAGCGTCACCACCGCGCAGATGAAAGGAGTGGACTTCGTGCCTCCCTCCCAGGTCCAGGTCTGGAGTTCCTGCTCGGGGGACAGGACGAGGCGCGGCGCGCGACCGGCCCACTTCTTCGGCAGGTGGTTGGCGAAGACCGTCGGGGGTTCGATGACGTGGTCATCCACGCTCACCAGGATCATGTCTTCGAGTTGCATGGCCTTCTCCTGCGAGCCGGGTAGGGGTGGAGGCCCGTCTCTCGAAGGCTACCGCGCGGGGAACGCCACTGCCGCGGCGTTGCGCGTCTCAGTCCGGGCGGGCGATGGCGAGGGCGTTGTCGCGCATCACGCTGCGGATCTCGGCGGCGCTGCGCGCTTCGATTGCCTCAGCGAAGTCCAGAGGCTCCGCGAGGCCCTCGGCGTGGGGGAAATCCGAGCCGAAGAGCACGTGCTCTGCGCCGATCAGGTCGATGAGTTCGCTTATGTCCTCTTCGTGGTAGGGAGCCACCCAGATATGTTGCTTGAAGATCTCGCTGGCGCGGCCCTTCACGTAGCCCCCGGGCCAGGGTCCCCCGCGCCCCATGCCCTTCATCTTGTCCATTACCTTGAGGAGGTAGGCGACCCAGATGGAGCCATTCTCGACGCTCAGCACCTTGAGGTCGGGATAGCGGCCGAAGAGGTTGTGGAAGATCAGCGCCGAGAGGGTCTCCATGATGGGGCGATCCCCGAAGAAACTCGCCCACTGGAAGGCGGAGCGCTGGTAGGTGCGCGGATTCGCCTGCTCCCCCCAATCCACCGAGTAGCGGTCCAGGTAACCGGAATCGCCAATGTGGTAGGCGACTGCGAGCTTCGCCTCGTTGGCGCGTGCCCAGAAGGGGTCGAAGTGCGGATCCGCGGGTGAGCGGCCGTAGGCGGGCCCGGGCAGCATGGCGATTACGCGGGCGCCGCGTGCCAGCGCGTGATCGAGTTGCGCGACGGCGCGGTCGCGGTCTCGCAGGGAGATCAAGGGCGCCGCGTAGATGCGATCCCGGTGGTTGAAGCCCCAGGTCTCGTCGAGCCAGCGGTTGAAGCCGTCGAAGCACGCGTAGAGGAGCTCCACGTCGTGCTGCATCCAGTACTCGATCATCACCGCGAAGGAGGGAAAGAGGAAGGCGGCCTCGAGGCCTTGGCGGTCCATCAATGCGAGGCGGGCGTCGCGCTCGAGGTATTCAGGGCGCGTGGTCTCCTTGGCGGCGTCGGAGGGGAGCCCCCCCTGCTGCGAGCGCAGCATCTCGCGCAGCGCGCCCGGCTTCACGCAGTCCGCGCGTGCGAAGCTGGTGCCGTCGTTGATGAAGGGGACGTCGCCGTAGAAGAGTTGCTCGCTGCCGTCTTCGCCCTCTTCGCGGCGCAGGGCGCGCTCCCGGTAGCGCGGCTCCACCCAGTCCACGAAGCAGTTGGGCGGCTCGTAGTAGTGGTTGTCGGCGTCGATGGGTCGGTAGCCCAGCCGGGCCTCCGCGCTCGCCTGTTGCTCGATCTCGCCCATCGCCCCTCAGTTCACCATCCGCTCGCGCCCCTCCCAGTAGGGGGCGCGGAGCTCGGTCTTGAGGATCTTACCGCTGGGATTCCGGGGAATCCCCTCGACGCGATCCACACTGGTCGGGCATTTGAAGTGGGCGAGTCGCTCCCGGCACCAGGCGATCAACTCGGCGTCGCTCGCTTCCTCTCCGCTGGCCGGCACGATCACCGCCTTGACGGTTTCTCCCCACTTCTCATCGGGCACACCGATCACGGCCACGTCGGAAACCGCCGGGTGATCCATCAAGGCGTTTTCGATCTCGGCCGGATAGATGTTCTCTGCCCCGGAGACGATCATGTCCTTTACCCGGTCGTGGATGAAGAGGTAGCCGTCGCGCAGGTAGCCAGCGTCTCCCGTGCGCAGCCAGCCCAGCCCGTCGGCGTCCCGTCCCTCGGGATAGACGGCAAGAGTGGCCTCCGGATCCGCGTAATAAGCCTTCAGGTTCTGATGGCTCCGCGTCCAGACCTCACCCACCTCGCCCTCCGGACAGTCCTTCATGCTGTTGGGGTCCACGATGCGGAGCTCGACGCCTACGGAGGGTTGGCCCGCGGAGCGCAACAGGTGGGCCCTGGGTCCGCCGGGGTCGTGATCTTCGGCGCGAAGCAGCGTGATCGCCCCCGTCGTCTCGGTCGCTCCGTATACCTGGAGCAAGGGCACCCCCGTGGCGCGCATGGCGCCCACGAGCACCTCCTCGGTGATCGGCGATGCACCGTAGATGATGCTGCGGACGGAGGAGAAGTCCGTCGCCTCGATCCCGGGCGTCGCGAGCAGGATCTGCAGCACCGCGGGCACGAGGAGTGCGTTGGTGATGCGATGCGACTGGATGGCCTTCAGGATCTCGCTCGGATCGACCTCGCGGAGCAGTACGTTGGTGCCGCCGCTGTAGAGCCCCACCAGTCCCCAGCCGCTCCCCGCGATGTGGAAGAGGGGCATCGCGACCAGGTTGATGCTCTCCTCATCGAAGTTCCAGGCCTTCGAGGCTCCCGACAACATGCCGAAGAAATTTCGGTTCGTGAGTTCCACGCCCTTGGGGAGGCCGGTGGTGCCCGAGGTATAGAGCTGGTAGCAGGTGTCCTCCCACTCGCAGGGCAGCTCCGGGTCGATGTCCTCGTGCGCGTCCAGCCAGTCCGCGAAGCCCTGCCGACCTCCTGCCTCGGAACCCACCACCACGACCTGGGGCTCGGTCTCGAACTCCATCTCGTCGAGGTGGCCGAGGAACTCGCGGCCCACTACGAGCAGTTTCACGCGGGAGTGGTTGAGGATGTAGGCCATCTCCGGCGGGGCCAGGCGCCAGTTCACGGCCACGGTGACCGCGCGTGCCTTTGCGGCCCCAAAGATCAGCGTGAAGTACTCGGGGACGTTCTTGTCCAGGAAGGCCACGCGATCGCCGGGCTCCACGCCCGCTGCGATCAGCGCCTGGGCGATTCGATTGGAGTCCGAGTTCAGTTCCGCGTAGCTCCGGCGCTGGTCGCCACAGATGAGCGCGGCCTTGTCGCCATGGGTCTCTGCGAAGGTGCGGGAGATATCGGGAATCGAGCGAAACTGCTGGTTCTCAGGCATGGGGTGACCTTGCGCTTTGTTGCTTTCGCAGCGCCTGTCCGCCTCCGTGGATTGCATCCACGCAGGTCCCGGATCGGCTCCGCGGCGGATTGTGGGTCCATGAACCTCGATCGTTGGACCGGGGTCGCCATGTCATTCGGGCCGCGCGACGGTTTTCTACCAGGAGCCGCTGCGATACCCGAGTGCGTCGCGAGAAGGCTACCAGAAGCCTGGCCCTCTCGGGGAGTCTCGGGAAATCAGCATGCGGTCAGGCCAACGATCGCTTGATTTGGAGAGGGCGTGATTCTACGATAGGGACACGGGGGCAGCGGTCCGGCACGGATTGAGAGCGGTAGTACTGGAGCAGGGACCCGTAGGCCCGCTGGAGATCTGAACGCGGAGCTTTCGGAGATGCCCGATAGTCCTTCACCCTCGGTCGCGGAAGCTTCCGCGCACGCTCGCCTGCACGCGCCGCCGCCGGCCGTGCTCCTGGTTACGGTGCTCACCGTGTCCGCGGTGGTCGTGCTCGCGGGCGCGTGGGCGATGCGCGCTCAGCGCTACGTGATCGCCGGTCGCGGGGTCGGCTACGCGCTCGGCATCCTCGGCCTCTCATCCATGTTGTTGCTTCTCCTCTACCCGGTGCGTAAGCACGGCTGGGCGTTTCGCGGCGTGGGGCCGATCCGACTCTGGTTTCACACCCACATGGCACTCGGGATCCTCGGGCCGACGATGGTACTACTGCACTCGAATTTCCAGCTCGGCTCGACGAACAGCACGGCCGCGCTCGTGAGCGCCCTGGTGGTCGGCTCGAGCGGCTATGTCGGGCGCTTCGCCTACTCCCGCATCCACTT
>JABSQX010000139.1 GCA_013215615.1 Myxococcales bacterium | reverse complement strand
CGCCGAGCCCAGCACCACCAGGATTGCGAGCAGGGCGAAGAGTTCCCGGGAGCGGGTGCGGGCGGCCCGGTCGAGCAGCCGGGGCAGGCCCAGGCGGGCGCCCGCGAAGAGCAGCCCCAGGGCCAGTACTGCGCGCAGCAGCGCCCAGCTGACGGGCTGCCAGCCACTGGCCTGGCTGGCTGCGAAGAGCGGCACCGCCAGCAGGAACGGCACGATGCAGAGATCCTGGAAGAGCAGGATGCCGGTGGCGAGTTGGCCGTGGGGCGCGTCGACCTCCCCGCGGTCCGAGAGCAGGCCCATCACCAGGGCCGTGCTCGACATGGCGATCAGCGCACCCACCACCCAGGCACTGCGCGCCGGCACCCCCAGCGCGGCGGCCACTGCCGCGCCTAGCGCCAACGTGAGCGCTACCTGCAGGCCTCCTGCAGTCATGGCCTCCCGGAGGAAGCGCCGCAGACGCTCCACGGGCAGCTCCAGGCCGATCTCGAAGAGCAGGAACACGACCCCCAGCTCGGCGAGTTTGCGCACCCGCTCCGGGTCGTCGACCAATCCGAGCGCGTGGGGCCCCACCAGCGCGCCGAGGGTCAGGAAGCCCACGATGGCGGGCAGGCGCAGGCGATCGGCCAGCGCGACCCCCAGGGCCGCGATGGCGACGAGCAGCAGCAGCTCTACCAGGAAGGCCGGCTGTTCCAGGGAGGTTCCCCCGATGTCGCGGCAAGCATAGGGGGCGGGCGGGGGCGCCGCCGCCGCGCTGAGTTGCCTTCCGGGTGGAGCCTCCATAGGCTGTGCGTCGCGTCCGCTCCCGGGCGCCTCAGGGGGAGGATCGAACCATGGGTTCTGCACCGCGCCGTGTCCTGCTGCTTTGCCTGGCGATGCTGCTGTTGCCGGCCTGCGTGATCATCGAAGATGGCGAAGTTGGGGTGAAGAAGAGCTTCGGCAAGATCGACGACGCGCCGGTGGGGCAGGGGCCCGTGATCCAGATCCCCGTAGTGCGCACCGTCGAAACCTGGAACACCAAGCTCCAGGAGGTCAAGGAATCCGCCGCGGTGCCGTCCTCCGAGGGCCTGATCGTGGGGCTGGACGCATCGCTGCTGTTCCGCGTGAATCCCACTGACGCGCCGAAGCTGCGCAAGACCATCGGGCCCAGCTGGGTGTACGTCGACAAGCTGGTAGTCCCCTATTTCCGGAACGGCCTCCGCGACGTGGTGGCCGGCTACCCGGTCAAGAACATCTACTCCGAGACGGGTCGGCGCGAGATCGCGGGCAAGCTGAAGTCCTTCCTGGAGGACGAACTCGGACCGCGTGGCATCATCGTGCAGGACGTGTTGCTGCGCGACGTGAAGCTCCCCCAGCGCTTCAAGGAGAGCATCGAGAGGAAGCTCACCGCCGAGCAGAAGGTGCAGGAGAAGCAGTTCGAGCTGGACCAGGCCCGCAAGGAGGCGGAGATCGAAATCGCCCGGGCGGAGGGCGCCGCCAAGGCTCAGGAGATCGTGCGCTCCACGCTCAGCGACTCCTACCTCCAGTACCTCTGGATCAAGACCTTGAATGAGAACCCCAACGTCATCTACGTCTCCACGGAGGCGAATATGCCGGTCTTCCGGACCCGGGGGCCTGAATAGGCGCGAACTCAGGACGGGGCGCGCCGCGTGCAGGACTTCGACCTGGTCGTGATCGGGGGCGGCCCCGGCGGCTACGTGGCGGCCATCCGCGCCCGGCAGCTGGGTCTCTCCACGGCACTCGTGGAGGCCGAGGCCCTCGGCGGGATCTGCCTCAACTGGGGGTGCATTCCCACCAAGGCCCTGTTGCGCGCCGCGGAGCTCTACCATCAGGCCTCGCGGGCCGGCGATTTCGGTATCGAGATCGAGGGCTTGCGGTTTGATATCTCGAAACTCGTCGACCGCTCCCGCAAGGTGGCGGAACGCCTCTCGCGGGGCGTCGATCATCTGATGAAGAAGAACGGCGTCGAGGTGATGCCGGGCCGCGCGCGACTCGACGGCCCGGGTTGCGTGCAGGTAGCGGGCGAGTCGGCATGCACGTTACGCGCCCCCCACGTGGTAGTGGCCACGGGCGCGCGCCCGCGCGTGCTGCCCGGTCTCGAGACCGATGGCGAGCGCGTCTGGGGTTATCGCGAAGCGCTGCGGCCCGCCGCGATGCCCGCTTCCCTCCTCGTGGTGGGTTCCGGGGCGATCGGGGTGGAGTTCGCGTCCTTCTACCGCGACCTGGGCTGCCAAGTGACGCTGGTGGAGACATTGCCCCAGATCCTTCCCGCCGAGGACGAGGAGATCGCGGCCTTTGCGCGCAAGCGCTTCGAGCGGCAGGGCATGGCGATCCACACCGGGGCGAGCGTGAGTGGACTGGAGCGCAGCGGCGATGGGCTGCGCGCGCGCATCGATCATGCAGAGGGCGAGAGCGAGTCGCTCGAAGTCGATCGCGCCATCGTCGCCGTGGGTGTCACGGGCAACGTGGAGGATCTGGGCCTCGAGTCCACCCGTGCCCGGGTGGAGGGCGGTGCCGTCGTCACCGACGCCTGGTGTCGCACCGACGAGCCGGGTCTCTACGCGGTCGGCGATGTGGCGGGCGGGCCCTTGCTGGCCCACAAGGCGAGCCACGAGGGGGTACTCTGCGTCGAAGCCATTGCGGGGCACGCGGGCGCGCAACCGCTGGATGCTACGCGGGTGCCCGCCTGTACTTACTGCCGGCCGCAGATCGCCAGCGTGGGGCTCTCCGAGCGCGCGGCCCGCGAGGCCGGCCACGAGCTACGCGTCGGCCGCTTCCCCTTCGCGGCCAATGGCAAGGCGCTGGCGGTGGGTGAGGAGCAGGGTCTGGCGAAAACCGTGTTCGACGCGAATAGCGGCGAGTTGCTGGGCGCCCACCTGGTGGGCGCCGAGGTGACCGAGATGATCCATGGCTTCGTGATCGCCCAGGGCCTCGAGACCACCGAGGCGGAACTCATGCAGGCGGTGTTCCCGCACCCCACGATCTCGGAATCCATGCACGAATCAGTGCTGGAGGCCTTCGATCGGGCGCTCCACATCTAGAACTCGCTGGCCGCGCCCTGCGGGCGCTGGAACCGCCCGGCGTGGGCTCAGCGAGTGACCGTCGAGATGGAGATGTTGGTCTCGCCCGTGGCCTTCTTGCCTGCCCGGATGTTGATCGAGCGGTTCTCCTTGCTGGCCTTGAGGGCCGCGCGACCGCCGCCCTCATCCTCGATCGTCCAGCCGTCGCTGGACAGTTCTGCGACGTAGAAGGCCAGCACGGTCTCCGGCGAGTCGCTCGAGGTAAACGCCGCGAGCGTGGGACCGCCCGGCATGCCGAGGCTCACCTCGGATTGGGCGCCGGGATACAGGGGAATGTCCTTGGGGAAACTCTCGGGAAGTTCCCGCGACGTGACCTTGGCGGCGGGCGGGGGCGGGCTCGGGGGCGCCGCTGCCTGCGGGGCCTCGGCGGCCGGAGCTGCCGGCGCGGCCGCGGGCGAACTGGTGTCGTCGTCGCCCCCGCAGCCGAGGGCGAAACCAAACAGGGCGACGATCGAAGCCGCGCAAGCGCTTCGGACGCGTCGGGATGTAACGAACATTCGGGTCTCCTCATTCAGGGGGCGCGCGTAGCGTAACGCTGCAGCGGGCGACTTGCCCATACAGCGCCAGGCTGGGGATCCCCCGGCGAAGTGGGGGCTGGGTGCCACGGCCTGGGTTAGGATGGGAACTGGGCGACTTCGCGATTTCGCCGCGACGAAAACAACGGGCGAGCGACAACTCGTCGTCACACAGGGAGATTCGGAGATGATTCTACGCGACACACGGTGCGCGTTGGCGCTCGCGGCTCTGGGACTCTTCGCGGCGCCCGCTGCGGCAGAAGAGGCGCTCGACAGCGAGCGGGACCGTACCCTCTATTCGCTGGGCGCTTACATCGGGCTCAGCATGAGACCCTACTCGCTCACCGCTTCGGAACTCGAGGTCTTCTACCAGGGTATGCGGGATCAGATCACGGGCGCCGAACTCGCCCTCGACATCGCCGAGTACCAACCCCAGATCCGGGCGCTGCAAGACGAGCGCCGCGTCGCCGCGGCAGCGCGCGAGGCCGCTGCTGCGAAGGTCTACCTCGACGCCGTGGCCGCCGAGGAGGGTGTCGTCCGCCTCGAGTCGGGCCTGCTCTACGATGAACTGGAGGCCGGCGACGGGGATTCGCCCATGGCGACCAGCACGGTTCGGGTTCACTACCGGGGCACGCTGCGCGACGGCACTGAGTTCGACAGCTCGTTCTCTCGGGGCCAGCCCTCCGAGTTTCCGCTCAACCGTGTGATCGCTTGTTGGACCGAAGGCCTGCAGCAGATGAAGGTGGGCGGCAAAGCGCGCTTGGTATGCCCGGGCGAAATCGGCTACGGACCCAACGGGAGCCCCCCGAACATCCCGGGCAATGCGGTGCTGAGCTTCGAGATCGAGCTGCTCAGCGTCACGCCCTAGGATCGCCGGCGCCGCCGTGCGAAGTGCGATGAGCCGCACCGCGTCTTCGACCTTCGTGGCGTTGCGCGGAACGCTAGGGGCCACCGCAGCCGCTCTGCTGCTCGCGGGTTGCGGGGACCTCGAGTGGACACGCTTCCAGGCCCGGATGGGCGATGCCGATGCGGAGGCGGAACTCGGGCGACGCTACGAGGAGGGCGACGGGGTGACCCGGAACCCGGCACGTGCGGTCTCCTGGTACCAGCGCGCCATCAAGAGCGGTAGTCCGCAAGCCAAGGTCGCGTTGGCGCGGCTCTATGAGGAGGGAACCGGCGTCGAGCGGAGCCCCACGCGGGCCGCGAAGCTTCTCGAGGAGGCTGGCCAGGAGGGCTCCGTGACGGCGCGCCGCTTGCTCGTCGAGAGCGCCCTCGCTGGAGGTGCTGCCGTCACTCGGCAGATGCGGGGTTGGCTCGAGACCGATGCAGAGGAAGGCAACCTGGACGCACAGCGTCTGCTCGGGGACATCTATTTCGCCGGCAAGGGCACGCTGACGGATCTCGGCAGGGCAGCGCGTTGGTATCGCCTGGCCGCGGAGGCGGGAGACGCACATGCACAGCAACGGCTGGGACTGTTGCTGTCGAGTGATTTCGGGCCGCCGAGGGACGACGAGGAGGCGCTGGTCTGGCTGCAGCGCTCCGCGGAGCAGGGGCACCTCGAGGGCGAGTACGCCCTGGGAATCGCGTACATGAGGGGGTTCGGGGAAACGCGAAACCGGGAACGAGCCCTGCACTGGCTCGGGCTCGCATTCGAGCACGGCAAAAGCGAGGCTGCGGGGTCCATCTCCCAGCTCTACGAGGAGGGCCTCGGGGGTCCGCGCGATGAAGTGCGAGCCATCGAGTGGCTGCGGGCTGCCGCAGAAGCNGATCCAAAGGCCTTCGCGGTGGGGCTCGCCGAGCGTTACGAGACAGGAAGCGGCGTCGACACGGACCTCGCGGCGTCGCTGCGGCTCTACGAGTCGGCCGCGGAAGCGGGCGATGCGGAGGCGCAAGCACGTCTGGGTGAGTATGCGCTCCGGAAACGCGTTCCGGACACCAATTCCGCGGCTCGCTGGTTTCGAGCAGCCGCGGCCCAGGGCCACGCCGGCGCCCAGGCCCGGCTCGGGGCGTTCTACCAGCGCGGCGAAGGCGTGGAGCAGGATTTCGCAGAGGCGCTGCGCTGGTATCGGCGCGCCTCCCAGCGCGGAAACGCCACCGCCATGCTGGGAGTCGGGCTGGCCTACATGAACGGGGAAGCCGTGGGGGCGGATGACGGGGAGGCGAACCGCTGGTTTCTGCGCGCCGCCGAGGCCGGTGAACGCACCGCCCAGTTGCTGCTTGCGGCGCGGGCGCGCGAGGGTACGGGCTTCGACGAGCCCGATATCGAACTCGGGTTTCGCTGGTTCGATCGCGCAGCGCGACAGGGAGACCCGACGGCGCGCTACATGATGGGCTACTCGTATCTGCGCGGCGAGGGGGTCGAGCGCGACACCGCGAAGGCTTTCGCATGGGCCACGTTGGCCGTGGAGTCGGGCCAGCAGGACACGTTCGCGGTGCTCAAGAACCTTCGGTCTTCGATATCCAAAGAGGCTCGCCGCCGCGGCCTGGAACTCATGGAGTCACTTCGGGAGCCGACCCCCGAGGACCGGAAGTGGAAACTCCACGCGATTCCCAGTTCCGGCTCCTGAAGCCCTTTCGACTTCGAGGCCTCAGAGTTCGGGGTCGTCATCCTCGATGGGGGAGACACAGATCGGGTGAGGGGCGTGCTCACTGCCTTCATCCCAGCCCTCGATGGAGCTCGCCTGTTCGAGCCATGACTGGGCGAAGTGCTCTTCGAGCATCATCCCCCCGGCGTCGAAACCCTCGCGCAGCGCGTCCCAGAGTTCCTGACCACCGTTTTCCCACCAGTTTCGCGACGCGAACTCGTAGTCGATGCTGAGACGCAGCACGATGCCCTCAGCCCGCGACGTAGAGGAATTGACCGTCGGGCGCCTCGCTTCGCTCGGCATCCCCCTTCATGCGCAGGTGTTCGAGATGTGCGTAGGTCTCGCTCTCCGCCATGGCTCCCCAACTGCGGGGCTTGAAGAGGCGCTGGGAGAAGGCCTGCACGTTGGCGGGGACGCCCAGTTCGGCGGAAATCGAGCGAACCTTGCCGAGACGTTCCTCGTGATGGCGCTTGATGGCCCCCGCGCGGCCCGCCAGATCCTCGAAGGGATGGCCGTGGGCGGGCAGCACCTGGCCCACGTCCTGGATCTCGGCCACGCGGTCGAGGGAGTAGAAGAAGGAGGCGAGGGGATCGGGGGAGGAGCCGATACCACCGATGTGCGGCGTGATGGTGGGCAGCACGTGGTCGCCGGCCAGGAGCACCCCGGATTCCGGGTCGTGGAGACAGATGTGATCCCCCGTGTGACCCGGCGTGTGGATCACGAACCATTCGCGATCCGCCAGGGTCAGCACATCCCCGTGCTCCACGGGCATGCTGATGGTCGGGATGAAGGAGCGCCCGAGGGCATGGGCGACACGGAAGCGCATGCGCCGCCAGAACGAGGCGCTCATCATGCTTCCACCCCAGGGCGTTCGGCCCTGGGCCCGCGCGCGGCGCAGGATCGTCTCGGCCTCTTCGATCGCCTCTTCGATTGCCGGTGCGAGCGTCTCACTCTCCTCCTCGGGGAGGCCGTGCGCGTGGACGTGATGCGCGGCCAGGTCATCCACCGACACCTCGGGCTCCTGGAAGCTCGAAAAGGGGCCGAACTGGAAGCGGTGATGCCCGATGATGCGGGCACCGACCTCGCGCGCGAAGCGGTTCGCGCCTCCGAAGTGGTCGGGGTGGGAGTGCGTGACGATGACGCTGTGCACGTCCTTGGGCTGGAGCCCCGCCTGGCCGAGGCGCTGCACGATCACCTTCCATGTCGCGGACCCCGGCAGACCCGGGTCCACCACGGCGGCCCCTTCTTGGTCGAGAATCGCGTAGCAGTTGACGTGGCCGAGCCCCGGGAGCCGAATCGGCAACTCCATGCGCAGCACGTCCGGGGCCACCTCACGGACGGCCTCTCGTGCCGGCTCCTGTTCCTGTCGTTTTGCCATCTAACCATCCTAGTGGAGACGACGGGCGGTTGCTGCCGGCCGTGCCGGCCTCGCGGCCTGCTAGACTCCCGGGGGACAAACGGGGCGGGGTGATGATGATCCTCGGGCTTTCCGGAACCAACGGGTCGGGCAAGGGAGAGGTGCTGCGTTACCTCGAGGCGCGCAGCTTCTACCCCCTCTCCTTGTCCGACGTGATTCGCGAGGAGTTGCGCGAACAGGGGCTCGAGGAAACGCGGGAGCGCATGATCGAGACCGGCAACGCCATTCGCGCGGCCCACGGCGCAGGGGGCCTGGCACTCCGAGTTGCCGAGCGTATCAGCTCGGATCGCAATTACGTGATCGATTCGATCCGACATCCCGAGGAGGTGGCGGCCCTTGGGGCTCGCAGTAGCCACTTCAGGCTGTTGTGGGTGGACGCCCCGGAAGCGCTGCGCCTGTCGCGCATCCAGGCCCGGGCGCGCGTGGGAGATCCGGAGACCCTCGAGGAGCTGCAGCGCCTCGAGGGGCGCGAACTTGCCGGCCCGGAAGCCCATGCCCAGCAACTGTTGGCGGTACGGGAGCTTGCGGACTTCCGCATCGACAATGCGAGCGGCCTCGAGGAGTTGCATGCGAGTGTCCAGGCGATCCTGGAGCGCTCCTATTTTTTTGAACGCCCCGGGTGGGACGAGTACTTCATGTCCATTGCGCGCGTGGTGGCCTCGCGCAGCAACTGCGTGAAGCGCAAGGTGGCGGCGATCATCACTCGGGACCGCCGCGTGATCTCCACCGGCTACAACGGCACGCCACGAGGCGTACCCAACTGCAACGAGGGAGGTTGCCCGCGCTGTAACAGCTTCGCGGCGGGGGGCACCCGGCTCGACGAGTGCCTCTGCTGCCACGGCGAGGAAAACGCGATCACCCAGTCCGCCTATCACGGCGTGAATGTGCGTGGGGGCACTATGTACACCACCTTCAGCCCCTGTCTCACCTGCACCAAGCTGATCATCAACGCGGGTCTCGTGGAGGTGGTCTACAACGTCGACTATCCCCTGGGTGGCGTCGCGCTCGACTTGCTCGGTGAGGCCGGCGTGAAGGTGCGGCAACACAACATGGTCTCGGAGCCGCAATGAGGCTTGTTGCGCTCTCGGCCCTGCTCGTGTTTGCGCTGCCGGTGGCGCTACGCGCCGAGGCACTGCAGATCGTGGCCCTGCCCATCGTGGTCCACAGCTCCGAGAGTGATCCGCGCTACGTGAGCGAGGGCCTGGCCGACATGCTGTCGGCGCGCCTCGAACAACTGCGCGGGGTGCGGGTGGTGATACCGGGGAACTCGGAGCCGGCCACCGTGAAGCTCGAGGAGGCGTTGGCGCTCGGACGCGCGGCAGGAGGCGACTACGTGATCTTCGGTGCGTTCACGCAATTCGGCGACGGCGCGAGTCTCGACGTGCAGTGCGTGCCGCTTCGCGAACAGAGTCTCGAGCGCACGCTGGCAGCGCGACGCATCTTCGTGCAGTCCGGTGCGATCGGAGAGATCATTCCGAAGCTCGACGAACTGGTGGACCGCGTGGCCTTCTATCTCAACAGGCGGCCCGTCGAAGCGGGGCTTGCACCCGTCGCGGCCTCGCCCGCCCCGCCGACGCCCGCTCGGGGCCCCGAAGAGGATCGCGCGGCCGAACTACGGGCGCTGCGCGAGCGGGTGGATGCACTCGAGCAGCTACTCCACGGCCGGGCCGCGGACTCCGCTGCGATGAGCGATTCGCCCGGCGCTCCCGCCGGGCCCCCGGAGTCCTGAGACGCTACGCTCCGGCCCGCCTTCGACCCCGCGTCGAGGGCAGGGCGCATTGGGGCGGTGTAGCTCAGTCGGTTAGAGCGGCGGCTTCATAAGCCGTAGGTCGGCAGTTCGAGTCTGCCCACCGCTACCACGCGTCGTCGTCGGGGAGCGCCGCGAAGCGCGGAGTTCCCGAAGCAACCGTCGCGGCGAAGAGCCCCGCCTAGGCCTCGGCGAGCCGATGCTTCTGAACCTTGCCGGTTTCCGTTCGGGGCAGGCTCGGCAATGTCAGGAATCGAACGGGCAGCTTGAAGGCGGCGAGGCGTTCGCGCCCCCAGGCCCGCAGTGCGTCGGTGTCGTGGAGATGTTCGTTGGGATTTCGGGGAACCACGTAGGCGTGGCCGACCTCCCCCCAGCGCTCGTCCGGCACGCCCAACACGGCGATCTCGCCGATCTGGGGGTGTTCGGCGTAGACGGCTTCCACTTCGGCGGGATAGACGTTCTCACCGCCCGAGATGTAGAGATCGCGAGCCCGCCCGCACAGGGTCACGTAGCCCTCGCTGTCTCGGGTCGCGAGGTCTCCGGTGCGCAGCCACTCTCCACGCAGCGTCTCGGCCGTGGCCTCTGGGCGCTTCCAATAGCCGAGCATGGTGATGGGGCCGCGCACCACGATCTCACCGGTTTCGCCTGCAAGCGTGTCCCGCCAGTGCTCGGTGGGGCCGTCGAGATCTCGGAGTTCGACCACCCGCACCTCCGCGTGCGAGACGGGCAGGCCCACGCTGCCCGCCTTGGGCACCGCGTCGCGGTCGTCGAGGCAGTAGAGGATGGAGGTCTCGGTCTGTCCGAAGCCCTGTTTGAGCACGAGCCCCTGTGCCTGGAAGGCGCGGATCTGCTCCACGGGAACTGCGGCACCGGCACCGAAGAGGAAGCGCAGCGAACGGGTATCGAGGATCGATGTACCCGACTCCAACGCCGCGAGGAGCGCGTCCAGTTGCGTGGGCACCGCGCCGAGGTAGGTGATCTGTTCCGAGGAAACCGTCTCCCAGACTCGATTCGCGTCGAAGCGCGGCTCCAGATGCACGCGGGCACCCGCGTACAGGGCCGGCAACGTGAGGATGCAGAGGCCGAAGGAGTGGAAGAGCGGAAGGGCCACCAGCACCCGGTCGTCCGCACGGATGTCGAAGAAGAGCTGGGCGTTGAGGCTGTTGTAGAGGGTCTTGCGGTGAGGGAGCAGGGCGCCCTTGGGAACGCCGGTGGTGCCGGAGGTGTAGAGCAGCAGCATCGGGTCGTCCGGGGCGACGGGCACGCTGTCCGAGATCGGCACGGCTTCGGCGAGGCCGCGCTCATAGTCCCCCGGGCACGCAAGGGTCTGCGGGGGCAGGGCCGCCGCTCGTCGCGCTGACCCGGCCACGTCGGCGAGGTGCTCTTCGTGGAGCAGCAGGCGCGGTGTGCAGTCATCGAGGAGGATGCAGATCTCGCGGGCCGTGAAGCGAGCGTTGACGGGAACTGCGATGGCGCCGATCCGAGCGGCGGCCAACACGCTCTCCACGTAGGCGCCGCGGTTGCCCAACAACAACGCGACCCGGTCGCCTCTCTGTATGCCTGCTGCGGCCAGCATCCCCGCGCAGCGCGCCACACGCTCTTCCAGGCTCGCGTAATCGAGGCTGCGCGAAGCATCCACCAGGGCGATCTGCTCGCCCGCGATGGCAGCCCAGCGCGCCGTCCAGTCCGCCACGTTGTGGGGGCGGGAAGGCGGAGAGTGGGTGGGCATCCTCGAGACTCCCAGCGGCCCCGTGTGTGGCCTCGAGGCCCGGGACGCGACACTCTATAGACCATCTGGAAGGGGTCGCTCCATATCATTCGGCGGGCCGGGCCCGATGAGGCCCGTCTAAGACGGAAGGGAGCGTGGGAGGCCGCCATGGCAGATGAGGCGGCGCGCGCCGCAGCGCCCAGGGAGGCCCGGCAAGCCGTACTCGGAGAAGTGCGGAGTTCCCTCCGAGCGCTGGACCTGTGCGGCCGACGCCTGCTGGTGGCGGCCTCGGGGGGCATGGATTCCACGGTGCTCTCCCACGCGATCCATGCGCTCTCCCGACTGGAGGATCTGGAACTGGGACTCGGCCACGTCCACCATGGCCTCCGGGGCGCCGAGTCCGACGCGGATGCGGACTGCGTGCAGGCCCTGGCCCGCAAGTTGGACGTCCCCTACCTGCAGCGCCGGGTCGACCCACGCAGCGCGCGGGAGGGCCACAGCAGCAGGCTGCGGCCGACCCTCCAGGAGGCGGGACGAGCGCTCCGCTACGCGGCTCTCGAGGAGATGGCGCAAAGTTTCGGGGCCGCGGCCATTCTCACCGCGCACCATGCGGACGATCAGGCGGAGACCCTGATGCTACGGCTGCTGCGCGGGGCCGGGCCCGACGGGCTGGGAGGGATTCCAGAGCGCTCGCCCGACGGGCGTGTAGTGCGACCCCTGCTGCGGGTACCGCGAGAGGATCTGGAGCGCTATGCGCGCGCGTTGGGGCTCAGCTGGCGGGAGGACCGCTCCAACCGCTCTCCCGCCTACGCCCGAAATCGACTGCGCGGGGAATGGCTCCCGGGGCTGGCGGCGGCCTTCAACCCACGGCTGCTCAGGCGCTTGAGCGATCTTGCCGAAGCGCAGCGCAGGGATTCGGAATGGTTGGGAACACTGGTGGACGCGGAGGTATCGCAACGCTTCGTGCTCGAGGGAGGCGGATTGACGATCGACATCACAGGTTTTCGCGAACTCCCGGAGGCGCTGGCGCGCCGGCTGGCCCGGGAGGCGCTGCGCTGCTGCGGGGCGGGCCGGGACGTCTCCCGTGCGCATCTCGAACGCATGCTGGCCTTCCTCAGGGAGCCGCGCGCGGGGCGCAATGTCGAGTTTCCGCGCGGCCTTCGCCTCTGGAAGAGCGGTGTGCGGAAGTGCCGGCTGGGGCGCGTCTCCGAGGCGCCCAACGATGGCTCGGGCCCTCGGGGGACGTGCTAGACTTGTGTTTTAGTGCGGCCGGTGCGGCGGAGTGTTGGGAGACCGCAACAGGGGAGCTTCATTGAACCAGAACCATTACCGCAACATGGCGCTCTGGGTCGTCATTCTCGTCATGGTGCTGCTGCTCGTGACGATGCTCCGGCAGGGCGAGGAGCCGACCCGGGAGGACCTCGCCTACAGCGCCTTCCTCGAGAAGCTCAGCGCCGAGCAGATCGTGTCGGTGACCATCGAGGAGAACCAGATCACCGGCGAACTCAGCGATGGCAAGGACTTCGCGACCTACGCGCCCACCATCGGGGAGGACCTCCTCAAGCAGCTGCAGGAGCGCCACGTCGAGGTCACCGCCCAGCCCAAGCCCGAAGGCGGCTTCTGGCGGCAGATCCTAATCATGTGGTTCCCGCTCCTGCTCTTCATCGGCCTCTGGATCTTCTTCATCCGCCAGATGCAGTCGGGCGGGGGAAAGGCCATGAGCTTCGGGAAATCCCGGGCCCGCCTGCTCACCGAAAACCAGCATCGGGTGACCTTCGAAGACGTGGCAGGCGTCGAGGAGTCGAAGTTCGAACTCGAGGAGATCATCGAGTTCCTTCGCGAGCCGAAGCGCTTCACGCGGCTGGGGGGCCGGATCCCCAAGGGCGTGCTGCTGATCGGACCCCCCGGCACCGGCAAGACGCTGATCGCGCGCGCAGTCGCAGGCGAGGCGGATGTCCCCTTCTTCTCCATCTCCGGCTCGGACTTCGTGGAGATGTTCGTGGGCGTGGGCGCCTCGCGGGTGCGAGATCTCTTCCTGCAAGGCAAGAAGAGCGCACCCTGCATCATCTTCATCGACGAGATCGACGCCGTGGGACGGCACCGGGGCGCAGGGCTGGGGGGCGGTCACGATGAGCGCGAACAGACCCTCAACCAGTTGCTCGTCGAGATGGACGGCTTCGAGAGCAACGAGGGCGTGATCCTGATCGCGGCGACCAATCGCCCCGACGTGCTCGATCCCGCGCTGCTGCGTCCGGGGCGCTTCGACCGGCGTGTGGTGGTGCCGCGGCCCGATCTGCGCGGCCGGGTGGCGA
This sequence comes from Myxococcales bacterium, assembly GCA_013215615.1. Lineage (GTDB taxonomy): Bacteria > Myxococcota_A > UBA9160 > UBA9160 > SMWR01 > JABSQX01. The sequence continues at coordinate 4,262 of JABSQX010000139.1, read as the reverse complement.
TCCTCGGCGTGCACACCCAGCAGGTGACCCTCGACGAAGACGTCGACCTCGAGATCGTAGGCCGGGGCACGCCGGGCTTCGTGGGAGCCGATCTGCAGAACCTGGTCAACGAAGCGGCGCTGCTGGCCGCGCGCCGCGATGCCCAGAAAGTCCACCGGGTGGACTTCGAGTCCGCGAAGGACAAGGTGATGCTCGGCACCGAGCGCAAGAGCCTGCTGATGACCGAGGAGGACAAGCGCGAGACCGCCTACCACGAAGCGGGGCACGCCCTGGTAGCGCTGCTCTCCGAGCATTCGGATCCGGTCCACAAGGTGACCATCATTCCCCGCGGCATGGCGCTCGGGGTGACGCTCACCATACCGGAGCGCGATCGTTACGGACTGAGCCGGGAGCAGATCATTGCCCAGATCCGCCACGCCATGGGGGGCCGCGCTGCCGAGGACCTGGTCTTCGGGCGCTTCACCACCGGCGCGGCCAACGACCTCAAGCAGGCCACGGAACTGGCGCGACAGATGATCTGTTCCTACGGCATGAGCGATGCCATCGGTCCGGTCTCGTTCGGGGACGACGACCACGACATCTTCCTGGGCCGAGACTTCGTGCAGCGCAAGGATTACAGCGAGGAGAAGGCCCGAGAGATCGACCACGAGTTGACGCGCGTTCTCAAGACCCTCTATGACGATGCCAAGCAGCTGTTGAGCGAGAACCGAGATGCGCTGGACCGCATCAGCGACTCCCTGCTGGAGCGGGAGACGCTGGGCACCGAGGAGCTGGCGCTGCTCCTCGAGGGCAGCCCGTTGCCCCCGATGCCGGTGCTCGTGGCGGAGGAGGACGAAGCGGCACCGAGTTCGCCGAAGGCGGAGCGGAAGCCCACCGCCTACCCGGGCGAAAACCTCCCCGACCCGGAGCCCGTCCCGGGCTAGCGTTGGCGATGGCGCTGCCGCTCCAGACGGACCGCATCACCCTCTTCGGGGTCCTGAACACCACCCCCGACTCCTTCTCGGACGGTGGCCGTTTCGTGGACGCCGGGGAGCACGTGGATGTGGATGCGGCCTGCCGCGCCGCCGAGGCCATGCTGCGGGCCGGCGCGGACGTCATCGATGTCGGGGGCGAGTCGACGCGGCCGGGCAGCCAGGACGTACCCGTCGCGCAAGAGCTGGCGCGCACCGTGCCCGTGGTAGAGGCCATCGCGAAGCGCCTCGACGTCCGCATCTCCATCGACACCCGCAAGGCGGCGGTGGCCGAGGCCGCGCTGGATGCAGGCGCCTGCCTGGTCAATGACGTCTCGGGCCTGCGCTTCGATCCAGAGCTGGCGCGCGTGGTAGCCCGAGCGGGAGCGGGGCTCGTGCTGGGTCACTTGCGCGGATCCCCGGCTTCGATGCAGCGCGCTCCGCACTTCGAGGACGTGCTCGGCGAGGTGGGTCGGGAGCTCGCAGACTCCGTGGCGCTGGCGCGCGAGGCCGGCGTCCCCGCGGAGGACCTGATGGTGGATCCCGGCATCGGCTTCGGGAAGCGCCTGCCCGACAACCTGGCGTTGCTCGCGCGGCCCGGCGCCCTGCGGGAAGCCCTCGGCCTTCCCGTGCTAATCGGGGCCTCGCGCAAGTCCTTCCTCGGAGAACTCACCGGCGACCCGGCGGGCGAGCGGGATCCCGCGAGCCACGTCGCCGCCGCGCTCGCGGTCTTCGCCGGCGCAGACGCGCTGCGCGTCCACGATGTTTCCGGCGCGCGCCGGGCCGCCGCGGTCGCGCTGGCGATGCGGCGAGCCCGGGAAGCGACCGCGTCATGATCGAAACCCTCTGGGCGCTCGTTAAGGAGTTCTGGGAGAACTTCCAGATCAACTTCGAGCCGGTGCGGGACAGCATCGACATCGCGCTGGTGGCAGCAGCCATCTACTGGGTGCTCGCGCTCATCCGCGGCACCCGGGCAGGTCAGATCCTGGTGGGACTGATCGCCCTCTTTACCGTCTTCATGATCTCCCAGATCTTTCAGCTGGTGACGGTGAGCCTGATCCTCGACACCTTCCTGAGTTCCCTGGTGGTGATCCTGGTGATCCTCTTCCAGCACGACATTCGCCGCGCCCTGGCCCGGGTGGGCCGAGGGCTCTTCCCCTCCGTGTCTGCCCGCGAAGAGTCCGAGATGCTCGAGGAAATCGTACGCGCCTCCCAGGCGCTTTCCCGCAGACGCATCGGGGCCCTGGTGGTCATCGAGCGCGAGACCCAGCTGGCGGACGAGATCACCGCGGGTACGCCCGTGGACGCTGTGGTCAGCGCCCAGCTGCTGACTTCGGTCTTTCTCCCCCAGTCGCCGCTACACGACGGGGCGGTGATCGTCCAGGAGGGGCGACTCTCCCAGGCCGGCTGTATCCTGCCGCTCACCACCAGCTTCGACCTGCCCGAGGGGGTGGGGACGCGGCACCGCGCGGCGCTTGGGGTCAGCCAGGAGACCGACGCCCTGGTCGTGGTGGTCTCCGAGGAGACCGGCGTGATCTCCTTGGTCTTCCGGGGTGAGATCGCCCAGGGTCTGGATGCACCGCGCTTGCGGGAGACGTTGCGCGCCATCCTGAATGGCGAGCGGAACCAGCTGAGCACGGAGACTGGCGACCCGGGGATCGGGGAGGTGGGGCGCGACGCCGCGGCCTCGGCGCGGCTGGGCTCCACGGGCTGAACGAGGAGAAGCCAGGATGCGACTGGGAACCCTGCTGCTCTCCCTGCTCATCGCCCTGATGCTTTGGGGCATGGCGCATGGCACGGCCTCCATCGACCGGGGCTTCGACGTTCCCGTGGTCTTCGACGGCATCCCCGACCACCTGGTGCTCACCGAACAGAGCACGGACGCCGTCAACATCCGGGTGCTCGGCAACTCGAACTCCCTGCGCAACCTGGAGGATCGACGGGTCGAATACCGGATCGACGTCTCCGGTGCGCGCTCGGGGCCCAGCGTCCACGAGGTCGAGGCCTCGATGATCGAACTGCCCCGCGGCGCGCGCATCGTGAGCCGCTCTCCATCGCGCATCGAATTCGAGTTCGAGCCACGCGGCCGAAAGTCGGTGCGCGTCCGGGCCGCCGTGGAGGGGGAGCCTGCCGAGGGCCACCAGATCACGCGGGTGGAGGTCGATCCCCCCAGTGTGGAACTGACGGGGGCGCGGCGCGAGGTGCTTCGGCTGAGCGAGGTTGCAACCGAAACGATCGGGGTAGAGGGACTCACTGCCCCCGTAGAGCGGGTGGTGCGGCTCTCCCCCGGGCGCGACCACGTCTGGCCCGAGAAACGAGACACCGTGACCGTTCGGATCGACGTCGAGCCCATCCCGGAACCCGAGGATCTCGAAGAGGGCGCTCTCCCGGATGAACTGGGCGGCGCCGAGCAGGCAGGGGGAGACGCGTGAGCGGGGAGCAGCGGCAGCGGCTGTTCGGAACCGATGGCGTGCGGGGTGTTGCCAACGAGCACCCCATGACCGCGGAGATCGCACTGGCGCTGGGCCAGGCCGTGGCCCACGTCTTTGGCGAGAGCGGCGTCGGGCGTCCCCGCATCATCATCGGCAAGGACACGCGCCTGTCGGGTTACATGTTCGAGAACGCGCTGGTCTCGGGCATCTGCTCGATGGGAGTGGACGTGTTGCAGGTGGGCCCCATGCCCACACCGGGCCTGGCCTTCCTGACGGCCGACATGCGCTGTCATGCGGGCGTGATGATCTCGGCCAGCCACAATCCCTTCCGGGACAACGGCATCAAGTTCTTCTCCAACGACGGTTTCAAGCTGCCCGACGACGTGGAAGCGCGCATCGAGGGGCTGGTGGCCTCCGGCGAGCTCGCGGGCCGGCGCGCGCCATCGGACGCGATCGGGCAGGCGACCCGCATCGATGACGCGGAGGGGCGCTACGTGGTCTTCCTGAAGAAGACCTTCCCCCGCGATCTCACCCTGGACGGCCTTCGCGTGGTGCTCGACTGCGCGAACGGGGCCGCCTACAAGGTGGCGCCCACGGTGCTGCGCGAGTTGGGCGCCGAGGTCTTCTGCATCGGTGTGGAGCCGGATGGTCGCAACATCAACGAGAACTGCGGCGCCATCTTTCCCGAAAAGCTGGGTGAGCGGGTGCTGGAGGCGCGCGCCGACCTTGGCATTGCGCTCGACGGCGACGCGGATCGCTGCCTCCTCGTCGACGAAAAGGGCCACCCCGTCGATGGGGACGCTCTGTTGGCACTCCTCGCGGAGGATCTCCACAAGCGCGGCGAGCTCCGTGGCGGCGGGGTGGTTTCCACGGTCATGAG
>JABSQX010000014.1 GCA_013215615.1 Myxococcales bacterium | reverse complement strand
ACCGCCGCCAGGGCCTGCGCGCAGGCCCGGCCCAACCCCGAGGCACCCCCCGTCACCACCACGCCGGTCGAAGGCGAGCCCAACTTCGATTCCAGATCCGCCATGTCGCTTCCTCCCCGCGGCGTCGCACGGTAGCGGAGCGCCCCTCGTCAGTCTCGCGCGAATCCCCGACACTTCCACGGACACGCGGAAATTCGTTCCGGCCGGACGGCGGAACACCGGAAAAAGGGGAGGAAGCCATGTCGCTTGAGGACCGCATCGCGCTCGTGACGGGGGGCGGCCGGGGCATCGGCCGCCACATCGCCCTGGGCCTCGCGGAGGACGGCGCCGACATCGCGGTCGGCTACGCGCGGGACGAAGCCGCCGCGGAGGCGAGCGCCCAGGCAATTCGCGCCCTGGGCCGCCGCGCCCACGTGCTGAAGATCCGCGTAGACGACTATCCGGCCAGCCGCAGCGCCGTGCAGGCCCTGCAGCAGGATTTCGGCGAAGTCGACATCCTGGTCAACAACGCGGGCCTCGACTTCCGCGGCGCCGACGTGGTCGATACCGAGCCCCGCGAAGTCGAGGAGTTGATGCGCGTGAACGCCCTGGCCCCCCATCACCTCTGCTCCCTGCTGCTGCCCGGCATGCGGGCACGCGGCTGGGGGCACGTCATCATGCTTTCGAGTTCGGTGACGGAGGTCATGGGAGCGGGCTTCGCGCCCTACGCGATGAGCAAAGCGGCCGTGGAAGCCTTGGCCCGGGTGCTCGCCAAGGAGGAGCGCGAGCACGGCATCCACGTGAACGTGGTGGCCCCTGGCCTGGTCGAGACCGACATGGGGATGCGCTACGTGCGCGAGCTTTCCGGGCTCGGGAGCTTCCGCGAGGTGGACCCCATCGTTCCCTACGGGCGCGTCTGTCAGCCCGAGGAAGTGGCCTCCGTGGTGCGCTTCCTGGTCTCGGACGCGGCCAGCTACGTGAACGGTCAACGCATCTACGTGCACGGCGGAGGCCAGTAGCGGCGCGTCGGCGAGCGCGGGCACGCCGTCGTCGCGGGCATCGCGCTAGGGGCTCGCCAGCAACCCGCCGTCTGCCAGGAACTCGGCACCCGTGCTGTAGGAGGCCTCGTCGGAACACAGGAAGAGCGCCATGCGGGCGATGTCCTCGGGCTGCCCCGAGCGCCCCAGCGGCAGGTTGCCCACGATGCCCTCCCAGTCCACGTCCGAGAGTTCGGGTGCCTGGATCATCGGCGTCTCGATGACCCCTGGGTGAATGGAGTTGACCCGGATCCCCAGCGAACCCAGTTCCACGGCCGCGGTCTTGGTGAGCCCGCGCAGGCCGAACTTGCTGGCGCTGTAGGCGGCCTGGCCGGGCACCGACGCGTAGCCACTGACGCTCGAGACGTTCACGATGCTGCCGCCGCCCCCTGCGCTCATGGGATCCATCACCGCGCGAATCCCCAGGAAGGCCCCCACCAGATTCACCTCCAGTACGCGCTCGAAATCGCGCTTCGAGCAACTCGCGATGGGCGCCACCTGCATCACGCCCGCGTTGTTGACGAGCGCGTCGATACGCCCGAAGCGGTCGAGGGCCAGGGCGACCGCAGCCCCCCAATCCGCTTCGGAGCTGACGTCCAGGTGCGCGTAGGCCGCCCGCTCGCCCAGCGAGGCCGCCACCGCTTCCCCCTCGGCATCGAGCACGTCGCCGAGCAGCACGCGCGCGCCCTCCGCGACGAAGAGGCGCGCCTCGGCCTCCCCCTGGCCACGCGCTGCGCCACTGATCACCACCACCTTCTCCGCGAGTCGATCCATGCCTGGCCTCCGGGTTCCCGCTAACCACCCTCGGCGATCAGTTCACCGCCATCCGCCACCAGGGTGGTGCCGTACACCCAGGCCCCCAACTCGGAGGCCAGCATCACCACCACGCGTCCCAGGTCGTCGGGCACACCCACCCGGCCCGCGGGCAGGTGTTTCGTGCGGGCCGCGATGGTCTCGCCGTTCATGAACTCCCGCAGGGCGTCGGTATCCGTCATACCCGGGGAGACGCCGACCACGCGAATGCCGTGAGGCGCCAGTTCCAGCGCCAGCGTCTTGGTGAGCTGCAGGAGCCCGGCCTTCGCGGCCCCGTAGGGGGCCAGGTGCGGGGTCGCCTTGTAGGCGGTGGTGGAGGCCACGTTCACGATCACGCCGCGCGTATCCTTCTCCATCATCGCCCGCGCGAAAGCCTGGGTGCAGGCCAGCACGGTGGTGAGGTTCACGTCGAGGGTCTGCTCCCAGTAGTCGCGCCCGGAGTCGAGCAGCGTCCCCTCGGGCTTGCCGCGGCGTCCGCCCACGTTGTTGACCGCCACGTCGATCCGGCCGAAGCGCTCCATCGCGTCGGCCACCATGCGCTCGATGTCGGCCTGCCGGGTGACGTCCGCGGTGACCGTCAGCACCTCGCCGCCGAACGCGCGAAGTTCCTCCGCAGCGGCCTTCAAGGGCTCGGCGCGGCGCCCCACCAGCACCACGTCGGCACCCACCCGCGCGAATTGCCGCGCGCAGCCGAGTCCCACCCCCTGGGAGGAGCCCGTCACCACCACCACCTTGTCCTCGAGGCCGAGGATGGATTCACTCATCATTTCCCTCCACGCGTTGTCCCCGCGATGATCTCACGGCGCTCGTTGCGCTCAGCCGCCCAGCAGGCGCTCCCGCAACGCGGCGTCGCGGACGAAGAGCGGCAGACCCGTCTCGTCCAGGTAGCCGGGCCGGATGCAGGCGCCGCCGTCCACCGCCAGCATCTGGCCCGTCAGCCAGCGGGCGAGGTCCGAGAGCAGGAAGAGCACCGCCCCCGCGATGTCCTCGGGAAATCCCCGCCGGCCCATGGGAATGACGACCCGGTCCTGCTCGGTCTCGCCGCTGGTCACGTTGTCGGGGACCTGGATGGTGCCCGGCGAGACCGCGTTGACGCGAATGCCCAACGGCCCCCACTCGAGCGCCATGGTGCGGCTGAGGGAGAGCAACGCCGCCTTCGAGGCCGCGTAACCCGCGCCGAAGGGCATGGCCTGCAACGCCGCGATGGTGGCGATCTGGACGATGCTGCCGCCGCTGCCCTGCTCTTTGAGCTGCCTCGCGAAGGCCCGGGAGGTGTGGAGCGCGACCTTGAGGTTCGAGTCGAGAAGCGCGTCGAGGGTCTCCTCCGAGTACTCGAGGAGCGGCTGCCAGCAATCCGGTGGCAATCCCCCGACGACGTTCACCAACCCGTGCAGGGCGGCCTCCTGCTCGGCGGCCGCGGCCACGATCTCCCGCGCCCGATCCGCGTCTCCGGCATCGGCGAGTTGGGGGAAACAGCGTCCACCCGCATCGCGGATCGCGCGCTCCGCCTGGTCGAGGGCAGCGGCATCGCGATCCACGGCGGTCACCAGCGCGCCCTCGACGGCCAGCATGCGCGCAATGGCGGTGCCAATGCCGCCGCCACCGGCCCCCACCACGATGACGCCGCGACCTTCGAGCCCCAGTGCGCTCATGCGCGGGACGCTAGCGCAGCTGCATGCAAACAGAGATCGGCGAGCCGCTCAGATCGAGGCGCCACCATCCACGCAGAGCGTCGCGCCGCTCACGTAACGGGCCTCGTCGCTGCAGAGATAGAGGCAGGCCGCGGCGATGTCCTCGGGTTGGCCAAAGTAGGGAACGCAATTGATCGACTCCACGAAGCGCTCGAACTCCGGCGTGATCGCGCCGCGCTCGGATTCCGTGAGGATGAGGCCCGAGGAAACACAGTTGACGCGCACCCCGGCGCCCCCGAACTCCCGGGCCAGGGAGCGCGTCATCACCTCGACGGGCGCCTTGGTCGCCCAGTAGGAGGGCATGCCGGGCGTGCCGTTCCGCGTCCCCGCCGTGGCGATGGTGACGATGGAAGTCGATACGCCCTGATCGGGGGAAGCCGCCTTGACGAGGTGGGGGATCGCGTGCTTGAAGGTCCAGAGCAGCCCGTAGACGTTGGTGGAAACGGAGCGCTCCAGGATGTCGTTGTCGAGGTTGGTGATGGAGATCTCGCGTTCCCCGGTATTGGTCGCGGTGGCGGCCCCGCTGGTGACCAGCGTGGTGAGCCGGCCGTACTTCGAAAGGGTGCTCTCCATCAGCGCCTGGATGGAGTCCTCGTCACCCAGGTCGCAGGCCACGAAGCAGCCCTCGCCCCCCGCCTCGCGGAGCGCCGCCACCACCGCCTCGCCGCGCTCCGCGTTGCGCCCGGTCACCACCACGCAAGCGCCCTCCGCCGCGAAGCGCGCCGAGATGCCCGCACCCAGCCCGCTGGTGCCGCCGGTCACGATGGCCACCTTCTCGCTCAATCTGCCCATCATCTGTCCTCCCCTCGGAACCGGCCCGCCATGGACCTGGGTGGGCCAAGCTCCGCGCGCTCTGGCATATTGCCCGCCGTTTCCGGGCCATCCGCCGGAATCACGCCGGGCGCACCGCAGGGTAGGCGAGTTCCGGGCAGTCCCGCAGCCAGGCGAAGCCGGTCGACCTTCCGCGAAGCCACCACGACAGCTGCCCTCCCGGGTGAGAGTACCCAGGAAGGCCGAAAGGAAAGAGATCTCGTGACACTCCTGATTCGCATCCTGGCCATCGTGCCCGCCCTGATGTTCCTGGGGATCTGGCTGCAGTGGGTCTTCATGCCCGCGGAGGCCGCGAAGGCTCTCGGCATGCCGCTGCTCGCCGTCCCGGAGGCCAGCACCCAGATCGGGGACCTCGGCGCCTTCTTCCTGGTGACCGGCGGCATGGCCGCCTTCGCGCAGCTCCCCGGAAAAGCCCACTGGTTCTACCCCCCGGCCTGGCTGCTGCTGGCAGCCGCGGGGATGCGCACCGCCGCCTGGCTCACGGATCACGCGGAATTCGCAACGCAGCACGTGATCAGCGAGATCGTGATCGCCGCCGTGCTGGTGGCCGCGGCGCGCCGGCTCGGCGCACACCACTAGGCGCGGCCGCAGACGAAGCCCTGATGCGACGCCAAGACGAGATCGCGTGGATCCGGCGCTTCCTGGCCCACGAGCGCGAGGGCAGCACGCAGCTGGCCGACAGCCTGCTGCGGGTTCCCGCTGCCCACTACACGAGTTCCGAGCACCTGGCCTGCGAACGCAGTGCGCTCTTCCGCGGGCGCGCCACCGTGGCGGGGCTCGGCGTGGATCTGCCCGGGCCCGGCGACTACCTGTCACTCGATGCGGGCGGCGTCCCCATCCTGGTGACCCGGCACGCCGACGGTCGGGTACACGCATTCGTGAACGCCTGCCGGCACCGCGGCAGCCCGCTCGTCGAGGGAAGAGGCTGCGCGCCCGGCGGCCGGCTGCGCTGTCCCTTCCACGCCTGGAGCTACTCGACCGACGGGCGCCTGCGCGAAACCCCGCTGGCCGAAACGGCCTTCACGGAACTCGAGGACTCCGAGCGGAACCTGCTGCCCAGGCCCTGCACGGAGTCCCACGGGCTGGTGCTGGTTCGCGCCGAGGGCGATGCCGCCATCGCCGATCACGAAGTCCTCGAGGGTCTCGGCCCGGACCTCGAGGCGCTCGATCTCGACTCCCAGCAGCACTTCGACACGCATGTTTCCGAATGGGCGTGCAACTGGAAGCTCCTGCTCTCCACCTTTCTCGAGTCCTACCACGTCTTCTCCCTGCACCGGGAGAGCGTGCACCCCTGGTACTTCTCGCAACCCATGCTCTACGACGGCTTCGGCCCGAACCTGCGCTTCCCGGTGGCGAAGCGCAGCCTGGTCGAACTCGCGGGGCAGGCCGAGAGCGACTGGAGCCTGGTGGATCACGCCACCCTGCAGTGGCTGATCTCGCCCAACACCCTGCTCAGCAGCACCCGCCACTCCTCGCTGCTCTGGCGCTTCGAACCCCTGCGCACCGACCTCACCCGCGTGACCACGAGCCTCTACGCCCGCAAGCCGCTGGAAGACGACGAAATGCGCGGGCGCCTTCAGCAGGAGTTCGACCTGCAACTCCGCGTCACCGCCGAGGAGGACTTCCCCCAACAAGAGGCCGTGCAGACCTCGCTGGCTTCCGGGGCACTCCCGGGCGTGGTGATGGGCCGTCACGAGGGCGCGGTGATCCACTTCCACAGGGCGCTCGCGGAAATGCTCGCGGGCGTCCGGTAGTCGGCGAGCACAGGGAGGCATCCGTTTGATCCTCTACCTGCTGCGTCATGCGATCGCACGGCCGGCCGGCTCGGGCCCGGACCAGGATCGCGATCGCCCCTTGGCGCCGGCGGGCCAACAGCAGGCCCAGGCCGTCGCCACGGCGCTCCGCGACGCCGGGATTCGGCGCGTCTTGAGCAGTCCGGCGCTCCGATGCTTGGAGACCCTCGCTCCCCTCGCAGAGGCCTGCCCGGATGTCGTGATCGAAAGGGACCCCAGGCTGCTGGAGGGCGCTTCACTCCACGGCCTGCTCGATCTCGTGAAGGAGCTTCGCGACGAACCGACCCTGCTCTGCAGCCACGGTGATCTGATCCCGGAGCTCATCGAACACTTCCGGCGCTCGGGCCTTCGCCTCGCCAGTCCACCGCGTTGCCAAACGGGATCGACCTGGCGCGTCGAGCATCGACACGGGACCTGGAGCGCCCGCTACCTTCCGGCCCTCGATGTCCCGGATGTCTAGCGCGGCCGAAGCGGGCCAGCAGCGGCCCGCCGCGAGGCGGCCGGACTTCCCCGAAGCCCTCGAAGCGCTGCCCCCGGCGTTCTACGAACGACCGATCCTGCAGGTGACCCGGGCGCTGCTGGGCTGCCGGCTCGTTCGGGATCACGCCGGGCGACGGCTGGTGGGCCGGATCGTCGAGGCGGAGGCCTACGGGGGCCTCGTCGATCCCGCCTCGCACAGCTTCCGCGGAACGACGCCGCGCTGTCGCAGCATGTTCGGCCCCCGGGGACACAGCTACGTGTACAGAATCTACGGCATCCACCACTGCATGAACATCGCGGCTGGCGATCCCGAGCTGGCGGGCGCCGTGCTGCTGCGGGCCGTGGAGCCCGTCGAGGGGCTAGCCGCGATGCGCGAACGCCGGGCCGGCCGCGAGGACCTCGAACTCTGCCGAGGCCCCGGTCGCCTTTGCGCCGCCTACGGGCTCGACCTCTCCTGCGACGGCCTGCCGCTGTCGCGGCGCTCGGGGCTGTGGATCGCAGCGTCTCCGCGGCTGCGCGGCGTCCGCTGGACACCCCGCGTGGGGCTGGGCGCCAACCCCGCCGCCTCCTGGCTCTGGCGCTGCGTGGATCCCGGCTCGAAGTACGCCACGCCCACGCCCCGCCGCTGGCCGAGTACGCCGCGCCCCCAACCCGCCCTGTCCCGCGCACCGCTGCGCTGAAAGCGCGGTGTCGCGAGCGCGCGCCAGCGCCGCCCGTAGCGCTGCGTCACACTGGCCGCCCGAGTCCAAGCGAGGAGCAGCGCAGATGCCCCACCTGCTGTACGAGAAGCGCGACGGGATCGCGTTCTTGACCTTCAACCGCCCCGAAAGCCTCAACGCCCTGAGCCCGGAAATGATCGTGCGCCTCGCCGACGCCTGGCGCGACTTCCGCGACGACGACGACCTGCGGGTCTCGATCCTCACCGGTGCCGGGGAGCGGGCGTTCTGCGTGGGCGGCGACCTGCAGCGGCTGATCCCGCTCTTCAGCCGCGCCCGTGAGCCCGAGGACGAGTGGGACGAGCGCCTGATGTCCGATCTCGAATTGATGTCCATCGCGCTGCTGCGCCCCTTCGAACTCTACAAGCCCATCGTGGCCGCCGTGAACGGCTTTGCGTTGGCGGGCGGCTCCGAGATCCTGCAATCCACCGACATCCGCATCGCCTCCAGCCAGGCGAGCTTCGGGCTCTCCGAGGCGCAGCGCGGAATCGTTCCCGGCGGAGGCTCCATGGTGCGCCTGCCGCGGCAGATCCCCTACTGCAAGGCCATGGAGATCCTGCTCACGGGAGATCGCATGCCCGCCGAGGAGGCCCACCGCATCGGCTTCGTGAACGAAATCGTGGCGCCCGAAGCCCTGATGGCCCGCAGCTTGGAGGTGGCCGAGCGGCTGCAGAAGAACGGCCCGGTGGCCCTTCGCAAGATCAAGGAGGCGGTGATCCGCAGCAGCGGTCTCTCCCTCGAAGAGGGTTACGCGATCGAGCGGGAGTGCTCGGCGGCCGTGATGCAGACCGAGGACGCCCGCGAGGGGCCCCGGGCCTTCATGGAGAAGCGGGAGCCGGTCTTCACGGGCCGCTGAGCACAGCGCCTCCCGCGCCCCGGCAGGGGCGAGTTACACTATCCGCGATCTGGAGGATTCTCTCTTGTCGGAACTCGGCTACCTGGCCTTCGATTGCGACAACCACTACTACGAGTCCCGCGACGCCTTCACGCGCCACGTGCCCCGGGCGATGCAGCGCCGCTGCGTACAGTGGGTCGAAATCGAGGGTCGCCACCACCACCTCGTGGCCGGCAAGCTCGCCCACGCGGTCACCAACCCCACCTGGGACCCCATCGCCAAGCCCGGCGCCATCGCGAGCTTCCTGCGGGGCAATCCCGAAGGGCTGCGACCCCGGGATCTACTGAAGGAACGCGAGCCGCTTCGCGCCGAGTACGTGCAGCGGGACGCCCGGGTCGCCACGCTGAAAGCGCAAGACCTCGAGGGCATCTGGCTCTTCCCCACCCTGGGCGTGCTCTACGAGGAGCTCCTCAAGCGGGACACCGAAGCCGTCACCGCGCTCTTCCGGGCCTTCAACCGCTGGCTCGAGGAGGACTGGGGGTGCAACTACGAGGGCCGTATCTTCGCCTCCCCCTACGTGAGCCTGGCGGACGTCGATTTCGCCTGCGAAGAACTCGAGTGGGCACTCGCCCAGGGCGCGCGCACCGTGGTGATGCGGCCGGCGGCGGTCTGGACGGCCCACGACGGCGTGCGTTCCCCCGCCGACCCCCTCTTCGACCCCTTCTGGGCCCGCGCCAACGAGGCGGGCATCACCGTGGTCGTCCACGCGGGTGACTCCGGGTACACGACCCACGGCTACGTGCGCGACGGCTTCAGCGCTGCCTTTGGCGAGGGAGACAGCCGGCCGAACATCAAGCACTTCAACATCGAGCGAGCCGCCTACGACTTCCTGGTCACCCTCGCCTACGAGCGCCTCTTCGAGCGTTTCGGCAACCTGCGAATCGCCTCCATCGAGAACGGCGCCGAGTTCCTACCCGACCTCTTCCGCAAGCTCCGGCAGTCCCGCGACCGCCTGGGTACGATTGGATACTACAAGGAAGACCCCGCCCTCCTCTTCAAGGAGCACGTCTGGATCAACCCCTTCTGGGAGGACGACGTCTACGAGGTGGAGGCGTTGATGGGCTCGGAACGCGTCATCTTCGGCTCGGACTGGCCGCACATCGAGGGCATGCCGCAGCCGCTCGACTACGTGCACGAACTGTCGGGCTTCGACGCCGCGAAGCAGCGACGCATCCTGCGCGAGAACGCCCTGGAACTCAACGAGCCGCGGCCCGCCTGAAGACTCCCGCTCGTGGCGACGCCGCGCGCGCTCAGTCGAAGACGAGCAGCAGGTAGCCGCAGAAGAGCACCGCGTGCAGCAGGCCCTGCAAGGCGGTCGTCCGGGCGGGGATGAAGGTGGTGAGGGAGACGAGCATCGTCATCGCCAGCAGGGTGATCTCCGCCGGCTCGAGGCCCAGCTCCACGTGCCGGCCCGTCACGAAGCTCACCGCCAGGACCGCGGGGATGGTGAGCCCGATGGTGGCCAGCCCCGAGCCCAGGCAGATGTTGATGGATCGCTGGATCTGGTTCGCCCAGGCCGCGCGAACCGCCGACAGGCCCTCGGGCGTGAGTACCACCACCGCCACCACGATTCCGCCCAGGGCCGCCGGAAGCCCCGCCGTCGTCACGCCTACCTCTACGAAGACCGCGAGATACTTGGAGAGCAACACGATGAACAGCATCGTCAGCACCAGCAGCAGGCCATGGCCGCTCACCGTATGAATGGCCCCCTCGGCGTGACCCTCGGAAGACTCCCCCTCCATGCGGAAGAGCGAGGCGTGAGTCCGGGTCTGCGCGAAGAGGAAGACCGCGTAGACGCCCAACGACACGATCACCAGGAAGACGGCGAGCAGGGGAGAGGCAGAGCCGTCCGGCGTGGAGGTCGTGAAGCGGGGCAGGATCAGGCCCAGCCCGGCCAGTGCGAAGAGCGCTCCCAGGTAGGCGTTGGCGCCTTGCAGGTTCAGCGACTGGGTGTGGTGCTTCCATCCCCCGACGATCAGCGAGGCGCCCACCAGGCCGTTCAGCACGATCATCACCACGGAGAACATGGTCTCCCGGGCCAGCGTGGGGTTGTTGCTGCCCGTCAACATCACCGCACTGATCATCGCCACTTCGATCAGGATCACAGAGAGGGTCAGGATGATGGTCCCCTGCGGCTCTCCCAAGAGGCCCGCCAGCGCTTCCGCATGACGCACCACGCCGAAGGACGCCCAGACCAGCACCGCGAAGATCCAGCCGAAGAGCAACAGCGAGCGCAGGGGATGCGAGAGCGGATCCGCCTCCCAATCCGCGCCCACGAATCCGAAGAACAGGTAGGTGAGCGCCGCGACGCCGAGCACCGCCTCCGTGCGAAGCGTCGATCGCCACGCTGCGGAGGACGAAGTTTCAGTCTCCTCCCGCGAGTCTTGGGAATCGCCGGATCCGGCCACCTCGCTCACGCCATGGGCCTAGATGACATCTGGTCGAATCACGGCCTCGCTGCCGCCGTCCACCTTGAGGACGGTGCCGTGCACGAAGCTGGCGTCGGGGCCCAACAGGAAGGCGATGGCGCTGGCCAGTTCCGACGCGGTTGCGGTGCGGCCCAGGGGAATCGGGAGCGCCCTCACCGGCGGGCCCAGGGCGGGGTCGTCGTGCAAGCGCTCGAGCATCGCGGTCTCGGTGGAACCGGGCGCCACGGCGTTGAGCCTCACCCCGCGCGCGCCCCAGGCAGGCGCGCGCTGCTTGACCGCCAGGGCCAGGGCGTGCTTCGCGCACACGTAGGCGGTGTTGCCGTCGTGCCCCTCCATGCAGGCCACGGCGGCCTCTTCGTCTCCAGCCAGGCAGGCCTCCACGAAGCCCGGCACCAGCAGCTGCGTGAAGACCGCGCCCACCGAGGAGATGCCCACGGCCGCGGGCGCGCTGCCGCGCGCGAGCAGCTCGAGCAAATCGTCGAGCATCGCCATCGCCCCGAAGTAGTTGACCCGCGCCACGGGCCCGGCCTCGTCGTAGGGGCCCAGGCCCGCCGCCGAGACCACGCCCTCCAGGCTGCCCCCACTCGCCTCCCGGATCGCCTCGACTGCGAGACTGCGGCCCTCCCGCGAGCCCAGGTCCGCGACCACCTCGGCGCCGGGGGAACGGTCCACGCCGATCACCCGGTGCCCCTCCTTCTCCAGGCGCACGCAGGTGGCAGCGCCAATCCCCGAAGCCGCACCCGTCACGACGATACTACCCATCTGCGTTGACCTCCTTGCACGCGCCCAGCCGCGAGGATCAGGGTATCAAGCGCCCCGCCGCGGCGGTACGGCGCATGGGACCGTGCGCGAGGACCCGGTCCTCAGGGTCGAAGCGTACGCGCTCAGCCGGGAGCATCCTCGTGACTGGTTTCCAACTTCTCGATCAGGCGTTCTGCCTCCAGGCGAGCCACCCCCGCGTTGTGTTCCTTGAGGGCCTCGTAGCCGCGAATGCCATCGGCGAGGCCCGCCAGCTCCAGCAACAGGGCATGGTTCTCGAGCGTCAGCTGCGGCAGCGCGCGCTCGAGTACCCGGCGGTACCAGGGTCGCAGGGAGCGCTCGAAGCGCCGGTGGACGGTATGGCCGAAGGGATCGAGCCAACGCCCCCGTAGCCCGCGCATGGCATGGAGAAAGCGAAAGAGACCCATCGCCCAGGGGCCCAGGCGCAGTTTTCCCGCAAGCCCCATGCGCCGCAACAGCGGCGGGTGCAGGTGGACACGCCGTTCCACCGCCCCCTCGAATTCGCCCGTGACGCGCTCGTAGAGCGAGTCGTGGAGCCATAGCCTCGCCACCTCGTACTCGTCCTTCAGCGCCGTGAGCCGATAGAGCCCCTCGGCCACGCGCTCCGCGAGACCGTTGCAACCGGGCGCCTGCTCGACCTCGCGCCGGAAGACCTCGAGCACGAACTCCAGGTACTCGCGTGCCGTGGGCTCGCCCTGGAAGAGGAGCAGTTCCGCCAGCCGCAGGGACAGGATGTCCCGCAAGCCCTCGTCGGCCGGTGCAATCGCCATCAGCCGCTCATGGGCGTCCAACTGCTCGGGGCCACAGCGGCGCAGGCGCTCGCGGGGCGTCTCGGAAGCACCGACATTCTCTTCGGCCAACAAGGCCGCCAGCACCTCGGGTTCGCTGACGCTGCGACGCCCCCAGCGGAAGGCCGCGAGGTTCTGCTCCACGGAGACGTCGTTGGCCCGGATCGCCGACTCGATGGCGTCCGCGGCGATCGGGAGATAGCCCGCCTGGTAGGCGGCCCCCAGCAGGAAGACGTTCGCGGAGGCCCCGTTGCCGAAGAGCGCGTCACAACTGGCCTCCGCGTCCACCCAGTGACCGCCCTCGGCCATGGCGTGCGCTTCCAGGCACTCCCGGAAGCCATGGAGCGACGGGACTTCCGCGGTCACGTCGGTGACGCTCTCCGATGTGGGCGTTCGCGCCGTGTTGGCCACGACGCGCGTGCGCTCGGGCGCGAAACGGCGCAGGTTGTCGGGAGCCACGCTGGCCACGAGGTCGAAGGCCAATAGCAGGTCGGCCTCTCCCGCGCCGATCTTGTTGCTATGCGCGATCGGGGTGTCGCTCACGAGGAAGTTCGAGAGCACGGCGCCGCCCTTCTGGGAGAGGCCCGTCTGGTCGAGGTGCAGCGCGTACTTGCCATCGAGCAGGGCGGCGGTCGCCAACAGCGCGTCCACCGTCACCACCCCGGTGCCACCAATGCCGATCAGCATCACCTTGTAGGGGTCCGCGTTCCCGCTCCGAGCCGGGGGCTCGGGGAAGTGCTCGGGAAGCTCCCAGCTGGCGCGGCGGCGGGCTGCAACGGTGCCGGCGGAGAGTTCCAGGGTCATGAAGGCCGGGCAGTCTCCCTCGAGGCAGGTGTAATCGAAGTTGCAGGAGCCCTGGTGGATTCGGGTCTTGCGCCCGAGCGCCGTCTCCACCGGCACCACGGAGAGACAGTTCGAGCGGCTCCCGCAGTCCCCGCAGCCCTCGCAGACGCTCTGGTTGATGTAGACGCGCTGGCGCGGGACAGCCTGCTGGCCGCGCTTGCGTTCGCGCCGTTTCTCGGCCGCGCACTGCTGGTCGTAGATGATGACCGTGACACCGGAGAGTTCTCGCAGCTCGCGCATCACGGCCTCGTAGTCTCCGCGCGGACGCACCTGGATGCGCGGGGAGAGGCGCGATTTCCGGTAACCCTCGGGCTGCTCGCTCACGATCACGACGCGCTTCGCGCCCTGGGCCTCCAGCTGAAAGGCCAGTGCCGCCGGCGTGCCCAGGCCCACCACCTCCTGCCCGCCCGTCATGGCCACCGCTTGGTTGAAGAGGATGCGGAAGGTGATGTCCACACCCGCGGCAATGCAGCCCTCCACCGCCTTGCTCCCCGAGTGCGCGAAGGTGCCGTCGCCGAGGTTCTGGAAGAGGTGCCGTTTCTCGGTGAAGGGAGACAGCCCGATCCAGCAGGCGCCCTCCCCTCCCATCTGGGGCAGCCAACTGACGCCGCGGTCCATCCAGCTCGCCATGGCGTGGCAGCCTATGCCGCCACCGACCTGCTCCTCGCCCTCGGGCAGGCGCGTCGATCGGTTGTGGGGACAGCCGCTGCAGAAATAGGGGGTGCGGACCGCGAGCGGCTCCGGGTCCCGCTCGGCGAGCGCGCGGAGCGGGACGCAGCGCGCGCGCAGCTCGGGCCAATCCAGGCGGCTTGCCAGGTGCTCGGCGAGGGCGAGCGCAATGCCATCCGCCCCCAGCTCGGAGTGTGCGGGAAACAGGATGCCGCCNTGCGCGTCGCGCTTGCCGAAGATCTCAGGNGGCGAGGGCATGCCGTAGAGCGCATCGCGCAGCTGGGTCTCGATGAAGCCGCGCTTCTCCTCCACCACCACGATCTCCCGGAGCCCCTTCGCGAACTCGCGCAGGCCCTGCGGCTCCAGGGGCGCCACCAGGGCGAGCTTGTAGAGCCGGATCCCGGCCCCGCGCAGCTCCCCTTCTCCCAGTCCCAGGCGATCCAGGGCATGGCGCAGGTCCACCCAGCTCTTGCCCGCAGCCACCAATCCGACACGGTCCGATGGGCCCTGCAGCTGGCAGCGATCCAGGCGGTTCTCGCGCACGTAGGCGAGCGCGGCCACGCTTCGCTCGTAGAACATCTGCCGTTCCAGCTCCACGCTGTGCGGGGCGATCAGGCGGTGGTCCTGACGCTTCTCGAAGCGGCGCCCGTCGATCGTGACTTCGGGCAACAACGGGAGCGGGCGCGGGCCGATCTCGACCACACCGCCCCCGTCCGCCACGTTGTTCACGATCTTGAGCGCGCTCCAGGACCCGCAGAAGCGCGAGAGTGCAATGGCGTGCAGGCCGAGTTCGAGGATCTCGACGGTGTCGCCCGGGTAGAGGAGTGGGAACTGAAGGTCGTAGAAGGCGATGGTGCTGTCGCCCGGTATCGTAGAGCTCTTGCAGGCCGTGTCGTCACCCGCCAACGCGACCGCCGCGCCGTTGCGCCCGGTCCCCATGAAATTTCCGTGGCGGAAGGCGTCGCCCGTCCGGTCGACGCCCGGCGACTTCCCGTACCAAAGAGAAGTAACGCCGTCGAAACGCGCGTGGGGGAAGTGATCCAGGAGCTGGGCACCGTAGAGCGCAGTGGCGGCCACCTCCTCGTTGATGCCCGGCTGCCAGTAAACATCGTGCTCGCCCAGCAGCCGGGCCGCCCGGCCGAGCTGCTTGTCGTACTCGCCCAGCGGTGAACCCTGGTAGCCGCAGATGAAGGTCCCCACGCGCAGGCCCGCGGCGCGGTCGATGCGACACTGTTCGAGAGGCAAGCGCACTAACGCCTGCAGCCCGGTGAGTGCGATGCGCCCCGATCGCCTTTCGTACTTGTCGTCGAGGGAGAAGGGCTCGCTCATGGACGATCCAGGGTAGGTGAACGCGGATCGGGTCGCCCTCGCGCTCGCCTCAGTTCACGCGCCTCTCGCTGCCCGACCAATAGCGCTCCCGCAGCTTGAACTTCTGCAGCTTGCCGGTAACCGTCCGGGGCAGGCTCTCCACCAGCTCCACGCGGCTCGGACACTTGAAGTGGGCGAGGTTCTCCCGGCAGAAGGCCAGGACNTCCTCCTCCTTGAGCTCGTGACCCTCGCGCGCCACGACGATCGCGCACGGGGTCTCGCCCCACTTTTCGTGGGGGATGCCGATCACCGCGCACTCGAGGACGCCCGGGTGCTGGTAGAGGGCGTCCTCGATCTCGGGGGAGCTGATGTTCTCGCCGCCGGAGATGATCACGTCCTTTTTCCGGTCGGTGATCTGGATGTTACCCACGGCGTCCCAGGCCCCGAGATCGCCGGTGTGGAACCAGCCGTCGCGGATGGCTCGGGCCGTCTCCTCGGGCTGCTCCCAGTAACCCCGAAACACCACGTTCGAGCGCGCGCAGATCTCCCCCACGCTCTCGCCGTCGCGAGGCAGCGGCTGGTCCTCATCGTCCAGGATCGCGAGTTCGACGCCCAGGCCCGGAGCGCCCGCCCGCGCGCGCCGCGCCCAATCGCCCCGCTCCGTGGCGAAATCGGGGGCACACACCGTGAGCAGGGGCGCGGTCTCGGTAAGACCGTAGATCTCCACGAAATCCCAACCCAGTTCCTCTTCCAGGCGCTGCACGTAGGCCGCCGGGGGCGGCGCACCGGCCACTGTGAAGCGCGGCCGCGTGGAGATCTCGTAGGTGTCCCGGCCCTCGAAATCGAGGATGGTGCGCAGCACCGCGGGCGCCATGCACGCGAAGGTCACCCCCTCCTCGGAGATCAGCCGGAAGATCGCCTCGCCTTCCACGGCGCGCAGCACCACGTGGGTGCCCCCCATGCCGGTGAGCGCGTAGACGCCCCCCCAACCGTTGCAGTGGAACATGGGCAGCGTCCAGAGCTCCACGTCTTCGTGGGCGATGCGCAGGTGGGCGATGAGGTTGTAGGCGTTCAGGTAGCAGTTGCGGTGCGTGAGCATCACGCCCTTGGGGCGCGCCGTGGTTCCCGAGGTGTAGTTGATGGAGACCAGGTCGTTCTCCCCGCGTTCCCGCGCGGCAGGTGCCTCTTCGGACTGACCCGCGATCAGCGTCTCCCAGTCCGTCCAACCGGGCGCATCGACCCCGCCGTCCCGAGCGGCGATCCAGTGCCGCACNCCGGGCAGTTCCCCGCGGATCGAATCCACCACCTGGGTGTACTCCCAATCCACCAGGACCGCGCAGACCCCGGCATGATCGAGGATGTAGGCGTGGTCGGCGGCGACGAGGCGGTAGTTGAGGGGGACCAGCACAGCACCGATCTGGCTGGTGGCGTAGAAACTCTCCAGGAAGAAATGCGAGTTGGGGGAGAGGATGCAGACCCGGTCCCCCGCGCCGACCCCCAAGGAGAGCAGCGCGTTCGAGAGCTGGTTGACCCGCGCCTGGTACTCGCGATAGCTGAAGCGCCGCTCGCCGTCGACGATGGCGGTCTTCTCCGCGTAGAGGAGCGCCGGCCGGCGCAGGAAATCGTCGACGAGCAGGGGGACTTCCATCGAGCGGTCTGTCTCCGCGATCAGTTCGGGCTGAAGCGCACCGGTAGGGAGGCCGGGCCGCGCAACACGGTCCCCGCGATACCCACGGAATCCGGGTCCGTGATTTCGAGATCCGGCAGCCGCTCGGCGATCACCCGCAGGCTCACCTCCATCTCGCGGCGCGCCAGGTGGGAACCCAGGCAGAAATGCAGCCCCCGCCCGAAGGTCAGGAACTCGCGCTCCTTGCGCCAGGGATCGAAGCGGTCGGGCTCGTGGAAGACGTCGGCATCGCGATTGCCCGAGGTGATGCCGAAGAGCACCTGCGAGCCCGCCGGGATCGAAACGCCCGCCCAGGTCACGTCCTTCGGTGCGAAACGCGGCAGTAGCGCCGTGGGTGCTTCCCAGCGCAGCGACTCCTGGACCACCTTGGGGATGATCGCCGCGTCGTGGCGAACCGCATCGAAGACCTTGCGATTGCTGAGCACCCCGTAGAGCATGCTCCCCAACCCCCGGTAGGTGGTGTCCGCTCCTGCTGGAAAGAGCAGGCGCAGGAAGGAGAAGATCTCCTCGTCGGAAAGCCGCTCCCCCTCCACCTCCACGGTCGCGAGGGAGGAAAGCAGGTCTTCGCCGGGATGCCTGCGGCGCTCGTTGACGATCTCCTTCGCGTAGGCGGTAAACTCCCGCGAGGCCGTCAGGGCGCCCTCCGGATCCCAGGGAAAATCGATCAATCCATCTCCCCAGAGCTTGAGTTGGTCGAAGTCCGTGGGCGGGAAGTCCAGCAGTCGGGCGATGACCGTGAACGCGTAGCGGGTCGTGAAGTCGCGCACGAGATCCGCCTCCCCACGGTCCGCGAAGGCGTCCACCAACTTGTGGGCTTCCGGCGTGAGGAAGGCCTCCACGAACTCCGTCATCAAGCGCGGACGGAAGGCGGTCGAGACCAGTCCGCGGTTGCGCCGGTGTTCATCACCCCCCATGCACTGGATGGTCTTGCCCATCACCGGGCCCGAGTGCCGCAGGTAGGCGGCGGCCGAGGGAAAGGTCAAGTCATCGGACAGCGCCGCCTGGACGTCGCGAAAGCGCGTGATCAGGTAGGCCTGCTCGCCGTGGTAGTAGACGGGGGCGACGCTGTGGCGGGCTCGCATTTCCGCCAGGATCTCGTGCAGATCCGGAACCCCGTCGGTGGCGAAATCGAGGTGGGGAAAGTCGGGTTGGAAGTCGCTCATCACCTGCCTCCGCGAGCTTGCGGTGCACTGCGCGCCCTGCCATGGCCCTTCCTGAGCGCACGGCCGGGCGTCGAAAGACTAGCGAACCCCGTGCCCGGCTACTGCGTGGTGTAGCCGCCGTCGACCACCATGGCGTGGCCCAGCACGAAGGAAGCCGCGTCGGAGCACAACCAGAGCACCGCCTCCGCGATCTCCCTCGGGTCGGCGATGCGCCCGATGGGGTGGTAGCCCGCAATCTCGGCCTCGCGTTCCGCATCTCCACCCGTCCACTCCTCCACGATCCCGGTGCGGGCGGTCCCCGGGCAGATGGCGTTGATCCGCAACCCCGTCTTCGCGTAGTCGAGGGCGGCCGTCTTGGTGAGTCCGATCACCCCGTGCTTGCTGGCCACGTAGCCGCACTGCCCGGGAAAACCGATCAGGCCCGCGCCCGAAGCGGCGTTCACGATGGCGCCGCGTTCCTGCTCGAGGATGCGGGGGATCTCGTACTTCATGCACAGGTACACGCCCTTCAACATCACCGCGACGGCGCGGTCGAAGAGTTCCTCGGGCATCTCGGCCAGGGGATGCGCGTCGTTGCCGATCCCCGCGTTGTTGTACGCGAAGTCCAGTCGTCCGAACTCGCGGACGGCGCTCTCCACCATGGCCTCCACGTCCGCGGCCTGGGAGATATCCGCTCGCGCGAAGATGGCTTCACCCCCCGCCGCGCGGACCCGCTCGACAGTCTCCGCGCCGCTCGTTTCGTCGATGTCCGAAACCACCACCCGCGCGCCGGACTCCGCGAAAAGCAGCGCCGCGGCCCGCCCGATCCCCGAGCCCGCCCCGGTGACCAACGCAACCCTTCCCCCGAAATCAGGCATCGCAGCCTCCTTCATGCAACGCGCCCGGCGCGCGCTTTCTCCCCGGCATCGCCTTCGGTGCGCTCGCCTCGCGCAGCACGTCGCTCCGCAGCAGCGCTGTTCGCTGCCAGCAAGGCGAGCATCGAACGGCTCACGGGGGTGGCGATTTCGAAGCGCTCCCCGAAGCGCACCACCGCCCCGGTGATGGCATCGTGCTCGAGGGGCCGGCCCGCCATCCGGTCATACAGCATCGAACTTCCCATCTCCGGGGCCACCGCTGCGAGGCCCTCCAGTACGGCCCCGGCGTCCTGCGGGCCGAGGGAGGCGCCCGCGGCCCGGGCGACCGCCACGCACTCCTCGGCAAGCGCCGCGCCCTGGACCTGGACGTCCGCCCGTCGAAACACCCCCAGCCGGCATCCCGAAAGCGCCGTGATGGGACTCGCCACCGCGTTCTGCAGCAGCTTGCGCCACAGCTCCGTGACGAAGTCGGCCTGCGGGGCGATCTTGGCCTCGCTGCCCTCGAAGAGCGCCTCCAACTCCGCGGACAGGGCTCCTGCGGGTACCTTCAACTCCGAGTAGCCGTGGTGGCGGATGTGGCCCGGGGCCAACGCCTCCGCGCCGCAGAGCACGACGGCGGGGATCACCGCCGTCGTTCCCACCAGCGGCGTCACCCGCTCGACTTGCTCGACCCCGTTCTGCATCACCACCACGCCCCGTGTCTCGGGCCCGCAGAGGGCCGAGAGCCAGTCGCCCGCCTCGGCGCTCTGGTGCGCCTTGGTGGCCAGGAATACCCAATCCACCTCGACGGCCTGCTCGGGCCGCGTCAGCACGGGGGCCTCGACCCGCTGCTCCGCTTCCCCGGACTCCACCACCAGCCGGTCGAAGGGCGTGCGAACGCAGAGGCTGAGATCGTGTCCGCTCCGAAACAGCTGCGCGGCGAAGTAGCCGCCAATCGCTCCCACTCCCACCACCGCGACGCGAGCCATGGGTTGCTTGCCTCCCGCCCCAGCATACCGCCTTCACCGCGCAGTCCGGCAACGCGCTGGCCGTGCCGCCGCGCGCGCCGGGTCTCAGAAAGCGGGCTAGCGTTCCGCGGATGGACCGCCAGCACGCTCCCTCCCTCGGACTCGGCGGGCAGGTCGTGATCGTGACGGGAGCCACGCGCGGCATCGGCCGGGGCATCGCGCACTTTCTCGCGAAGGCCGGCTGCCAGCTCAGTCTCACCGGCCGCAAGCTCGAGCGCCTGGAGGCCGTGCAGCGCGAACTCGCCCTCCTCGACAACGAAGCGCTGATCACCCGAGCGGACGTCGCCGACCCCGAAAGCAGCCGCGAGGTGGCCGAGCGCACCGCCGAGCGCTTCGGCCGCATCGACGGCCTGGTCGCCAACGCCCAGTCCTTCCGCCCGGTGACCCCGCTCGCAGCAGTCAGCCCGGCGGACATCGATCTCTTTCTCGACACCGGGCCCAAGGGCACGCTCTGGCTCATGCAGGCGGTGCTGCCCCACATGCAGAAGCTGGGCCGCGGCCGCATCGTCACCATGGGCTCCGCGATGGGAAACACGGGGGCCCCCGGCTACGGTCCCTACTCGGCCGCCAAGGAGGCGGTCCGCTCACTGACCCGAACGGCCGCCCGGGAATGGGGCGGGCACGGCATCACCGTCAACTGCGTGTGCCCCGCCTCCGTCGCGCACCGCCTGCCCCCGGACGACGACGGCGTCCGCGCCCGGGCCTTCGCGACCATGTACGAGGACCACCCGCTGGGACGCGACGGTGATGCAGAGGCGGACATCGCCCCCGCCGTAGCCTTCCTGCTCTCGGACGCCAGCCAATACGTGACCGGCCAGACCCTGATGGTGGACGGCGGCGGCATCATGCGCGCCTGAGCGGGGGCTCGGCGGGCCGCCAGCGTGGCGCCCGCGAGCTATCGCCCCTTCGCGTCGGACCGTTACCCTCTCCCCCGCAGCAGCATCGAGTCCGGCTCGGGCCCCGGCCCAAGCCCGCTGCTCCCGAGGAGGGTCCCAGTGCACGAGGTCCTGAAGGGCGTCCGGGTGATCGAGGTCGCGCAGTACGTCTTCGTCCCCGTGGCCACGGCCGTGCTCTCCGAGTGGGGGGCCGATGTCATCAAGGTGGAACCCCCCCGTGGCGGCGACGCCTACCGCGGACTGCGAAGCACCGGCCCCCACGCCATCGGCGGCCGTGTGAACTTTCCCATCCACCACGCCAATCGCGGCAAGCGCAGCATCTGCCTGGATCTCGCGATGCCCGAGGGCCGGGAACTCCTCGGTGAACTCGTGCGCGAGGCCGACGTCTTCATCACCAACCTCCTCCCCGATTCCCGTGAGCGTCTCCGCATCGGTGTCGATGAGATCCGCGCCTTCAATCCCTCCATCGTCTACGCGCGGGGAACGGGCCTGGGCGAGCGCGGCCCCCAGCGCAATCGCGGTGGATTCGACTACGCGACCTTCTGGGCCCGCGGCGGTAGTTCGCTGGGCGCCACACCCGCGGACGCCTCGCGCCCCGCCCCCATGCCCAGCGGTGCCTACGGGGACGGCATGGGGGGCCTGGTGCTGGCGGGTGGCGTCGCTGCGGCCCTGCTCGCACGCGAGCGGACCGGCGAGGCGCCGGTGGTGGANCTCTCGCTGCTCGGTCTGGGCATGTGGGCCATGGCTTCTGCGATCGCGGGCTCCCTCGCGCAGCAGCAGCCCTGGCGGGCCATGGAACGCGTTCCCTCGACGAACGCATTGGCGGGCACCTACCGCACGCGCGACGACCGCTTTATCGTGCTCGTCTGCCTGCAGGGCTTCCACCAGTGGCCGGGCTTCTGCCGCAGCGTGGGACGCACGGAGTGGATCGAGGACCCGCGCTTCGCGAGCCTCGAGGCATTCACGGACAACAGCGGGGCCTGCGCGGAACTCCTCGACGATCTCTTCGCCAGCGCCACGCTCGCGGAGTGGACGGAGACGCTCGCGGATTTCGATGGGGTCTGGGAGGTCTGCCAGGACACGCTCGAAGTGGCACGGGACCCCCAGGCCGTTGCCAACGGCTACGTGAACGAGGTGGATGCTGGCGACGGCTCGAGCTTCGAGCTGGTGGCAAGCCCCGTGCAGTTCGCCGAGACGCCCCCCGCAACGACACGCGCTCCCGAAGCCGGTGAGCACACCGAGGAACTGCTCCTCGATCTCGGCCTGAGCTGGGAACGCATCGCGCAACTCCGCGAACGCGGCTGCATCTGAGCGCCCGGAATCGCTAGACGCGCAGGACGCGGAAGGCCACGAACCCGAGCAGCGCCGCGAGAAGTACGAGCAGACCAGGCAGCAGACCGGGGACCGGGGCGGGCGGCGCCAGGACCTGCGCGCGAAGCGTTGAGAGATCCTGGACCAGTGCCCCCCCCGCCCAGGTGTTCGGGCTGCCGAAGGTGCTCGAATCTCCGTCGTCGTAGTTCTGGAGCGCGGCGAAAGCCGCCGCCGCAGAGGGGTTCTGCTTGAGCTTGCCGACCTCGCTGCTGCTCACGGCGGTCCCCGCCCACAGTGGGCGATTCTCCCCCACGAAATCCTGCACGACGTTCGCGGGGGACGAGGCGTCGAGGATCCGCATCGCCCATCCGTCGTTGTCCACCTTGAATCCTAACTTGAAGAGATGGCCGACGTCATCCGCGTTGATGTGGATCCACCAGTCGCCCGCTTGTGGGTCGAAGCTCAGGTCCGTGGGCAACGCGCCAAAGCCCGGGGCTCCCAGATCATCCTCGCGAATCGTGATCAGTGTCCCCGCGCGCAGATCTGCCCAGAGGAGGCTCTGACCAAAGACCAACCTCCCCGTATTGTTGTCGAGGTCCGCGTTCTCCCACTCGAGCGTCCATCCGCGCACGTCGAGGTGGTCCGCCACCACCACGAGTTCGACCCAGTTGCCACCGTTGCCCGGTACGACGCCCAGGAAGCTGTCGCTTCCGGATCCCAGCCCCAGGAAGTTCCCAGTGGTGACGGCGTTGAACTCGTTGAGGATCAGATCACCGGGTTGTGCGGCACGCAGCACACCAGGCGCCACAATCAGGCAGCAGAGAACCCCCAGCCAGCCCGCGACACGCACGCCCTCGCGAAGCCCAACCTGCCACGCCGAACTCGGATCGAGCACTTTCATCTCCGCTTCGCGGGGCCCTCGGGAAGCCCCACGGGACTGTCCACCCAGGACGCTCGCCATTGCGTCCGGACTGCCCGCGACTCGCAACTACGTCGGATACTTATTGAGTTACATATTATATGTTATATTTAACGCCATTGTATGCACTTCGGCACGCCAGGTCGGCGGCCGTCGCCTGCCCTCTCTCGCCGAGAAACGCCCCCCGGATGCGCCACTGCCCCAACCAGCATAGATTCGAGAGATTCCGCGGCGCCCTCGACCCCCATTGCCTGCCCAATACGCGCGACAGAAGACCGAGCGTGCCAAACTAATGTCCCGCATGAAGCGTTCCCACACGCTCTCCGAAGCACCCGATCTTCCGGAAAGGCCCGCGAGGCCCCTGGAAATCGACGGCCGCCAAGACAACGGGCGCCAGACAGGCAGCCCGTGCCAGCCACTCGTGTCGCCGTCCGCTCCCCAGATCCGAGTGCTCGAAGAGTTCGCGACAGCGTCCCCTGAGTTGCTTGCGGCGCGCTCACTGCTGTCTCGAGTCGACACGAAGTGCATGTTGGCTGCCACGACCCTGGAGGGGGTCCTGGAGAGCCTCCTCGACGATTACGCGATCCTGCTGGCCAGGGGCGGGGGCCCAGCGCGCTACCGCACCCTCTACCTCGACACCCCCCAGTATCGATCGCTCGAGGACCACCACCGGGGCCGCAGGCCCCGCTTCAAGGCGCGAATTCGCCACTACCCCGACCGTGAACTCAGCTATCTCGAGGTGAAGGAAAAGACTCCGGCCAACCAGACCCGGAAGTCCCGGCGGCGCATCCCCTATGGCGAGGAATCGCTCGACCCGGAGGGCCTGCAATTCCTCGACGACCTCCTGCCGGTTCGCGCCAGGGACCTCGTCCACACCCTGCGCACCGAGTTCGAGAGGATCACGCTGCTGGGCCACCGTACGAAGGAGCGCGTCACCCTGGACCTGAACCCCGCGTTCACCTCGCCGCACGACAGAGCCAGTTTCCCTGCAGCGGTGATCGTCGAGGTCAAGCAGGAGCGCTTTCAGCCACGCTCCCCCTTCCTGATGGCGCTACGCGCCCATCGGATCTTTCCGGTTTCGGTCAGCAAGTACTGCACGGCAGCAGCCCTGCTGCTCCCGGAAGTGCGCATGAACGGCTACCGTGACACCGTGCGAGCGTTGGGTCGAATCGGCGATGAATGACCTGCTCGGACTCGACCCGAGCCTCGTACAGGCGACAAGCCTCGCGAAGCTCGGGCTTCGATTGCTGATCGACCTCTTCTTCACGGGACTGGTCGTCTACTGCGTCTATGCCCGCCGCTACGGCCACAACCAGTACGTCTTCACCTACGTCCTCTTCAACGTCATCACCTTCACGCTCTGCTTCCTGCTCCGGAAGGTGCCCATCGAGTTGGGCTTCGCGCTGGGGCTCTTCGCGGTCTTCGGCATCCTCCGCTACCGCACCGAGCCGATCCGGACGCGCGATCTCACATACCTCTTCATCGTGATCGGTATCGCCATCGTCAACGCCGTGGCGAACGTCAAGGTCAGCCTCGCTGAACTCTTGCTGGTGAACGTGACCATCGCGGGCCTTACCGCGCTCTGCGAATACTCACCGGCGGCGGAGAGATTCCTCACCGAGCGCGTTTCACGCAGAAACGTCGAAGTGATCTACGACAACATGGAGATGCTGCGGAGCGGGGACCGGGAAGTCCTGGTTCGCGACCTCCGCGAACGGACCGGCCTCGACGTTCAGGAGGTCCGCGTACGGCAGGTCGACCTGCTTCGCGATACCGCCCGCCTCGCCGTCTACACGCCGAGGGAGGCATCTCCGAACTCCGACCCCGAGGAGTCCTGAGACCGCCTTCCGCCCGCGCTCAGTCGCGGGCCAGCAGTACGAAGTTCCCACCGCCCGTGGGCGGCCCCATGCTGACCCCCAGGGCGATGCGTGGATCGCGCACCTGACGGCAGGCACCCGGCTCGTGGCTGTGCTTGCCCTGCTCCCAGCCGGGACAGGGGTCCGGGGTTTCCACCCGTAGCTGACGCACCGCCTCGAGGGGCCGCAGCAGGGCGGGCGCTCCCATGTGGCTGAAGCTCTCACAGCCCCCATCGGTGCAGGTCGGGTAGCGGCCGTCCAGCTCCATGACGCCGCTCGCCACGAAGGGCCCGCCCTCCCCGCGCGCGCAGAAACCCAGCAGCTCCCACTGCATGACGATCCAGGACGCGAAACCGTCGTAGAGTTCCACCACGTCCACGTCGTCTCGCGTGAGCCCCGCCATCGCGAAGCCGTCGTCCACCCAGCGCGTCGAGAAGGGCTCGCCCAGCGCGTGCTCGAGGAGCGGCGGCTCCGCGTAGGCGGGGTAGGAGAGCTGGTCGGCGCCGCCCAGGACACGCACCACGGGCTTGCGGAGATCCCTCGCCCGCTCGAGGGTCGAGAGAATCATGGCCGCACCGCCGTCATTGACCTGGGCGCACATCAGCCGCGTGAGGGGATCCGCGACCATGGGGGCATCGAGTACGTCCTGCACGCTGTAGGGACCACGGCCGTACATCACGGCGTCCGGATTCAGGTGGCCGTAGTTCCGGATCGTCGCCGAAACTTGCGCGAAGTGCTCCGGGGCGGTGCCGAATTCGTGCATGTGGCGGCGCGCGGCCAACGCGAACTGCGCCGCGGTATAGGTGCCCGTCCACTCGTTCCACTGGATGGCCTGGGAGGTCCAACTCGCGGTGCGCGTGTCCGCCGGTGTGCTGGCCGCCATGCCCAGCACGATGGCCGCGGTGTCGATGTAACCCGCGGCGATGGCCGCGGCGGCGTCGAGAATCGCCGAGGCGCCGGTGCCGGCGCCCGAGTTCACCGCACCCGTGAACCACCGGATCGGAATCCCCAGCTGGGCGGGCCAGTTGCTGTGGAGGTAGTTGCCGGGATTCGCCTCGCCCGTCTGCGGCCACTGGTCGATCATGGGGTAGAGGCCCTGGATGTCCGCCTTCTCGAGGCCGGCGTCGGCGAGGGCGCCCTTCAGCGCCTCCAGCCCGTAGCTCAGGCCATAGCGCCCCCCCGAACTCCGCAGCTGCTCGGTGGTCGCCACCCCCACCACCGCGACCTCCCGCAACGCCATCCCTCAGCCGCCTTCCGGCGCGAAGGGGTAGACGTGGAAGTCGTCGTCCAGCCGCTCGAAGCGCACCGCGACCCGCATCCCCACCTCGATGGCCGCGGGCTCGCACTCCACCAGATTCGTGAGCAGGTGCGGCCCCTCGTCGAGGCGCACCACCGCCAGCACGTAGGGAACCTCGAAGCGGTTGGGATCCACCGAGCGCTGCACCACGGTGTAGCTGTAGAGCTCGCCGCGACCCCCGGTCCGCGCCCACTCGTAGCGCTCCGACCAGCACTTCGGGCAGGCCAACTGCGGGGTCCAGCGCCAGTGCGCGCAGTCCAGGCAGCGCTGGACGCGCAGCTCACCCGCGCGGGTGCCGTCCCAGAAGGGCGCGCTGAAGGGGGTGGGAACCGGCCGGGGCCGGCGGTGACGCGGGGGATCGGCGGCGGAAGCCATGCGCAACTCGGAGGTCAGGGGGGAAAGGGCCGTGCAGCATACGCGGCTTCGCTCCAAGCGGCACGAATGCGGCCGGTGCCGGCCTGTCGGCTCAACGCGCGCCGGGAACTTCCAGATCTTCCCCGGAAACCGAGACCGCCCCGCGCGAGCGGGTCTCCAGCACCAACAGATTCCGCGCTGGGGAATCGCTGCGGCCCGCAAACTCGCTGGCCTTGAGGTAGAACTCACGCGCCTCGCGGAAGCGGCCCAGACGGGCCAGTGCCACACCCTGATTGTTCCAGGCGGCCCTCAGGCTGGGATCGATTCGCGCTGCCAGCCCGAAGTCCTCGAGCGCCTGCGTCCACAGGGGTGGTCTTCCCGCCATGCGCGACTTGAGGATCTCCTCCGAGGCCCGGTTGTTGAGCAGGTGCGCGTAGGCTCGGACGTCACCGATCACGTGGATCCGGTAGTCCTTCACCGGGCCGCTGAAATCCACTACGGCGCGTACCGTCCGGGCGGTGATGACCACCACCATGTGCTCGGAACTCCAGGCGAGATCGTCCTCCACGTGCAGGGTGGGCTTCACCGCCCTCGCTTCTGCGAAGTAGATCGGCCAGTCGAGGCCACGACCGAGGCCCACCAGGACCGACGCGAAGGACAGGCAGTTCCCCTCCCCCAGGCTCAGGGTCTCAGAAGCACTGCGCGTGGTGCTCCATTCGTAGTGCAAGCCGAATCCCTCGGGCTGCGGGGCCGAGAGCATGTCGACCAGCGCGCGGATCCGGGGAAGCCCGTAGGGCTGCGTGTCGATCACCTGCCGAGCGCGCTCCACGTCCTCCGGACTGACGTCGAAGGGCGCGCGAAAGCCGGCCACCGCCATCTCCGGCAAGCGCTGCGCGAGATCGGCGCGCAGCTCCTCGGGGCTGTAGGCGAGCTTGTCGGACGTCCGCGGCGCCGTACACGCCGCGAGCCCGAGCAGCAGCCCGATGAGGCCGCCCAGGAGGGTCGCGCTGCGCATACCCGATTATAGACCCGATTTACGTAGAGTCGGTATCGTCGAGCCGTCCCGCGCCACGGGGTGGCGCGTGTCCCACGGAGTCTCACCTTGCTCGAAGCCCCCAGCCTCTGGCAGCTCGTCGAACGCCGTGCCGAGGCCAGCCCGGACGTGCTCTTCGCCCTCGACGAGGCGGGCAGGCGGCTCAGCTACGGGGGACTTCGGGAGAGTGCGCTGCGAGCCGCCGCGGGCCTGCACGCGCTGGGCATCGGCCAGGACAGCGCGGTCTCCTGGCTGCTTCCCACGCGCATCCAGGCCTTCGTGCTGATGACCGCGCTGGCCCGGCTGGGAGCCGTCCAGAACCCGCTGGTTCCCATCTACCGCCAGCGCGAAGCGCGCCACTGCCTGCGCGAAACCGGCGCCCGCTGGCTGTTGGTGCCGGGGCAATACGGGGGCTTCGACTACGCGGCGATGGCACGCGAACTGGCCGCGGAACTCCCCGGGCTCTCCAGTCACGTGCTCGGCGAGAACCTGCCGGATGCCGACCCCTCCGGGCTCCCCGCCTGGAGCGACCCCCCGCAACCGCCTCCGGTGCGCTGGATCTTCTACACCTCGGGCACCACCGCGAGCCCCAAGGGCGCCCGGCACGGGGACGACGCGGTGCTGCTCTCCTCCCGCGGCCTGGCCCGGGCCCTCGACCTGCGGCTCGGAGACCGCACGGCGGTGGTCTTCCCGGTGACGCACCTCGGGGGCGCCAACGCGCTCACGGCTTCGCTCTACAGCGGCTCCACGCAACTGGTCGTTGAGCGCTTCGATCCCCCGACCACCATCCCCTTCCTGGCCCGCCACGGCGTCACCCACGCCGGCGCGGGAACCGTCTTCCACCGCGCCTACCTCGCCCACCAGCGCAGCAGCGGGAGCGAATCGATCTTCCCGAAGATCCGCGCCTTCTACGGGGGCGGCGCGCCCAAGACCGCGGCCCTCCACCACGCACTGGCCCACGAGATCGGCGGCGTGGGGATCCTCTCCGCCTACGGGATGACCGAGTGCCCCATCGTCTCGCTGGCCGCCATGACGGACCCGGACGAGAAGCGCGCACGCACCGAGGGACTTCCCACCACGCCGGAGACCGAGATCCGCCTGGTCGACGCCGGGGGCCGCCCGCCCTCGCCGGGCGAAGACGGAGAAATCCGCATCCGCGCACCCCAGATGATGCGGGGCTACGTGGACGCCGAGTTGAACGCCGAAGCCTTCGACGCCGACGGTTTCTTCCGCACGGGCGATCTCGGGCGGGTGGACGAGGACGGCTACCTCAGAATCACGGGGCGCTTGAAGGACGTGATCATCCGGAAGGGTGAGAACATCAGCGCCCCGGAGGTGGAAGGTTTGCTAATGCGGCACCCGAAGGTGGCCGACGTGGCGGTGGTGGGCCTTCCGGACGAAGAACGCGGCGAACGCGCCTGCGCGGCGGTGATCTGCCGCGACCCCGAAGCGCCGCTGGGCTTCCAGGAGATGGTCGACTTCCTGGGCGACCAGCAGTTGATGCGTCAGAAGATCCCCGAGCAACTGGAGATCCTCGCGGACTTTCCCCGCAATCCCAGCGGCAAGGTCGTGAAGCCCCAGCTGCGCGAACAGCTGCAGAAGCGCTGACGCCACTCAAGATTGGGAGCTGATTGGCGCCCCTAGGCGGCAACGGCCACCGATGAGTTGACGCTCAGTCGCCGGAGGGCAGGCCGAAGATCCGCGCCGCGTTGCCACCGAGCATCGCGGCGATCGTGTCCTCAGCGACGTCGTGACGCTCGAGCATCGCGATGGCCTCGTCCGGGGTCGAAGTGTCGTGGTGCGGATAGCGCGAGCCCCACACGCCCACCTGGCCGTAGACCTCGGGCATGATCCCGACGCTGTCCTCCCAGGCGTCGAAGGCCACGACGGTGTCGCGCTCGAACCAGAGACGCTCGGGTTCGAGGCTGACGGGCAGCGGCCCCGGAAACAGCCACAGGTAGGTCTCGGCCTTCTCGAGGGCCAGCTCGAACCACGACGCCCCGGCGTGAGACAGGCTGAGCTTCAGCTTCGGGTGGTTCTCGAGGTGGCCGTAGTAAGCGAGTGCCAACACCGCGGCCATGTTGTCCTGCACGGGTGCGATCGATGCCGCGATGTCGTGACCGATTCCGAGGTTTCCTGCGACCCGCTCGACGAACGCGCCCGCCGAGGTGAACTCCGGATTCGTATTGCCCACCGAGGGGTGGATGCACGCGACGAGCCCCGCCGCTTCGATGGCCTGCCACACCGGGTCGTAGTCGCTGTGGTTCAGGAAGCGGCCGCCCACGAAGCTGGGCCGCATGAAGACGGCACCGAAGCCTGCGCTGGCCACGCGCTCGAGCTCCGCCAAGGTGCCCGGCACCGACTGCAGGGGCAGCACGGCGACGGGGTGCAGCCGGTCTCCTCCTTCGGAGCAGAGCTTCGTCACCCAGTCGTTGTAGGCGCGTGCGAGCGCCACCGCCGCGCGCGGGCTCTCGACCACTGGCAGGTGCTCGGCGAAGAGCGTCGGGTACACCACCTGGCGGTCGATGCCGAGGGCGTCGAGATCCCGCAGGCGCGCGCTGCAGTCGACGGCGCCTGGGTTGTCATCGGACGGCGCGGACGGGTCGAGCTGCCCGATCGACTCGGGCGTCTCGCCCGGGCGGAAGCAGGCGTAGCGGTTGAGCTTCGAGCGATTGAGCGAACGCACCGCCTTGCCGTTGACCACCGTGAGCTCGCTGCCTTCGGGCCCGCGCTCGTACCAGAACGCTTCCTCGGCGAGGCTTCGCTCGCTGGCCGAGAGGAACGAGGTCCACAGCTCCGGCGGCTCGTAGACGTGGCTGTCGGCGTCGATGATCGGGAAGGCGTGCGGCATGGGGTCTCCGGTTCAGTCGGTCATCATGGCAACGAGCTCGGCCATGTTTGCGCGCGGGTCCCTGGAGAGCTCCGCGAAGCGCGCGAGCTCTTCGCCCTGTGGGAACCAGTCCGGCCGATCGAGCGGTGGCGCCTCGTCGCTGACGAACTGCTTCGGCTCGATGCGGTAGAGCGACGCGGCGTTGCTACCGAGCATCTTCGCCTGCGTGGCCTCCGGCACGTCGCACGCGATCATCTCGCGAAGTGCGGTCCAGACGTCGGCACCGTCGGTGTGGTAGGCGTCCGACGCCCAGATCGCCCGATCCTCGAAGAACCGCCACTGCTTGAAGGTCGGCGACTCGTCGCCCTCGAAGGACACGAAGCACTGCTGCGCGAAGGCCTCGCTCGGCAGCCGCGTGGCGGCCGTCTTGCGCTCGCGCGCGTACAGCTTGAAGAGCCGGTCGCAGTGCGCGAGCACGCTCGGCACCCAGCTCGCGTTCGACTCGAGGATCGCCATGCGCAGCTTCGGATAGCGGTCGAGGAAGCCCGACAGCAACACCTGGACGAACCAGGCCTGGGCCTCGAAGACGAAGGAGAGCGCCTGGGGGTCGATGCGCTGTCCCACCTTCGGGTCGCTGGCGAGGGACGTGAGCTCGCCCGGCGAGACCGCGTAGTCGAGGCGCTCGCCGTCGTAGTAGGCCGAGGGCTCCGGCGCGGGGAAGGTGTGCATTCCCAGCACCATCTCGCACTCTTCCATCGCGCGATACACGGAGTCCCAGCTGGTGCCGATGCCGGCGTTGCCCATCATGCCGCCCGCGCCGATCTTGTTGGGGTATTGGTGACGCGCGTCGATCGGACGAACGAGCCCCATGCGGAAGCCCTTTGCCGCCGTGCGGCGGATCTCGTCCACCGTGTAGGCCGCGGACTGCAGGGGAAGCCATGCCGCCGGGAACAACCGCTCCGGTGATGCAGCGCAGTAGTCCGATGCCCAGTCGTTGTACGCCCGGGCGAAGCCCCGCGCGCCCTCGGGATTCTCGCCGAAGGGTACGTGCATCACCATCATGGTCGGGACCACCATGACCTGGTCGATGCCCATCAGGTCCATGTCGACGATGCGAGCGTGGGGGTCGACCGGGCCGTCGTGCTCGATCTGCCGGACCTGCTGCTCGTCGAGCTTCCCGGCCACGATGTCCATCAGCAGCTTGCGCGTGATGGCCTTGCCCATCTGGGGGCCGGCCATGTGGATGGGGTTGTACATCGGCCGGAAGTAGTGGCTCGCACCGCCCAGCACGAGGCTGCGGCCGTTGAGGATCGTCTGCTTCTCGTCCTGCCAGTAGAACGACTTCACCGCCTCCTTGTCGGCCTCGGCGACGTACTCGCTCCAGATCTCGAGCGGGTCGTTGATGTGGGCGTCGCAGTCGAAAACCGGGAAGGACTTCGTGAGGCGACCGCCGTTTGCGCTGGCGGGGCTGGTTGTACTCATGGGGGCCTCCGTCTCCGTGGGCAACGACTCGATTCCACCAAGCATTCTGACACGGCGGACGGGAAGTTCAAACACCCCTGGTTGCGTCTGAGAAGATTGATCATGTCACGTAGCGGCGAGATCGGGAGCTGATTGGCGCCCCTAGCTGGGAAAACTCGAGAACGAGTACCCGCAGCAGGTCTGCGCTACCAGCACGGAAGCCAGGCAGCGGTTCATGATCGGTGCACTCGGGGACGGCATGATTTCCAGATCGACTCGATTCGGATCGCATGGTATCCGCGGATGCCCTCAGCGGACGCTCAGAGCAAGTCGCATGGCGACCCGCTTGGCAGGATCCAGACCCCTGCGCGCCTCTGCCTCGAGACAAGCGGCCAACTCCGGCCCCATGGAATCCCCGTCCAGTATCTCGAAACCGAGCTTCGTATAGAAAGGAGCATTCCA
The DNA here is from genome assembly GCA_013215615.1 of Myxococcales bacterium. GTDB lineage: Bacteria > Myxococcota_A > UBA9160 > UBA9160 > SMWR01 > JABSQX01. The sequence continues at coordinate 25,597 of JABSQX010000014.1, read as the reverse complement.
GCCCACGTGTCGAAAGGTCGTAAGCGTCACGCTGGCATCCCCGAGTTCGCGGGCCCGGTCCGCCACCGTTTCAACCAGTGCGCGACCCAGACCCTGGCGACCATGGTCGGGCAAGACATCCAACTCGAATAGATGGCTTGACCCATCGACCCGGGTCGTGACCGCAAAGCCGACCGGGATTTTCCGAGCGACCTCTGTGGCCACGAAGAGGCGCCCCTCGCGCGCAGCTGCCTCGAAGAAAGCGAGCGATAAGACATGCTCGCGCATGCGGGCGGGCAGATCTTCCTCCGCAAAGATTGCGCCCGCCGCTCGTTCGATCTCCGGCAAGCCGACCAACGCTTCCTCACGGGCGGGCCCGATCACATACCCGGAGCTTTGTTCCACCATCCAAACGAGTATGGCGCTCCAACAGGCGGGCGCCAGGCGGCGAAAGCCCCACGGAACTCGGCAGGATCGTATTCGAGCGAGTTAAGCCGTGAAGCAGCATAAGGTTAGCACGGATAACTACACGGACGAGCGTATACAAACGCACAAGTACGTATACAGGCGTTGCCTTCCGTACCGAATGCCACTCAGTCACTGCGGCGTGGCAGGTCCTCGATGCGGCTGCCGAGCCGGCCCGGCATGTACTCGATGAGTTCCACCACCAGGCCATCGGGATCGAGACAGCAGGCCACCGACTCCACCCCGGTCGAGGCATTCGCCTCGCGAGGGGGGCGGATGAACTCGATGCCCCGGGCCGAGAGGTCGCGGTAGGCGGCGCGCACGTTGCGCGTGCGCAAGGCCATGACGCGTGGGATGCGTCTCTCCGAGGGAAGAGTCGCACCCGGGTCTTCCCAACGCGGCTCCAGCCATTCGATCAGGTCGATCCGGGTGTGCAGCGCCCCGTCCCCGATGGCCAGCAGTGCGCCGCGTCCCTGGGCGGCGGGCATCCCGAAGTTCTCCGCGACCTCGGCGGGCCAGATGACGTCCCGATTGTCCCGAAGCAGGCGAAAGCCCAGCGTCGTGTAGAAGTCGAGGGAACGCGCGAAGTCGGTGGCATTCACGATGAAGTGGAAGAGCGACTCGATCTCCCAGCCCGCTCGCTCCTCGCTCCCGGATCGCTGTCCCTGCACGCGCCCCTCCTCGACACCTTTCGCGGTGAGGCGGTAGAGTGCACCAGGAGCGCGGTCAGGTCACCGCTCCCCTGGAGCCGCCGAAATTGATCCTCGACATCTTCTCCGAACTGCAGTGCGCCCGCCCCTGGCCCCCGGACCACGAGCGCCGCCTGCTCGCGGAGGGCCTCGAGCAGGCGCGCCTGGCCGACCGGCTCGGCTACGGCTGCTGGTGGACCGTGGAGCACCACGGGGCCACGGAGTTCAGCCACAGCTCGGCGCCGGAGATGATGCTCGCCGCCATCTCCCAGCACACGGAGCGGATCCACCTCGGGCACTCGGGGGTGTTGGCGCCCTTCCACATCAACCACCCGGTTCGAGTGGCCGAGCGCGGGGCTTGGGTGGACCTGCTCTCCGATGGGCGGCTCGAGATGGGACTCGCCCGCTCGGGGGGCGCGGAATGGGACACCTTCGCGGTGGAGCCGGAGAGTTCGCGCGACCAGCTGCGCGAGGCCCTCCACATGATCCCCCGCATGTGGACCGAGACGGATTTCGAGTGGCACAGCGATCTCATCGAGATCCCGCGGCGCGACATCGTCCCCAAGCCCCTCCAGGACCCCCACCCCCCTCTGTGGCAGACCTCGACGAGCCCGGAGTCCTTCGCCATGGCGGGCGAACTCGGCGTAGGCGTGCTCTGCACGACCCTGCTCACCCCCCTCGACAGCCTACGCGCCCTGCTCGACCACTACGACGAGGGCCTCTCGCGCTGCCAGCCGGCGGGGCGCTTCGTGAACGCGCAGCGCTCGGCCTTCACCTTCGTGCACTGCGCGGAATCGAGGGCCGCCGCCATCGAGAGCGGTGCCGGCGAAGCCGCGCTCTGGTTCGTGAACGCCGCTCCCAAGGTCTTTCAGGTGCCAAGGAGCCTCTGGATCGACAGCATCCGCGGCGAGTTCATGAGCAGCGTTCCGGAATCCACTCGCGCCCTCTCCGCGCCGGAAGAGCACGGCGACCTCGACCTCGACGACCCGGTTCCCGTGATCGCGCTCTTGAACCGGCAGATGGCCGGACAGCCCCTCGACCCCGAGGAGGTCTACGAAGTCCTCGAGCCCGTCGAATCGGTGGTGATCGGAGACGAGGAACTGTGCCGGAAGAAGATGCAGGGCTTCGCGGACATCGGCGTCGACCGATTGATGTGCATGATGCAGATCGGCGCCCTGCCCCACGAAACCGTGATGCAGAGCATCCGCCGGGTCGGAGAGATCCTGCTACCCGAGTTCGCGGGTCGCGAGCGGCGGAGTGAATCAACCCGCCCGGACACGGCCGTCGGTTCCGGCTGAACGCCCCCTATCCCTCCAGCAACCACTCGGGGTTGCGGCTCTCGATCATCTCGCGCAAGCCGTCCCGCCAGTCCACCTGGGGCGCGCGAGCCAGGCCGCGCAGCTTCTTGCCGTCGGTTCGCACCGACTCGAGGGTGTGCTCCGTCATGTCGAAGACCGGCGGCGTGCCCGTCAACTCTCCCATGTAGCGGCACCACTCCTCGATGCTGACGTCCTGCTGCCCGCACCAGTTGACGACGTTGGCGGGGATGCTCGCCGCTGCCAACAGATCGGGGATCATCGCCACGATGTCCCGCTCGTGGATCGGGGTGTAGAGGCTGGGCGCGTCTTGATGCACCGGGATTGGCGCCCCCGACTTCATCATCTGCAGGTGCATGTAGGGCCAGCCGCCGTTGTTCCCGTAGGGGACGTTCAAGCGTGCGATCACCGTAGGGATTTCGAAGTGCCGCGCCGAAAAGCGCACCACCACCTCGGCGGAGATCTTCGCGAGACTGTAGGTGGGCATGATCACCCGGTGGTTGTCGCCGAGCGGGTCTTCCTCGGTCAGGGCATCGTGGCCCTTGGGCTCGTAGACCCCCGTGGTCGAGCAGTGCAGGAAGGCCTTCGTGCGGCGGCAGTGGCTCATCAGCAGGCCCGCGGACTCGCCGTTGCAGCGCAGGTCGTGGTCGAAGTCGTCGGTCTTCACCACCGCAAAATTCAACACGTAGTCGAAATCGTCGGGCAGCTCGGAGAAATCGCCGTCCGCGAGATCCAGCGCCAGGCAGCGAACGCCGTCGGCTTCGAGGGACTTGCGCTTGTCGGCGTCGCCGAAGCGCGCCGTGCCCCAGACCTCGTTGTCCACGGCGAGCGCACGGGCGACCGGGTCCGCGACCTGGCCGGTGGGGCCCGTAACCAGGATCTTCACTCCCTCGAGGTGAGACTCCTGCGACATGACACGTCCTCCCTGCTGGCGTCGCGCTCAACTCTAGTGAGTTCCGGGCCGTCCGCACAACGCGGGAGCGGGAGGAGCGACCGGTGCCTGGCTGCGCGTCCCTGGGCACGACATCGCAGTCCCCCGCACAGACGGTTAGACTCGCCGCCCAAATCCACCGGGGTACCCCAATGATCCACGTCTACGGCAAGACCACCAACCGCACCTTTCGCACCTACTGGATGCTCGAGGAGCTGGGGCTCGCCTACGAGTCCAGCCCGCTGGACACCCAGGCCGGGGAGACCCGCACCGAGGAATTCCTGCGCATCAATCCCAATGGCCACGTCCCCACCCTGGTGGACGGGGATACCGTGGTCTGGGAATCCATGGCGATCAACCTCTACCTGGCCCGCAAGTACGGCGGAGAACTCGCCACCACGACGCCAGAGGACGACGCCACCGCCCTGCAGTGGAGTTTCTGGGCGATCACCGAAGTGGAGGGCCGGCTGCTCGAGTACGGGATGAACACCCAGTTCCTTCCGGAAGCGGAGCGCGACCCCAAGCTCGCCGACGAGGCCCGGGAACAGCTGCAGAGCGCCCTCGGGGTCCTCGACGCCCAACTCGCGAACCAGAGCTACCTGGCCGGGGAGCACTTCGGCGTCGTCGACCTGAACGTCGCTGCCGTCCTGTCGTGGACGCGTCTCACGGGCTTCGACACCAGCGCCTTCGCCAGCCTCGATCGTTGGCTCGGCACCTGCCTCGAGCGGCCCGCGGCCCAGAAAGTGAGCGCCCAGGCCTCGTGAGTCCGCGCGGGGCGATGACTTGAAGATCGGCGTCGGCATGGGCACGCCGCCGGATCCCCCGGCGGTCTGGGTCGACCCCGCCCACGTGGCCCGGGAGGCCGAGCGACTCGGCTTCGAATCCTTCTGGTTGGGCGAACACGTCACCTCCCCGGTCCACTGCGAGAGCTTCTCCCCCACCTTCGCGGGGGGACAGGTGCCGGGCTTCCTCGACCCCCTGGTGGGCTTGGGGCGCGCCTCGGCGGTCACCCAGCACATCAAGCTCGGCAGCGGGGTCACGCTGGTCCCGGAGAGCCACCCCCTAAGGATCGCCAAAGCCATTGCCAGCCTCGACCACCTGAGCGGCGGGCGCGTGCTCTTCGGCGTCGGACCGGGCTGGAACCGGGAGGAGCGCGCCATGTTGGGCGGCGAGATCAAGCGCCCGTGGTCGCAGATCCGCGAGTCCGTCCAGGCCATCAAGGCGCTGTGGCGGGAAGAGGAGTGCGAGTTCCACGGGGAGTTCTACGACTTCGCGAAGGTGCGCTGCTTCCCCAAGCCGCGCACAGAGCCCCATCCCCCCATCTACCTCTCCGGCGTCTCCCCCCGACTCGTAGAGCGCATGGTGGAGTGGGGGGACGGTTGGCTGGGCTTCCGCACCACCCCCGAAGAGTTGGGGGCGCGCATGCGGGAACTCCGCGAACGCGCGCCACGGGCGGGGCGCGACCCCGAGGAGTTCGAGATCTCCATGATCAGCTGGGAGCCGGACCGGGAGCTGGCGCGCCGCTACGAGCAGGCCGGCGCCCAGCGCTTCATCGTGCAGACCCAGCAGCTCGCCGAAGAGCGACAGGCCACCGAGACGCTGGAACGCATCGCGCTGGCGATGGGCCTCTAGTGGTCGGCGGTGCGCCCTCACCGAAACCATGGAGCGAGCCATGAAGACCGCCGTCTCGATCAGCCGCGCCGTCGCCGGGCGCCTCCCCAGTTGGCGGGACACCGCCGCCGCGGTGGTGGAGGCCGAGCGCCTGGGGGTGGACTTCGCGTGGTCGGGAGAAGCCTGGATCTACGACGGCGCGACGCCGCTCGGCTACCTGGCCGCCGTCACCTCCCGCATCCGCCTGGGCACCGGCATCATGGTGATCAGTGCACGGCCACCGGCGGTCGCCGCCATGACGGCGCTGAGCCTCGCCCACCTCTCCGAGGGCCGTTTCGCGCTGGGCCTGGGAACCAGCGGCCCCCAGGTCGTCGAGGGTCTTCACGGCGTGGCATTCGACGAGCCCCTGGAACGACTCGCCGAGTACGCGGAGATCGTGCGCGCCGCCCTGCGCGGCGAGAAACTCGACCACCAGGGGCGCCACTACCGGCTGCCCGCCGGCGCCGGCAAGTCCCTGCGCCTGGGCCTCCAGGCCGAGAGCGAGATCCCCATCTACTTCGGCTCGCTTTCGCCCCGCAGCCTGCGCCTGGCGGGCGCCCTCGCGGACGGGGTCCTCTACCAGGTCTTCGTCCCGGAGCGCGCGGAGGTCTTCCTGGGACCGTTGCGCGAGGGAGCCCGGGAAGCGAAGCGCGACCCGGATACCTTCGATTGCCAGGCCGGGGGCATCGTGGAATTCGGGGACGACCTCGAAGCCCTGGTGGAGCGGCACCGGATGGGGGTCGCCTTCAACCTGGGCGGCATGGGATCCGCGAAGACGAACTTCTACACCCGGGCCTACATTCGCGCGGGTTGGGAGGACGATGCACGCGCCGTCCAGGCTCTCTGGCTCGAGGGAAAGCGCGACGCCGCGGCCGCGCGGGTGCCCGACGAGATGGTGCTCCGCACCCACCTCCTCGGGAACGACGAGCAGGTGCTCGAGCGCATCCGCGCCTATCGCGACGCGGGCATCACCACCCTGCGCCTCGCTCCTCAGGGCGCGGATCTCGCGGTGCAGAACGAGACGCTGGCCCGCGCGCTGGAACTGGTCGCGCGGGTTGGCGCGGAGGGCGCCTGACGGAGTGCTGACCGCAAGCTGCTAGCCTGCACGCCGCAACGGGGCGAGGAGAAGCCAGCATGAGCGGGGAGAACGCGGCATCGTCGCCGCTGCGCGCAGAATCGATCGCGAAGTGGGACCGCGATGCCGACGTGGTGATCGTGGGCTATGGGGGTGCGGGGGCCTGCGCGGCCATCGAGGCCGCCCGTGCCGGCGCCAGCGTGCTGCTCCTCGAACGGGCGGGCGGCGGCGGCGGAACCACCGCCATGTCCGCCGGCCACCTCTACCTGGGCGGCGGCACGCGCGTGCAGAAGGCCACGGGCTACGAGGACAGCCCGGAGAACATGCGCGACTACCTCATGCAGTGCTCGGACGACCCCGACGAGGAGAAGGTCGAGATCTACTGCAACAACTCCGTGGAGCACTTCGAGTGGCTCGTGGAGTTGGGGGTTCCCTTCCGGGATTCGATCCTCGAAGAGCGCGTGATGATGCAGCGCACCGACGACGGCGTGATCTGGTCGGGCAACGAGAAGGCCTGGCCCTTCCGGGAGCACGCCACGCCGGCGCCGCGCGGCCACAAGCCCCAGGCCGAGGAAGAGGGCGGCCCGCTGCTCTTCGCCAAGCTCCACGAGGCCGCCCAGGCAGCCGGCGCCGAGGCCCTCTACGACACGGCGGTGCAAACCCTGGTGCTCGCGGACGACGGCCGCGTGGTGGGCGTGATGGCCCGACACATGGGCGAGGAACTCGCGGTTCGCGCGCGCCGGGGCGTCGTGCTCTGCTCCGGCGGCTTCGCGCTCAACGAATCCATGTTGCGCCACCACATGCCACGGATCGCCGGCAAGGTCGAATCCATCGGGAACCCCTACGACGATGGCGCGGGCATCCTGATGGGCATGGCGGCGCGGGGCACCAGCATCCACATGTCCGAGTACCACATCACGCTTCCCCACTACCCGCCCTCCTCACTCACCAAGGGCATCCTCGTCAACGGGCAGGGACAGCGCTTCGTGAACGAGGACTGCTATCACGGACGCATCGGGGCCTACTGCGCGCTGCAACCCGGTGGCATCGTGTACCTGATCGCCGACAACGCGCATTTCGGCTGGCCGGAGCTGCGCGACTTCGAACTCGCGGAGACTGCGGAGAGCATCGCGGAACTCGAAGAGGCGCTGGGGATCCCGGACGGCATGCTCCAGCACAGCGTCGAGGTCTACAACCGCCACGCCAAGGAGGGCCGCGACCCGGTCTTCCACAAGCAGGAGACCTGGCTGGCTCCCATCGAGGAGCCTCCCTTCGCGGCGCTCGACTGCCGGCTCGGCAAGGCCCCCTACATGGCCTTCCCGCTGGGCGGGCTGTGGACCCGGCCCACGGGCGAAGTGCTCACCGCCGAGGGACAGCCGGTTGCGGGCCTCTACGCCGCAGGCCGCACCACCTGCGGGATCTCGCGCTCCGCGGAGGGCTACGCGAGCGGCACCTGTATCGCCGACGCCACCTACTTCGGGCGCCTGGCGGGCCGCCGCGTAGCCAGCGCCTCACCCGCCTAGGGAAAACGCGCAGTGGAAGCCCTGGTGGTCGGAGGCACGGGACCCACCGGGCCCCACATCGTGAAGGGTCTCCTCGCGCGCGGTTTCCGGGTGAGCATCCTGCACACCGGCAGCCACGAGAGCGAGGAGATCCCTCCCGAGGTCGAGCACATCCACACCGACCCCTCTTCCCGCGATGCAGTGGAGAAGGCCCTGGGCGGCCGGCGCTTCGACCTTGCGGTGGTCACCTACGGACGTCTGCGCGAGCTGGCCAGCCTGTTGGTGGGGCGCGTCGGACGACTGCTCTCGGTGGGAGGCACCCCCGTCTACCAGGGCTTCGCGAATTCCGATGCCGTCTGGCCCGAGGGCCTCCCGGTCCCCACCCGGGAGGACGCGCCCCTGGTGGGCCCCGACGAGCACCCCTACTTGCGCAAGATCCGAGAGACCGAAGAGATCCTCTTCGAGCTGCACCCCGAGGCCACCCACTTCCGCTACCCGCTGGTCTACGGACCCCGGCAGCACGTCCCCAGGGAGTGGCTGGTGGTGCGCCGCATCCTCGACGGGCGGCCCCACATCATCCTGCCCGACGGCGGCCTCTCCCTGCGCTCCTGCGGCTTCGCGGAGAACATCGCCCACGCGGTGCTCCTGGGGGTAGACGCGCCCGGGGTGGCGGCGGGCAAGACCTACAACGTGGGCGACGAGCAGACCGCCACACTGCGACAGTTCGTGGAGATCATCCGCCGTGCCCTCGACTCGGATCTCGAGATCATCCAGATGCCCGCAGAGCTCGCGATCTCGGCGCGGCCCCTGATGATGAATACGGTCACCGACCACCTCGTGACGGACATCGGGGCCATCCGGCAGGATCTCGGCTACCGCGATCGCGTCCCCATGAGCGAGGCGATCGCGCGCACCGCGCGCTGGCTCGCCGAGCACCCGGAGGAGCGGGGGGGCCGCGTCGAGCGGTCCATGCAGGACCCCTTCGACTACGCGGCCGAAGACCGGATCGTGGAGGCCTGGCGCAACGCGCGCGCTTCCGCGCTGGCGGTGGTTGCGGCCGTGGACCCGGGGTACCGCGCCCAGTTCGCGCGGAGCTCGAAGCGCAGGACCCCGCGGCTGGGCACGCGGGTGCCGTGAGCTCTCCCTCCGAAGCCCGTTCCCCGATCTTCTACGGCTGGGTGATCGTCGCGGTCACCTTTCTCGTCCAGTTCGTGGCGGTGGGCACCACGATGTATTCCTTCGGCGTACTCCAGAAGCCCATGGTCGAGGATCTTGCCGGGGGCTCCCGCTTCGGCATCGGTTTCGCGCCCAGCGTGATGTTCGCTGTGGGGGCCATCACGGCGCCCTTCGTGGGGCGTTGGCTCGACCGCGGGTTCATCCGCCACGTGATGGTGATCGGGGCCGGGCTCCTCTCATTGGGCTTCGCGCTGCTCAGCCAGGTCGAGACGCTCTGGCAGTTGCTGCTCGTCTTTGCGTTGCCCCTGGGACTCGGGGTCTCCCTGATGGGCCACATCGCGGGTGCGGCGGTGGTCTCCAACTGGTTCACCCGGCGTCGCGGCCTGGCGCTGGGGGTCTCCCAGTTCAGCGTCTCCTTCTCCGGGGTGGTCGCGGCTTTCGCGACCTCCGCGCTCGTCGAGGCGCTGGGCTGGCGGGGAACCGTGGCGATCTTCGCGCTGCTGCCCCTGCTCGGGGTGGCCCCCGTGGTCTGGCGCTTCATCGTGGACCGGCCGGAGCAGCTGGGGCTGCGCACCGATGGCGACCTGCCGTCCAGCGAACCCGAGGCAATGAAGGCAGCGAGTATCCCCGAGGCGCCCTGGAGCAGCCGCCAGACGCTCTCGGAGCCACTCTTCTGGCTGGTCTGTGCGGGCTTCGCGCCCTGCTTCGCGATCACCAGCAGCATGGTGATGATCTTCTACTCGCTGGCGACCGATCGCGGCTTCACGGAGGGAGAGGCCGCCCAGGTGATGGCCTGCCTGGCCTGGACAGCCGCCCTCGGCAAGCCGGGCTTCGGCTGGCTGGTGGACCGCGTCCCGCTGCGCGCCGCGCTGCTGCTCTCGACGGGCACCCAGATCCTGGGGCTGCTGCTGATCCTCCAGGCTTCGAGCTTCGCGGAACTCCTGCTCGCCGCGATCGTCTATGGAAGCGGCTTCGGGGGCGTCGTGACCTTGCAGAGCGCATCCGTGGCCGCCTACTGGGGGCGTGATCTCTTCGGGCGCACGCTGGGACTCATGATGGCGGTGCTACTGCCCGTGCAGATCCTGGGGCTGCCGCTGGCCAACTGGCTCTTCGACCAGACAGGGAGCTACCAGAGCGCGCTCGCGGTCTTCCTCGGCGGTTACGCGCTGGTGGTGCTCGTGTTCTGGCGGATTCCAGCCCGGCGGGAAGCACCCGCTCCCGCCGCCGCACACTGAGGCAGCGCCGCGACGGCGCTTCGCCGCAACGGCGCTCCGCCGCGTTTAGGCCTCGGTTTGCAGATCCTGCATCTCGACGATGTTGGGGATCTCGCCCTTCCCGTAGCCCGGCATGATCTGGTTGTACCCCTGGTAGGCGCCGATCAGGTCGAAGGTGCGCGGGTGGTAGTGCTGGAGGTAGAGAGTGCGCCGCGGCTCGGTGCCGGTGGGCCGGGGTCCCGCGTGCAGCCCGCAGCCGTAGTGGACCGTGGCATCGCCGGGCTCCGTCTCGATAGCCACCAGCGGGTAGCGCTCCGGCGTGATGTCCAACGGCCGGTTGTGGTAGGCCTTCCCCCAGCTCCCCGCCATCATGTGCAACTGGGAGCTCTCCGCGTTGGCGGCGTCGAGTTGGATGCCCGCCAGCACGCAGGGACAGGTGAGGTGGCAGGCCCCGAAACCGCAGTCGCTGTGGTAGGGGAGGTTCGCGAAACCCGTGGAATCCTCCTGCATGTCGGCTTGCTTGATGACCGCCAGGATGCCTTCGATGCGATCGGGAACCGGGACCGCTTCCTCGCCGGCAAGCGCGATCAACGACGTCACGCGCGGATGCTCGTAGAGCCCGGCGATGAGTTCCGACTTGTCGGAGAGATAGGTGAGGCGGTAGGGAAAACGCTCGCCGCTCTCGTTCGTCGACCACCAGGAGCTGAGCTCGCCCTCCACGGCCTCTCCCCGGATGCGCTCCACTTCCTCGCGAAGCGCGTCGATGAAGTTCGTCTCGAAGGCCCGCCGAACCACCAGGTAGCCCGTGGTACGCAGGAAGTGGCTCATCTCCTCGGGATCGTCATGAAGCTCGAAACTCCGATGCAGATCCAGCGGAGCGCCGCCGCGGTCGCGGAAGTCCACCGAGGCGGGGTCGTAGATGGGCCGCCCGGAGTACATGCAGCGGATCGCCGGCTCCCAGTCGTCCCAGCTGTCGAAGTCGCCCGCGATGAAGCGCACGGCGTTCGAGTACAGGAGCCCGTAGCGCGTGCGGAACTCGTAGAGATAGTCGAGCCAGGATTCGTGATCGACGATCTCGATCACCGTGCGGGCCTGGTCGGAGATACCGGCTTGGATCCCGACAGCGCCTCCCTCGCACACGTAGGTGTAGGCGCGCCCGTCTGGCAGCGCGATCGAGATGGGAGCGCGCCCCTCGACGTCCCACGCCACCTGCTCGTTCACCCCCCCCGCCAGCCGCGCCGGCAGTTCCTGCCGGTGGAAATCATCGAAGTCCACCGCCGGGAGCCCCTGGGTCCGGTAGGTCCCGAAGTTGGTGTCTCGCGCAATTTCCTGGGCGGACATGGGCGCCTCCTCGATGAGCGGTCGCCTATTGAGGGTACTCCTCCATCCACTCGCCGGAAAGTCACGAGCGCGGCGCCTACACGCCCACCTCCCGCAGCGCAGCCCGCACTTCCAGATCTGCGAGCGCGGCCTCGGCCCGGGCCAGGAAGGCGTCCGCGAAGACGCGTCGCCGCGGCGAGGCGTCCTCGGGGAAGGTCACGACCTGGCACGAGGCGGGAACCGTGTAGGCGCTCTGCACGCGATGCGCGAGCCAGGCCGTGTCGAAGTCGATCGCCGAGCCGCCCAGGGAGGCGCGCAGATCGAGGTAGTGGCGCAGCAGCTCCGCCTCGTTTCCACGGCGCTCCTCGACATCCATCGACATCGTCATGAAGTAGCTGACGTCCCGCAGCGGCGTGCTGACGTTGATGATCCCCCAGTCCAGGAAGCCCGTACGGCCGTCGTCGTCGAAGAGGTTGCCGATGTGGGCGTCGCCGTGGATGACCGTCATGGGTCCCGGGTGCCACAGGGCGTGGAGCGCGTCGCGCTCGTCGATGTAGAGCTGTGCGAGTTCCGCGAAGACGTCCGTGAGGCGCTCCCGGCGGTGCGTGAGCGCGTATCGAAGACGCGTGGTCGCGTAGTCGGTGGGCGGATCGGGCTCGCGCACCCAGCCCGCCTCGCGCTCGCGCCGGGCGGGATCTTCGAAGCGCACGTGCAGCTGCGCGAGGTCCTCGAGGGCTGCAGCCGCGGCATCCACGCCTACGCTCTGGGGCCCCTCGGAGATCGTGCAGTGCCCGGCGACGAGATCCTCCATCAGGATCACGAAGGCGCCATCCCCCTCGTCGTAGCGGAGTCCGTGGATCTCGGGCACCCGCATCGCGAGTTGGGGCGCCAACCGTTCGTAGAAGAGGGCCTCCCGAAGTCCCATGCCGGTCCCTGCGATGGCCTGGCGTCGCACGGACTCGCTGGGGAGGAGCTTGCAGAAGAGCGTTTCCGGCGCACCTGACGACTCGCGGTAACGCACGGAAAGACGCGCATGAGCATTGGTGGCCTCGTGGCTCTCCACAAGCGTCGCTTCGGCGACGCGCACGCCCGGGTGACGCTCCGCGAGCGCCTCCTCGAGCCAGGCCGCGTCGATCTCGCCGGCCACGAGCGGAATCCCCTGCCCCATCTATCCCCTTCCATTTCTTGCATCGCGCTGGGCGCGCCGGCATCGACCCACCGGGCACGCGTGGCCCCGGGTGTTCAGGAAGCCTGAGGCGCGCGAGCCTCAACTCGAGAGGTCGAAGGGCTCCTTGGCGATCTTTCGGCAAATGGCGAGGTTCGAGGCGATGCTGGGCCGTGCCAGCTGCTTCTCCGCATAGGCGACCAGCGCGGGCCAGCGCGCGGCATCGGGCAGCCCCGCCACCAGCGACAAGTTGATGAGCTGGCAGCCCACCGCGATGTCCGCGATGGAGAGAGCGTCTCCCACCAGGAACTCGCGCCCGCTGATTTCCCCCTCGAGGTAGTCGAAATAGCGCGGGAGTTTCTCCTGCCAGGTCTTCCGGGCGGTGTCCACGTCGGGCTCCTTGCCCGCGAAGCGGGGGAACATGATGGGCCGGAAGATCCCCATGCCGATGGCACCGGCCATCTCGCTGTCCGCGTACTCCTCGTACCAGAGCGCCCGTGCCAGTTGGAAGGGCTCCTTGGGATAGAACGCGGGCTCCGGGTACTTCTGCTCCAAGTAGGCGCAGATCGCCGAGGAATCCGGGATCGTGCCGGGAACCCCTTCCTCGCCCACCTCGGTGTCCCGCAAAACGGGAATGCGGTGGGCGGGACTGATTTCCTTGAACCAGTCCGGCATGGGCAGGATGTTCACAACTTCGGGCTGGAAGGGAACGCCCTTCTCGCCCAACAGCATCTCCACCTTCCGGTAGAAGGGGGAGAGCGGTGCACCGTACAGGATCAGGGCCATCGCAGAACCTCCTCGGACGGAACTCTCCGCCGGCTCCATGCTATCCGGGAAGACGCGCGGCAGCACCGGGGGACTCCCCGCGGACCCCTGCCGCGCGGGGCGCGGTCGGCGACCGTAACGCCCTGCCCCGCGCTTCCGCTAACCTCGCCCCTGCCGTGGCCGCTCCCCACCCGCAATCCGCGCACCGGCGCGACGAGAAGCCGCCTCCGAAGCGAGATCGGATTCCCGGATGCGCATAGGGGCCTCGATCCGGAGCTTCTACCCGCCCGGGAATGCTCGCGACGGGGCGCGCGGGATGATCGAACGCGCCGCGGCGGCCCGCGCGGCGGGGCTCGACTCCCTCTTCGTGGGCGACCACCACGCCACCCCGGCCCCCTACTTCCAGAACGTCCCCATGCTCGGCCGCCTCCTCGCGGAGTGGGGAGAGGCGCCCGCCGGCGCACTCTTCCTGCTGCCCCTCTGGGACCCGGTCCTGCTCGCCGAACAGATCGGCACGCTGGCGTCCCTCACCCCGGGGCGATTCATCGCCCAGTGCTGCGTGGGCGCGGATCCCGCGCAATTTCGCGCCATGGGCGCCGATCCGAGAAAGCGGGGAGCCGAGTTCGAGTGGCGCTTCGAACTTCTGCAGCGCCTGCTTGCCGGCGAGGCGACGCCGCGAAGCGCCGGCGGGGCACCGATCGCGATCCACCCCATCCCCGCGGAGCCCGTGGAATACTGGATCGGGGCCGAAGCTCCCGTCGCCATCGAGCGCGCCGCGCGGCTGGCCGACGCCTGGCTCCCAGGACCCAACGTCCCGCTCGCCGAAGCCGCAGCGCAGCTCGACGCCTATCTCGAGCAGTGCGAGAGCCACGCTCGCACCCCGCGCTCGACCCCCATCCGCCGTAACATCCACGTGGCGGAAAGCGCGGGAGATCTCGAACAACGCGTTCGGCCCGCCCTCGAACGGGCCGGCCCCGGCGTCGATCCCCGCTGCGTGATCGTGGGGACCATCGACGAGGTCGCGGAAGGCTTCACGGAACTGGCAGCGGCGGGTTTCTCGGACGTGATCGTCCGGCACTTCCTCGACGAGCCCGGCGCCGTACTCGACTCCTACGGGCGCCTCGCCGACGTGCGCAAGCAGATCGCGGGGGTCGGCAGGGCACGCACGTGAGCGAATCCCAGCAAGCCCTCGACGGTGATCCGCACGTCCTCTACGGCGCCGAGGAAGGCGTGGCCACCATCACCCTCGATCGCCCCGAGAAACTGAATGCCGTCACCTTTTCGATGCAGACGGCCTTCGCGAAGGCACTGGACCGCGCGGAGGCCGATGCCTCGCTGCACGCCGTGGTCATCCGAGGCAACGGCCGGGCCTTTTGCGCGGGGGTCGACCTCGAGGATATGGCGCGCCACCACGGCGAGTTCGGCCACGAGGCGGATGCCGCCCGCATCCGCGCCGCCGCACTGCACTGGACGAAGCTCTGGAACCTCCGCAAGCCCGTCATCGTCCGGGCCCACGGCCACTGCGTGGGCTGGGGGCTCGAGATCGCCCTCAATGCGGACATCGTGCTGGCCTCCGAGGAGTGCCGCTTCCACTTCCCCTCGATTCGAATTGGCACGGGCCTGCCGGACTCCGCGATGGCGATCTACCACCTGGGTCTCCAGTGGGCCAAGCGGATGCTGCTCACCGGGGACGCCATCGACGGGCGCACCGCCGAACGCATCGGCCTCGCGCTGATGGCACTGCCCGAAGCACGTCTGGACGACGAGGTCGAGATCTTGACGCGAAGCCTCTGCGAGGTGCCGGTGGATCTACTCGCCGAGAGCAAGGCGGTGCTCAACCGGGCCGTCGAGCTGATGGGCCGCACGCAGCTCCAGGAGTTCTCCGAAATCTCCAATGCCACCGCCCGCCGCGACCCGAGGGTCGACGCCTGGAATCGCAGCGTCACGAGCCAGGGCAGCCGGGCCACGCGGGACAGCGACCAAGCTTAGAATCGGCGACGTCGAGAAAGCCGGCCTTTGCGACTACGCGCCGAACTCAGGCATCACCCGCGTGCCGAAGAGTTCGATGGAGCGCCGCAGCTCGGCCTCGGGGAGCCCGCCCAGGTCGAACATCGCCAGGTGCAGATCCATCTGCAACTCGTCTGCGAGCGCGCCGAGTTGGTCGACCACCTGCGCGGGGCTCCCGCACATCGCGGGGCCATCGATCAAGCTCTCGACGTCGGTTTCGACCTCGGGTCCCTCCTTCTGGTCACGCAGCACACCCGCCAGCCAGTCGAGGTAGTTCGCGTAGTAGGGCCGCCAGAAAGTCTTGGCGTCCTGGGAGTCCCTGCACACGTAGGTGTGGACGCTGGTCGCCACGCGCGCCCGCTCGGGCGCGTGCCCCGCGGCCGCGATGCGCTGGCGGTAACGAGAAACCCGCGCGCTGAAGTGCGCGGCCGGACCGAAGATGGTAGGCACCATCAGGTGCAGGCCCAGGTCGGCGGCCAGGTCGAAGGAGGCGTCGGAACTCCCCGCCGCGATCCAGATGGGTGGATGCGGACGCTGCAGCGGGCGCGGCTGCACGGTCACCTCGCGCAGCGGCGGGCGAAAGCGGGGCGTGCAGGTCACCGCCTCCTCCTCGAGGACCCGTTTCACAAGGGCGACGGACTCGTCGTAGATCGCCCGGGAGTCCGCGAGCGACTGGCCGAAGACCTCGTAGGCGCGCGTGAAGCCCCCCCGCCCCATCACGATCTCGAGCCGCCCTCCCGAGAGCAGGTCGAGGGTCGCGTAGTCCTCCGCGAGACGGAGCGGATCGAGATGGGTCGCCAGCGTGACCGCGGTGGAAAGGCGCAGGCTCCGTGTGCGCTCCGCGATGGCCGCCAGCACGACCGGGGGCGAGGCCAGGATATAATCGCTGAAATGATGCTCGCCCAGGTGGACGGAATAGAAGCCCAGCGCTTCGGCGAGAACAGCCTGCTCGACGAAGCTGCGATGCCGCCCGGCCTGGTCGAGCTCGAAGCCGCCGCTGTGGGGATCGGGCAGGTGATCGCCCAGGCTCATCAGGCCGAAATCCACGCCCTGCACTCCTTCGCCCAGCCGCCCTGCAAGGCCCACCGACCGCTGCCCGAAACCGCCGGGCGCCGCGGAGTCTACGCTGGCCTCCCGACGAGCGCCTGCCGCAGACTGGCGGCCCACCGCGGAGAGAGATACCCAACGTGCGATGGCTGATCCGCTGCGCTTTGCTTCTCGTAACTGCCACATTGGCGCTTGGCGTCTATAGCTTCTTGAGCTTCGACGCCGCACGACCGTTGGCCGGCGAAGCCGGCAGCGTGCAGGTCGAGGGCCGCCGCGTCGCTTATTCGCTCAGTGGCCGGGGACCGACCGTGGTGATGCTAGCCAGCGCGGGCCGCTCGGCGAGTGATTTCAACGAACTCATCGCCGAATTAAGCGCGGCCGGCTACCGGAGCCTCGCCATCGAAGCGCCGGGCGTTGGCGACAGCGATCCCATCTCCGACCCCGAGGTCTCGCTCCACGATCTCGCCGCGAACGTGGCCGCCGTCGTCGACGCGGTGGGCCCTGCTTCGGAGACCCGCGTCTTCGTGCTGGGCCACGCCTTCGGGAACCGGGTCGCCCGAGCTTTCGCCAGCGCTTTCCCGGAGCGGGTGCGCGCCACCCTGTTGCTGGCCGCCGGCGGCCGCGTGCCTCCCGAGATCGACATCGAGAAGGCCTTCGAGACCATCTTCGCCGCAGCCTTGCCCGATTCCGTGCGGGTCCCCGTCATCCAGGGCGCTTTCTTCGCCGGCGACAACCCCGTCCCCGATCACTGGGTGAGCGGCTGGTACCCGTCGACCCTGCTCATCCAGACACGCGCCACCTCCCAGACTCCGGTGGAGAGTTGGTGGGACGCGGGAGGCGCGCCGATCCTGGTCCTGCAGCCGGGCGACGACGTGCTTGCCCCCCCGGGCAACGCGGAACTGCTGAGACAGGCCTTTCCCGAGCGTGTACGCGTCGTCGAGATCCCCAACGCGGGCCACGCTCTCTTGCCCGAACGGCCGGAGCGAGTTGCGCACCACGTGGTCGAATTCCTGGATGCCCGGAGTGGCGAACAGCCCCAGGGCTGAGCGCGCCCCGTTACCAGGGCATGGTGGCTCCACCGTTGGGTCGCAGAACCGTACCGGTCATGAATCGCCCGGCGTCCGAAGCCAGGTACAAAACCGCCAACGCGATGTCCCGTGGCTCTCCGGTGAGGCCCAGGGGAGACATCGTGGCGCGCGCGGCCAGCACCTCGCCATGCTTCTTCGGGTCGAGGCGTCCATCGGGACCCGAGGCGTGCCGCTCGTTCATGGGGGTATCGATGAAACCGGGCGCCACGGCATTGACGCGGACACCGAAGGGCCCCAGTTCCACCGCCACGCTGCGACTCAACTGGGCGACGGCGGCCTTGGAGGTCGCGTAGGGGACGAGGGTGGGGGTCGCCACGTCGATCGCCCCGGAGGCGAGGTTCACGATGCTCCCGGAGCCCTGGTCCACCATCACCCTGCCGGCCGCTTGGCAGCCGAAGAAGACACCCTTGAAGTTGACGGCGTGAACGCGATCGAGATCCTCCTCGGAGATCTCGAGAAAAGGCGCGTCGCTGATGATGCCCGCGTTGTTGACCATGACATCGATGCGTCCGTGGGCACTCTGGGTCGCCTCCACCAGTGCATCCACCTCGAGCCGCTGGGAGACATCCACGGCGCGGAACTCCGCGAGCCCACCCGCCTCGGCGATCTCCGCAGCGGTTCGTTCGCCCGTTTCGCGGTCGCGATCGGCGACCACCACCCGGGCGCCCGCCTCTGCGAGCATCGCGGCCGTGGCGCGTCCGATTCCCACGCCCCCTCCGGTGACGATGGCGGTGCGGCCAGAGAGCTCGAATTCGGCCTGGATCTCGGACATCTCGCTTCTGTCCCTCCCGGTGCGGCGGCATTGTACCCGGATTCTGCGACGCGCGATGCAGAGGGCTAGGCTCGGGCTCCGATTCGCCCGAGCGGCCCCAAGCGGGCGGGAGGATTCCCGTGAGCGAACCCGACACCGACTATTTCTCTTCGCTGCGCAGCGAGAAACACATGAGCCTCACCACCTTCCGTCGAAACGGTGAACCCGTCGCTACCCCCATTTGGTTCGCCGAGGTCGCCGGCTGCCTCTACGTGCGCACAGCCGGACACTTCAAGAAACTCGAGCGGATCGCAGAAGATCCCTCGGTGACCGTGGCGCCTTGCACCGAGAACGGCGAGGTCACGGGCGCAGTGCTGACAGGCGTGGCGCGCATCCTGAGCGACAGCGATCCCGTCATCGAAGCCGCCGACGCCGCCCTGGACCGTAAGTACCCCGACGAGCGGCCCGCCATGACACAGCTACTCGCGGACAATGGCTGGCCGGGAATCTACGTCGAGGTCCGCGCCCCCGCCGCGAGCTGAGAGCACCCCTCCTGGGAAGCCGCGGCTCAACCCGCCCCGGCCTTGCGAGCAGCTGCCGGCGCCTATGGTAGAGTGCCGCGGATAACGCGAGCGCCGACCCGATCGGCACTCGACGCGCGCAATGGAGACCCCATGGACGAAGCCAAGCTGCGTGAACTCGTGGAACAGATGAGCTTTCCGAATGGCAAGAACCGGGACATGACGATCGACGAGATCGCCATCATCCAGCCAGGGCTGGGCCGCATCATGCCCGAGATCGGCGCGCGAACCTGGAAGCTCTACTACGCGGGCAAGGCCGAGAACTGGCCCAACGCCATGTACCAGTTCAAGGAGGCCAAGAAGCTCTTCGAGCTGGGCGCCTACACTCGGCCCAAGCACGAGGACGCCCTCGAGGAGTACCTGCGCGACCACTGGGCGCCCATCGGCAAGGCCATCGAGGCGCGGGATCTCGACGCCTTCATGAAGGCGATGGACGAAGCCGTCGACTCCGCGAACGCCTGGCACGAGAAGAAGGACAAGGGCTACATCCGCTGGAAGATGCCCACCGAGCCTCCGCCGGATCTCGACCTCACCCCCAGGGAGTAGCGACCCCGGGAGTTCGCACTCAGGCCGAGGAAAGCGCGGCCTTCCCCTCGGGCTGCTCTGCACGCTCCGAAGGGTCATCCAGCTCCAGCTGGATCGGGCAAGAGACGCTGACGTCCATCACCTGGGTGACGCGGCCTAGTGACAGCCAGGTCCCCACGCAGATCGAGATCTCGAGGATCTCCTCGTCTCGGAAGTGCTCACGCATCCGCCCGAAGAAGGCGTCATCCAGACTCGTGTGGTCGAGTGCAAACTTTTCCACGTACTCGATGGCGACGCGTTCCGCCGGGCTGAAGGCGTCGTGGGTCGCCCACTCGGAAACGGAGCGATAGAGATCTTCACTGAGTTCGTAGCGCGCGAACTGCGCGGCACGGGCGTCCAGTCAGACGTGGCACTCGTTGATTTGCGCCACGCGCATGCGCATCAACTCGCGCAGGCGAACGGGCAACTGGCTGTTCTCGTAGACTGCTCCCGCCAGCGCGGCGGCAGGCCCGCCCACGTGCGGGGCCAGTCCGAAAAGCCGCTCCGTCTCCTCGCCACTACCCGGGGTGAGTCGAACACGCGCCATGGCCTGAGCCTCCCCGAGGTCGCGACCGACAACCCGACCCCAGCCTCGCGAACAGCATAGGGAGTAGGCGGGCCCGCTGCCCAAATCCCCGTTGCGGCTCTCCTGTCGTCACGCTTCGCGGAATCGGGCCGCCCAAGAGCTTCGCGACGCATCCCGCACCGCTTCAAATCGACACGGGCGCGTGGCTTTCTACGACGGGCCCCCGGAAAGCCAGTGCGGCGCACGCGGTCTCGATTTTCTGACATTTCTTAAGATATGATTAACATATCAAATTGAAGTATTTAAGAAATTTATTGCTATTTCTAAAAATTCTATGTAATAATTCTTGTCTCCCCCTTTAGACTTTCTTGATTCGGGATTCGAAGGCCGGCGGGTGGAGCGCGGCCCTGACGAGCAATCCCAGGCAGTCGACGGGGCGGAGGTATCGAACGAACGGCAGCGGGAGGCGGAGTGATCATCAGGCAGCGGCTGTTAAGAATCTCGTGGCTGATCCTCACGCTCCTTCCGAGCGCCCCAGCGAGCGCCGCCCAGGAAACGGCGGGGGAGCCCGATCGCGTCATCGAAGTGGACGGCCGCTCCGCCCGTATCGAAGTGATGGGCGAAGGCACCTACCGGGTGAGCCTCGATGGCCGATCCTTCAGCCGCCCTCTCCCCCAGCGCCACAGGATCCGTCTCCAGGGAATGGACTTCGACCCGCTCGAAGGCGGCACTGGAGTCACGCGATCGAACTTGGAAGGGGCTCGGACGCCGGGTTCCAGCGAGCGCGCCTACATCGTCCAGTTCCATACGCAGGCGTTAGCGATCTACCAGCAGGAACTGCGGTCGCTCGGCGCCTCGATCGGCGTTCCGGTCCCCGATCACGCGTTGATCGCAAGTATGAGCGATGAGGTCGCGAAGCAGGTCGCCGCGCTCCCCAGTGTCCGTTGGATCGGGCATTACGAGGCCGCGCATCGCCTCGACGATGCCCTCGAGGAGGTCCTGTCGAGCCGCACCTGGACCGGCGCGCAACGCTACAACGTGCTCGCCCTGAAGAAAGGAACCAGCGCTGCGCTGGCCGACGAGATCCGGGCTGTCGGCGGCGTGATTCAGAGTCAGGGGATGAGTCGCCGTCTGGTCGCCCTGCTGGATGCCCAACAACTCGCCGCAGTCGCCGAGCTTCCCGGCGTGCTCTTCATCGACCTCTGGACCGAAGCCGAGGACGACATGGACCAGGTGCGCGCAATCGAGGGCGCCAACTACCTGGAAGGCGTGGCGGGGTACACGGGCCAGGGGGTCCGGGGGGAGGTGCTGGACGATGGCGTCCGCCCCTCCCACGACGACTTTCAGGAGAATCCGCCGCTCATCCATGTCAGCAACAACTCGGATTTCAACCATGGCACGCTCGTCTACGGGATCGTCTTCGGCAACGGCGAAAGCGACGAGCAAGCGCGCGGACTGCTTCCGGACGCCGAGCAGCCGATCTTCATGTCGAGACACCACATCACCGACCGCTACGCGCACACCGCGGAACTCGTGGATCCCGACGGGCCGTACCGCGCCGTCTTTCAGAACGCCAGCTGGGGGAACGCGAGAAGCACCGAGTACACCAGCGACGCCGCGGAACTCGACGAGATCCTCTTCGACCACGATCTCGTGCTCACCCAGTCCCAGAGCAATTCGGGAAACCAGGATTCGCGCCCACAGGCATGGGCGAAGAACGCGGTCGCCGTGGGGGGCATCCACGGCTACGACACGATGAGCCGCGCCGACGACGACTGGAGTCTCGCGAGCATCGGCCCCGCTGCCGATGGCCGCATCAAGCCAGACCTCTCGAACTTCTACGGATTCATCTGGACCACCGCCGATACCGACGACGACGAATACCGAAACTTCAACGGCACCAGCGGCGCGACCCCCGCCACGGCCGGCCATTTCGGGCTGTTGTTCCAGATGTGGGCGGACGGCGTCTTTCACGGAGGCCCCGGGCAGGCCCTCGACGTCTTCGATTCTCGCCCTCACGCCAGCACCGCCCGGGCGCTGATGATTCACTCCGCCTTTCAGTACGAGTTCTCAGGGAGCGACCACAACCTCACGCGCGTCCACCAGGGCTGGGGCTTCCCGGACGTCCAGAACCTCTACGACCTCGCCGAGTCTCACGACTGGAGCCTGCCGGTCCTGGTCGACGAGAGCGCGGCGCTGGAACCCCTTGCGTCCCACCGTTACAGGCTGGAAAGCACCGGAAATACGCCGCTTCGCGCCACCCTGGTCTACCGCGATCCCGCCGGCGTGCCCGGGGCCGCCGTGCACCGGGTCAACGACCTGAGCCTCCGGCTCACGAGCCCTTCCGGACAGGTGTACTGGGGGAACAACGGTCTCGACTCCGGCAACTGGTCGCAGCCCGGGGGCGTCTCCAACGAGTTGGACACCGTCGAGAACGTCTTCCTCGAGAGCCCCGAAGCGGGAACCTGGGAGATCGATGTACTGGGCGACGAGATCGTCCAGGACGGCCACTTGGGAACTCCGCAGATCGACGCCGTCTACGCACTGGTCGCGAGCGGCGGAAGCCGCGCCGCGGTTGTCGTTCCCAGCGCCTCGTCCCCGACGCTGCTCGGCCTAGCGAGCGCACTCCTGCTGTCCGCCAGCCGCCTCCTCGGGCGCCCTCGCCGCCTCCCCACGCCGGAGCCCCGTCACCCCAGTTGACTTTCCGGCCTGGCCGTCGTAACCCTCGCGGGTTCCCGCAACCCAGAGGCATGCCATGGACGAGACCCGCAGCGCGCTCGACCTTCCGCCCGCTTGTCAGGTCGGCTTCGTGTACCCCGATCTCGATCGAGCCATAGCGCTCTACGAGCCCCTCTTTGGGCCCTTCGAGATCATCGACTACGGGGAAATCGAGGGAGCACTCTTTCGCGGCTCCCCGAGCACCTATCGGATCAAGATGGGAATCGCCTATACGGGGGAACTCGAACTCGAGTTGATCGAGTGGGTGAGCGGAGAGACCCCCCACAAGGAGTTCCTCGACGCTGGCCGCTCGGGGATGCACCACATGAGCTTCCACGTGCCGGACCTCGACGCCGTTGTCGAGCGCAGCCAGCCCCTCGGCTATGAGCCCGTCTGGTATCACCGCATGAGCGAGGAGATCGCCTACGCGTACCTGGAACGCCCGGGAGACCCGCTGCTCGTCGAACTCACCGAGCGTCCCTGGAGCGGCGGCAATGTCCAACTCGATTCTCCTCCGGCCTGAGCAAGCCCGCCCCACGATGCGCCACTCCCCCCTCCGCTGCGGAATGCTTGCGACGCCTCTGCTCATCGCGGCACTCGCCCGAACGGAGGAAGGCTGGCCGCGAGAGGGAGCCGAGATCTTCTGATGGCCACTGCGCGGCTCCAGCCCCGGGGCGTCGCGCGCACCATCCTCTGCCTGGGTCTGGTTCCGGCGCTTTCGTTCTCGGCGGGCGAAACGCCGCGCCCGACGGTCGGCCCGGCCGCTGTCGTTCGAGGGGCGGAGAGCCAGCTCGTGGGTTTCCCCGCCGAAACCCGCACCAAACTCTTCGATGAGGGTGTGCTCGTGCGCGGACAGGACTCGGCGCGGGAGGGCGAGAACAGGAACGCGCACGAGGCGTACGTGATCTTCGAGGGATCACCGAATCAGGTCTACGACCTTCTGATGCAGACATCCCGCCAGGGCGAATTCAGGCCCGAAGTCTCCGAGATCCGGGAGATCGAGCGCGGCGAGGGAATGCACGTCGACGAGCACCGGCTCAAGATCCTGTTCCGCCGCTACGTGTATCGACTCGAATACCTCTTTCACCCCGAAGCTTGGCGGATCGATTGGCGCCTCGACGACCGATTCGACAATGACTTGAAGGCTGTCACCGGTTATTGGGAATTCTACCGCCTCGAGGATGGCCGAACCCTCGGCCGATCGGGCACGAGCGTGCAGGTGGGGGCATCGGTGCCCCGGTTCCTGGCGGACTGGATCACGCGGATCAACCTCCCGAAGAGCATGAAGAACGTACGCGCTTGGGTAAATGCCAACGCGCTTCCACCCACGAGTGGCTTGCCATGAGGATTGGAGCAGTCAAGCGATGAGCCAAAGTGAGAACACGAATCGCCTTGTGTCGGCTTCGATCTCCGGGATGGGCCGCCGCATGTGGGGCGCCGCAATGCTGCGCGCGGAGACCTACGAAGAGGTCGAGGCGGACCGAAGCGCAAATCTGCAAGCCTTCGGGGTCGTGCTCCTCTCGTCGGTTTCGGCGGGCGTGGGAAGTCTCTCCAACAGCGGCGGGGCCGGGATCCTCTACGCGATCGCAGCGGCGCTCGCGGGCTGGTGGGTCTGGGCGTATCTCACCTACCTCGTCGGCACCCGCCTGCTTCCCGTCGCCGGAACCCGTGCGGACCACGGGGAACTCCTGCGTACCATCGGATTCTCGAGCACACCGGGGCTGTTCTTCGTACTCGCGCTCATCGCGCCGTTGGCGAGTTTCGTCTTCGTGCTCTGCGGCATCTGGATGCTGGCGGCCATGGTGGTCGCCGTCCGGCAGGCACTGGACTACGAGGCGGCAGGCGGAACCCTTCGGGCGCTCTGCGTCTGCGCGATCGGCTTCCCCATCTACGTTCTGCTCTTCGCGGTATCACTGTTGATCCTCGGCCCCTGGCCCCTGTGACCGCGCTGCCGGGCCCGCGCGCGGCCGGCCCGCGGCGCTTCGGAACGAGAACTCCCCCGATCAAAAAGGGCGCGCGCAGCCGGCCTGGGCGCCCACCATGATCCGCGTGTAGGCGGGATTCCAGGCTTCCCGCCGGTGGAGGACGCAGCGATTGTCCCAGATCACCAGCTGATTGGGCGACCACTCGTGGAGGGAGTAGAAGTCGTCCCGGGAGACGTGCTCCTGCAGCCGCAGCGTGAGTTCTCGGAGTTCGTCAGCCTCTTCGTCTCCGACCAGAGTGTCGGTCATGTACGAGACCCAGAGCGCCAGCGTGCCACTGACCGGGTGCGTGCGTACGGCCGGGTGCACCACGGGCGAGGGTTCGTCCTGCTCCGAGGGGCGCTCGCCCCGCGCCTCCAGCGACGCGCGGATGGCATCGAAGCAGCGGTAGTTGCCCCACTTCTGGCTGAGCATGCGTTGTCCCCGCCCGCGCAGGCGCTCCTGCAGGTCGGCGTCCAGGGCGGCAAATGCCTGGAAGAGGTTCGCGTACTCGGTTCGGCCCCCCGCGCTGGCCGGCGGCACCTCGACCGCGTAGAGCAGGGTGAAATCCGGTGTGAGCCACGCAGGTTGATTGTCGCTGTGGGGGTGCACCTGGCTCTGGCCCGCAGAGCCACCATCCGGCCCCAGTCGGCTCACGAACTGCGTCCTTCTCGTGACGAGACCATCGTCGTTGTCTGGTGGCAGGTAGGGCCCGCCGAGCCATTCACAGACCCGCAGCTGACTTTCGGCGCGAAGATCCTCCTGATCCTCCACCACCACGTAACCCGCGTGGTCGGCGAGTTGACGCAGCGCAAAGACCTGCTCGCCAGGAAGCTCCGCTCCCAGGTCGAGCCCGCGCACCCGGACCCCGCAGGTGGCTCCGGCAGGTTCCACGGCCAACGCGGGGGGGATCTTCAGCGCGTCCACTTCGACGCCGCTGGCGAGAACGTGACTCACGTCGACCTCCAGGCTCCGGGGCCATTCTATCGCTCCCTCGCGCCACGCAATCCCCACCCGGCCGTGAGCCCGGGCGCGGCGAAATTGCAGGTGCTTCGCGCCGTGCCTCGGGGCCCTTGACGCTACCCGCGAAGCGGCGTAAGACGAGGT
>JABSQX010000138.1 GCA_013215615.1 Myxococcales bacterium | reverse complement strand
GCTGAGCCGGCGCAGCGCGATGCTGGGCCCCTCGCGCTCCGCATCCATTTCCGCGATCAACGCCTCGGCGGCTGCCTCGATCTGTCGGACCGCTCTCTCCGTCCGGGCCACGGGGATTCCACGGGGCATGGTGAGTGCGGCGTGGGCCACGTCGCCCTCCACCGCGGGGAAGAACTGGTAGCGGAGCCGGCCGCTGGCGAGCAGCGAGAAGGAGAGGATCAGCACGCCGACCGCGATTGCGAGGGTCGCGTAGCGCCAGTGCAGCGCCAGGCGCAGCGCGCGTCCGTAGCGCTCCTTTCCGAAGCGCTCGAGGCCCGCTCCCATGGTCCCCTGCAGGCGTTGCCAACCGGCCACCAGGGGGTTCGGGTGGCCCCCGCGACTCTCGCTGCGCCGGTGGGCGAGGTGGGCGGGCAGGATCAGTTGGGATTCCACGAGCGAGAAGATGAGGCAGAGGATGGCGGTCGCACCCAGCGAGCCGAAAAATTGCCCCATGCGTCCCGGCACCAGGATCAGCGGGAGGAAGGCCGCCATAGTGGTCATCACGCCGAAGACGACGGGGACGTAGACGGCCTGGGTGCCGCGGATGGCCGCCGTCTTCTGGTCTGCGCCACGTCGCTCGTGGGAATAGGCGCTCTCGCCGATCACGATGGCGTCGTCCACCACGATGCCCAGGACCAGGATGAAGGCCATCACGGTGAGCGAGCTGATGGTGAGATCCAGCGCGGGAAAGAAGAGGAAGGCACCGAGAAAGGAGATGGGGACCCCGGCCGCCACCCACATGGCCAGCCGGAAGCGCAGGAAGAGCCCCAGCGTCAGTAGCACCAGCAGCAGGCCGTTGCGCGCGCTCTTGAGCAGCGTATTGATACGGATCACCAGGCTCCTGGACTCGTCCTGGAAGGAGATCACGCGCAGTCCGGCGGGCAGCTCGGCGCGTTTGACGTCCAGGTAGGCGTGGACGCGCTGCGCGATGGCCAGGATGTCCTCGCCGCCCACGCGCCGCACGTCGATGATCACCGCTGGATCGCCGTCGAGGCGGGCCCGCAACTCGGTGTCCTCGAAGCCGTCGCGGATCTCGGCGATCTCGCCCAGGGTGAGGGTGGTGCCGTCGGTGCGGGTCATCACCACGATCCCCTCGTAATCGCGCCCCGTGTAGGCCTGTCCCTTGGTGCGCAGCAGGATCTCTCCGCTGCTGGCCTTCACGGAGCCGCCGGGGAGATCCAGCGACCAGCCGCGCACCGCCTTCGCGACCCGGTCGAAGTTCAAAGCGTGGCGGCGCAGGGCGGCCTCGGAGATCTCGATGGAGATCTCGTAGGGACGCACGAAGTCGAGGGCGACCTGGGAGACGCCCGGCAGCGCGGCGATGTCGTCCCGCATCTGCTGGCCCCGGATCTTGAGCGCGCGCTCGTCGAGTGCGCCCGACAGGGCGATTTGCATCACCGGGTCGCTCACCACCACCTTGGAGACGATCGGCTCCTCGGTCTCCGCGGGGAAGGTGTCGATGGCGTTCACGAGGCTTTCCACCTCGTCCAAGGTCGCATTGGCGTCTGTGCCGATGGCGAGTTCGAGGCTCACCAGGCAGACGCCCTCGATTGCGAGCGAGGTCATCCGATCCAGGTCGCGTATGCCCTCGAGTTGTTCCTCGATACGGATGCAGACGCCTTCCTCGACCTCTTCGGGAGCGGCGCCCAGGTACTCGACGGAGACGCGGATGACACCGGTCTCGATGCTCGGGAACTCCTCCTGCTGGATGGTGGGGAGCGTCACGAGCCCGCCCACCACGAGCAGCAGCATCAGCAGGTTGGCGGTGACCGGGTTGTTGACCATCCACGCGATGGCGTGATTCACGAAGCGGTCTCCGGATCCGCAGACACGGCCAGTTCGGGGCTGGGGACGGGCGCCACCACCATGCCGGGCACGAAGGCCTCCACGCGAGACACGCAGATCTTCGAGCCCGGGGGCAATTCTGCACGGATCAGCGCCCGTTCGCGCTCCACCCGAACGACCTCCACGGGCAGCCGGTAGAGGCGATTCGCCTCGTCGACGCGGAGGATGCTTTCGTCCTCGCGAAGCGCTGCCCGGGGGATGCTCAGGACACCGCTGAGTTCGGGGCCGTCGATCTCGGCCTCCACGAAGAGCCCCACGGCTAGTGGCACGCTGCGACTCGCCGCGTAGGGCTCCTCGACCCGCGCCACCACGTGCACCATGCGGCTGCGCGGGTCGATCTCGCCCTCGGTGCGCACGATGCGTCCGCTCCACTGCTGCTCGCGCCCCGCGAAGTTGGCGCGCAGCGTGACCGCTGGCCCCTCCTCGAGCGCCGTCCCCGCAAAGAGGGGCAGGGAGAGGAAGGCGAGCTCGTTGTCGGGGACGGGCAGGCGGATCTCCACGTAGTCGATGGCGTAGAGGGTGGCGATGGCCTGCCCGCGCGACAGGAACTGTCCCACGTCCACTCGCTCGTCGCGCACCCGGCCGGTGAAGGGCGCCCGGATCTGCGTGCGTTCGAGGTCGCGAGTCGCCTGGCGCACCGCCGCCCGGGTCTCTTCGCGCACCGCATCGGCGACGCGTGCGGCGCGTCGCGCATCATCCAGCTGCGCGGTGCTGTTCACGTCCTTTCGGGCGAGCTCCTCGCGGCGGGTAAGCATGGCGCCCGCGTGCTCCCACTCTCCCTGGGCCCGGGCGAGGTTGGCCTCGGCGCGCACCAGCGCGGTCTGATGGTCCCGGTCGTCCAGTGACAGCAGCAGGTCGCCATCGTTGAAGAAGCCTCCGGTGGCCAGTGACGGCGCGGTCCAGACCACGCGTCCGGAGACCTCCGGGACCAGCTCGGATTCCGTGCGGGGTGCGACCGTCCCCTGGGATCGGACCACTTGGGGGAGCGAACGAGGCTCGGCGCTCATCACGCGCACCGCGGGCGCAGCCGCCCGGGGCGCCACCATGTCCACCGAGGGCGCGGTGGCGAGCAGCGCCAAGCCTCCGAGTACGGCGATCGCCAAGATGCCGAGGGGCAGGAGCCGAGCGCGCGGCGCCTTCACCGGGATCTCCCAGTCGGCAGGGTGGTGGAGGCGGCGCTTCGGAAGAGCTGGCCGATGTGCTCGCTCACCTGGCTTCGCAGGTTGCGGGCTTGTTCGGAGGAGAGGTGTCGAACCGCGTGCTCGCGGTGTGCGCTCACGAGATCGAAGAAGCAGCCCTGGGCGGCTTGCGGGTCGCGCTCCGCGAGCGCCTCGTCGAGGCCCTGGGCGAGCGGCGCCAGAACGCTGTCCGGCAGGGGCGGGGGAGGGATCTCGCCGCTGGCCTCGAGGCGCTGCCAGAATTGAAGCGCCAGCGCGCGGTGGATGAGTTGCAGGACCAGGTTCCCGCTCGCCTCGACCAGCGTATTCACGAACTCGTGGAGTCGATCGAAGTGTGCGAGGGCCCCCAGGGACTCGTCCTTTAGGGCGGCGAGTTGCTCCCGCGCCCGGGCGAGCTGGGCGTCGCTGCCGCGCAACACGGCGACCCGCACGCAGGAGGAGAAGAGGTGGGCGTGGACCTCCATCACCTGGTCGACCACCGCCACGTCCGGTACCTCGTCGCTGTCGAACAGGTGAGCGACGATGTCGAGGCTCGCCTGCTGGATCCCGCAGGCCTTGGCGCCGCCCGGTCCCACCTCCACGATTCCAAGCTGGGCGAGGGTGCGCAGGCCCTCGCGGACGGCCCCCCGGTTCACCCCCAGCTTCTCGGAAAGCTCGCGCTCGGAGGGGAGGCGGTCGGTGGCCCGGTAGCGTCCGCCGAGGATGTCGTCCCGGAGCTGGCTGACCACACGGTCGACTGCGCTGGGGGTGCTGGGGGCGCTGCTCACGGGTACCTCTTGGTCAGACCAAATTGGTCAGACCAAAACTAGCGCAGCTTTTCGGGCGCGCACCCCGCGTGATTTGCCCTATCTGACGGGGCCTTGCTGTGCGAGCGTAACGCGAACTTCTGAACCGGCCGGGAAGCCCCCCCGGCAAGGAGACCGCGTTTGATCGACCTCTACACCGCCTCGACCCCCAACGGCTGGAAGGCCTCCATCACCCTCGAAGAGCTCGAGATCCCGTACGAGACCCACGCCGTGGATCTGAGCGCTGGGGACCAGAAGCAGGAGGACTTCCTGGCCATCAATCCCAACGGGCGCATTCCCGCCATCGTGGACCGGGAGGCGGGCGGCATCCCCGTCTTCGAGTCCGGCGCCATCATGGTCTACCTGGCCGAGAAGGCGGGGCGCCTGTTGCCCACGGATGCCGCGGGTCGGGCCCGGACGCTTTCCTGGCTGATGTTCCAGATGGGGGGCCTTGGGCCGATGATGGGCCAGGCCAACGTCTTCTTCCGCTATTTCCCCGAGAAGATCCAGCCTGCCATCGACCGCTACCAGAACGAGTCCCGGCGTCTCTTCGAGGTCTTGGAGCGGGGCCTCGCGGATTCCCAATGGCTGGCGGGCGATTATTCGATCGCCGACATCGCGAACTGGTCCTGGGCGCGCACCCACAAGTGGTCGGGGGTGTCCGTGGAGGGCCTTCCGCGCCTGGCGGACTGGATGGGACGCATGCGCGAACGGCCCGCCTGCCAGCGGGGGGTCGAGGTGCCCGCCCGGCTGCCCCGGATGGAGGATGACTCGGAGTCCGCCAAGAAATTTGCGGAGAATGCCAGCAAGATGGTGCAGCGGTGACGCGGGGGCCGCGACACCGAGGCACGTTGTCGGCGTGCGGCGCTTCGTGGCATGATGCCCGTCCCGCGGAGGCCCGCCGGGCCCGGATCCCCCGTCCCCCGTTTCCCCCCCAGTCGCGTAAGGAGAAGCCATGAAACTCGGACTCAGCGCCGGCGTCTTTGGGAAGCGGGCCGAGGTGAACCTCGACCTGGTGAAGCATGCGGAGAATCTCGGTTTCGACACGGCGTGGACCGCGGAGGCGTACGGGAACGACGCCGTCACCTCCGCGACCTGGCTGCTCGCCCACACCACCAAGCTGAAGGTAGGCACGGCGATCATGCAGATGCCGGCCCGCACCCCTGCGATGGCTGCGATGACGGCGATGAGCCTCGATCACCTCTCCGGGGGCCGTTTCATCCTGGGCCTCGGGCCCTCGGGCCCCCAGGTGGTGGAGGGTTGGCACGGTCTCCCCTACGGCAAGCCACTGACTCGCACGCGCGAGTACATCGAGATCATCCGCAAGATCATGGCCCGTGAGGCACCCCTCGAGCATCACGGCACCCACTACGACATTCCGGTTACGGGGGCGGGGACCACCGGCCTCGGCAAGCCGCTCAAGAGCATCCTGCACGGAGACCCCACGCTTCCCATCTACACCGCTTCCATCAGCCCCAACGGGCTGCGCTGCGCGGGCGAGGTCGCGGATGGCGTCTTCCCGCTGTGGATGAACCCGGAGCGCTTCGAAATCCTGGGCGACCCGCTCGCCGAGGGTTTCGCGAAGGCGGGTGGCGGCAAGGGACTCGACAACTTTGCGATCTGTGCCGGTGTGACGGTGCTGATCGGCGACGACGTCGAGAAGGCCCGCATGCCCGCCAAGATGAACCTGGCGCTCTACATCGGGGGTATGGGGGCGCGCGACAAGAATTTCTACAACGACTACGCGAAGCGCCTGGGCTACGAGGAGGCCGCGGTGCAGATCCAGGACGCCTTCCTGAGTGGTGACCGCGGCGCCGCGGTGGCCGCCGTGCCCGACGAGTTGGTGGACGAACTCACCCTGATCGGGCCCCCCGATCGGATTCGCGACCGACTCGGCGCGTGGAAGGAGGCGGGTGCCCAGCGCCACGTGGACACCATGATGGTGGGCACCAACCAGCCCGAGGCCCTGGAACTGCTCGCCGAGGAGCTCCTCTAGGCGAGTCGAGGAGCCCCCATGGTCCTGCTGGATCCCCGCAACCTCGATCGCTTCTATCCCGACGAGCGCTCCCGGGAGGTGATGCGCAAGACCGTCGATTTCTTCGAGGCCAAGGGCAAGCGCCAGCTCAAGGAGGACGACCGCGAGCACACCTGGTACGCGGACTTCCTCGACTTCGTGAAGCGGGAGCGGGTCTTTGCCACGACCCTCACGCCGGCGGGCTACGGCGCGCCGGATTCGCGCTGGGACACCTGGCGGATCTGCGAGTTTGCGGAAATCCTGGGCTTCTACGGGCTCCACTACTGGTACACCTGGCAGGTCTCCGTGCTCGGCCTGGGGCCCATCTGGATGAGCGACAACGAGGCGCTCAAGGAGCGCACCGCAAAGTTGCTCGAGGAGGGTGGCATCTTCGCCTTCGGGCTCTCGGAGCGCAGCCACGGCGCGGACGTCTACTCGACGGAGATGTGCCTGCGCGGTCAGCCCGAGGGCGGCTGGCTCGCCCAGGGCGAGAAGTACTACATCGGCAACGGAAATCTCGCGGCGCTGGTCTCCACCTTCGGGAAGATCGACGATTCCGAGGAGTACGTGTTCTTCGCCGTGGATTCCCAGCACGATCGCTACGAGTGCATCCGCAACGTGGTGAACTCCCAGTCCTACGTCTCGCACTTCCGGCTCGACGACTACCCGATCGAGGAGGCGGACATCCTATCCCGCGGGCGCAAGGCCTGGGACGCCGCGCTCAACACCGTGAACGTGGGCAAGTTCAATCTGGGCTGGGCGTCGATTGGCATCTGCACTCACGCGCTCTACGAGGCCTTCCACCACGCGGCCCACCGGCAACTCTATGGGCAGGCCGTCACGGACTTCCCCCACGTCAAGCAGCTCTTCAGCGACGCCTACACGCGGCTGGTGGCCATGAAGCTGGTGGCCCTGCGGGCCGCGGACTACATGCGTTCGGCGAGCGCCGAGGACCGCCGCTACCTGCTCTACAACCCGGTGGTCAAGATGAAGGTCACCACCCAGGGCGAGGACGTGATCAACCACCTCTGGGACGTGATCGCCGCCAAGGGCTTCGAGAACGAGAGCTACTTCGAGATGGCGTCCCGGGACATCCGCGCGCTCCCCAAGCTCGAAGGCACGGTGCACGTGAACATCGCGCTGATCGTCAAGTTCATGCCCAACTTCTTCTTCAATCCCAGCGAGTACCCGGACGTTCCCCGGCGTGACGACGCTGCCGATGACAGTTTTCTCTTCGACCAGGGGAGTACCCGAGGGCTCTCCCAGATTCGCTTCCATGCCTACGAGCCGGTCTTCGAGAGCTGGGATCTCCCCAACGTGCGCATTTTCGCCGAGCAGACCGCGGCCTTCCGGGCCATGCTCGCCGAGCAGCCGCCGGGTGCGGGGCAGGCCAACGACATCGACTTCCTGATGGCCCTGGGCGAGATCTTTACCGGGATTGTCTACGCCCAGCTGCTGCTCGAGAACGCGCGCATCTACGCCATCGACGCCGACCTGGTGGAGCAGATCTTCGACGTGCTGGTGCGGGACTTCTCGCACTTCGCGCTGGCGCTGCACAACAAGGCGAGCAGCACCCCGGCGCAAATGGAGCACTGTCTGGGCATGCTCCACAAGCCCCATCGGGACGAGGAGCGCTATCAGCGCGTATGGGAAGGCCACGTGCTCCCCCAGGCCGATCGCTACGCGATGAATCCCTGAGCGTGGGCCAGGTTGGGAGCCGGCAGTGGGTCCCCGTGTCCTTTCGTTCCCAGACTCGTTCCTGGTTCGGGAACGGCGCCGACGTCAGCGGGGACTGAAGCTGTCGGCGCGGGATGCCTCCCAGGAGTGGGCGAGGGCTTCCGGTGGCTGGCCCTCCAGCAGCTGCCCGGGCTGCATGAACTCGTAGAGCTGGGAGAAGCGTCGGATCTCGAAGGGTCTCGAGCGTTGCCAGATCTTGTCGGGGGTGAATTCCCCGGGATGCTCGAGGCCGGCGGCGGCGGTGAAGTCCGCCAGCGAGTGCATGGTGTTGAGGTGGAAGTGGTAGACGCGCTTGGCCTTCTCCTCGACCACCAGGGCTCGCTGCAGGCGCTGATCCTGCGTGGTGACCCCCACCGGACAGCGATTCGTGTGGCAACTTTGCGCCTGGATGCAGCCGACCGCGAACATGAAGCCTCGGGCCGTGTTGCACCAATCCGCGCCGAGCGCGCTGGCGATGGCGAGCTCGGTGGCGCTGGTGCGCTTGCCGCTGGCCGCGATGCGGAGCTGATCACGCAGGCCGACGCCCACCAGCGCATCGTCCACGAAGTGCAGCGCGTCGCGAAGCGGCATCCCCATATGGTCCGAGAACTCCTGGGGTGCGGCCCCCGTTCCTCCCTCGGCCCCGTCCACGGTAATGAAGTCGGGCAGCAGCCCCGTCTCGTGCATGGCGCGGCAGATGGCGAAGAACTCGAGCTGGCTGCCCACACAGAGTTTGAAGCCCACCGGCTTGCCCCCGGAGAGCTCGCGCAGTCGGGTCACGAACTCCAGCAGCTCGATGGGCGTCGAGTAGGCGCTGTGGCCGGGGGGAGAGATGCAGTCCTTTCCTACCGGTACGCGGCGGGCCTGGGCGATCTCCGCGCTGACCTTGGCGCCGGGCAGGATGCCCCCGTGCCCGGGCTTGGCGCCTTGGGAGACCTTGATTTCGATCATCTTCACGCTGTCTTCCCGGGCCTGATCACGGAACATGTCCGGGTCGAAGCTGCCATCGTCGCGGCGGCAGCCGAAGTAGCCGGTGCCGATCTGCCAGATCACGTCGGCCCCGGACTCGCGGTGGTAGCGGCTGAAGCCGCCCTCGCCGGTGACCTGGGCGAATCCGCCCTGGCGCGCGCCCGCGTTCATGGCACGCACCGCGTTGGCGCTGAGCGCACCGAAACTCATCGCCGAGATGTTGAGCAGGGAGGCCTCGTAGGGGTGCTCGCAGCGTTCGCCGCCGACGCGCACGCGGAAGGCCGCGCAGGGGTCCGTCACCAGGGCCGTGGGCGCCATCGAGTGGGCGACCCAGGTGTATCCCACCGCGTGCACGTCGAGTTCGGTGCCGAAGGGCTTCTCGTCCATCGTGCTCTTGGCGCGCTCGTAGACCAGTGAGCGCTCGTCCCGGTTGAAGGGGGCGCCGCCCGTGTTGCTCTCCACGAAGTACTGGTGGAGCTCCGGCCCCATGCCCTCGAGGAGGAAGCGCAGGTGCCCGATCACGGGGTAGTTGCGGAGCAGCGCGTGATGGGGTTGGAGCAGATCGTAGGCGCCGAGCAGCAGGAGTGCGGCAAGCGGTCCCGCGGCCCACCAGAACAGGGCCCACTGGGTTGCCGCCGCACAGGCAGCGGCGGTGAGCAGCGCGAGCAGGGGCAGTACATAGCCGCGGATGGCGTGCATCACGGGTTCCTCCTGGCGATTCGCAGGCAGCGTAACACTGCCGCAAGAGACCCTCACGGGGGCGCAGGCCGATGCGTCTTCCGCTCGGGATGAACGGGAGTTCATGTGGCTTTCGGCTGCTGTTCAGGATCGGGCTCTACGTTCGAAATCGAGCCCGGGAGCCGGGCCGCCAGGACTCTCGCGGATCGATCAAGAACCTACGGCGGCGCAAGCAGGAGATTCCAGATGAATGCCTCGCCGAGTCGATCCACCCACCACTTCGAGCCCGACTCTGCGGACGCCCACGCGGACTTCTGCCGCCTCCGGGGGCACCTGGAGGAGCGGGTACTTGGCCAGCCCGAACTGGTGGAGCGCTTGCTCCTCTGCCTGCTCTCCGACGGGCACCTGCTGGTGGAGGGTGCGCCGGGTCTCGCCAAGACCACCGCCGTCAAGGCGCTGGCCGACTCCATCGAGGGGGATGACCATCGCATCCAGTTCACCCCGGACTTGCTGCCCGCGGATCTCACTGGCACCGATGTGTTCCAGCCCGAGAGCGCCAGCTTCCGCTTCGAACGGGGGCCGATCTTCCACAACCTGGTACTCGCCGACGAGGTGAATCGCGCGCCCGCCAAGGTGCAGTCGGCGCTCCTCGAGGCCATGGCGGAGCGCCAGGTGACGGTGGGCATGCGCTCCTACCCGCTCCCCGAGCTGTTCCTGGTGATGGCGACCCAGAACCCCATCGAGCAGGACGGCACCTACCCGTTGCCGGAGGCGCAACTCGACCGTTTCCTGATGCACGTGCGCGTGGGCTATCCGCCGCCGGAGATGGAGCGCCGCGTGCTTCAGCTGGTGCGCGATCAAGCGCGGAACAAGCAGGGGGCGGATTTCCCGCCGGTGTCCCAGGAGACGATCCTCGAGGCGCGCCGGCAGGCCCTCGAGGTGCACCTGGCTCCCGCCCTCGAGGAATATCTCGTACAGCTGGTGCTGGCCACGCGCGATCCCGCCCCCTTCGACCTGGAACTCGCCGGGCAGGTGGAGTGGGGGGCCAGCCCGCGCGGAACCATCGCGCTCGACCGCTGCGCCCGTGCCCGGGCCTGGCTGGCGGGGCGCGGCTACGTGACGCCGGAGGACGTGCACGCCATTGCCTTCGATGTGCTTCGGCACCGCGTGCTGCTGCGTTACGAGGCACGCGCCGAGGGCCTTTCCAGCGACGCATTCCTGCAGCGGCTCGTGGAGCGGGTGCCGCTTCCCTGAAGTGCTTTCTCCGAGGCTCTCCGAACCCCTTTCCACACCAGGAGTTCACGATGCGCGATCGAATCCGACGAGCCGAGGCGGCAGCGAGTGGCATCGAAACCTCGTTGCCCGAGTTGCTGGGCATGCGCGAAGCCGCCCAGGGACTGCGCCTGGCACCGGTGCGCGGCGCCCGTGCGCCGGTGGTGGGTCCGCACCGCTCGGCCTACCGCGGACGCGGCATCGACTTCGATGAGGTGCGCGCCTACCAGCCGGGAGATGACGTGCGAACCATCGACTGGCGGGTGACGGCCCGTACGGGCTGCCTGTACAGCAAGGTCTTTCACGAAGAACGCGAGCGGCCGGTATGGCTGCTGGCGGACCTGGGCGCTTCGATGCGCTTCGGCAGCCGGGCTCGCTTCAAGTCCGTGGCCGCGGCGCGCGCGACGGCCCTGATCGCCTGGGTCTCCCTCCTCGAGGGAGATCGCGTGGGGGCCGTGGTGCGCTCGCCGACGAGCCTGTGGGAGCGCGACCCGCGCCCCGCAGAGGGCCCTCTCTTCGAGATCTTGCGCACCGTGGTTCGCGACAGCCGGACCGTTCCGGACGGGGAGGGCCCCTCCTTGGCTTCCGCGCTGCTGCGCCTCCGGGCTCGCCTGCGAGCAGGCAGCCGGGTCTTCCTGCTGTCCGACTTCTACGCCCTGGACGCGGCATTGGAGCGTGGGCTGGCGGAAATTGCGGGTCGTGCCGAGCTGACCTGCGTCTCCGTCTACGACGCGTTGGAGGCGCACGCGCCCCCGGCCGCGCGCTACCGGGCGAGCGACGGATCGGCGCTGCGCTCCTTCTCGACGCGGGGCCCGCGCGCACGCGAACTCTACGAGAGGGCTTTCGCCGCCCGCCGCGAGCGCCTCCGAAATCTTTGCCGCAGGCATCGCGCGGACTGCGTGGAGCTGCGCGTGGACGAGGAACCCGTGCAGGCCTTGGCCCATGTCCTGCAGGCGCGGCGCGGGGCGTCCCAGGCGAGTCGGGCCGCCTGATGGCCCCGAACGCACAGGCACTCGCTGGGTTGCGGGACATCCACCTGCCCGAGGCGGTCTCCATCTGGCCGCTGGCACCGGGATGGTGGCTGCTGGCAGCGGCCGTTGTCGCCCTGGGCCTGCTCGCTCTGCTCGAGCGGAAGCGGCGCCGGACGAGCGTGCGCCGCGCGGCACTGCGGGAACTCGACGAGATTGCGCGCGAGGCCCAGGAGGGGATCGATACGGCGCTACTCGCCCGTCGCCTGCAGGCGCTGTTGCGCCGCCTGGCCTTGGTGCGGATTGGCCGCGTCGAGGTCGCGCGCCTCCACGGAGAATCCTGGTTCGAAATCCTGGCGGGGCCCCGCGGCCGGCGGGCCCCGGCGTTTCCCGTCGATCTGGCGTGCCGCCTAGAGGAGGCGGTCTACGCCGGCCCGACGACGAATTCCGAGGCGGGCGAGGGCGAGGCGTGGATCGCAGCTGCCCGCCGCTTCGTTCGGAGTGAGCGATGATCGATCTGGCGCTTCCTTGGCTGCTCTTGGGGTTGCCCCTCCCGCTGTTGGCGTGGTGGCTGCTTCCTGCCGCGGCGGAACGGCATGGCGGAGCGCTGCGCGTGCCCTTCTACGGTGTCCTGGGTGCCCTGCCGGGCGACGCCGAGGGGAAGTCGGCGAGGCGCTGGGCAGGGTTGGGGCTCAAGGGCTTGGCCTGGCTGCTGCTGCTGCTGGCTGCCGCCCAGCCGCGCTGGATTGGGGAGCCCGAGAGCGTTCCCACGCGCGGACGTGACCTGATGTTGGCCCTCGACATCTCGGGCAGCATGGCGATGGAGGACTTCGACGTGAGCGGCCGCGCGGTGGACCGCCTGGCCGTGGTGAACGCGGTGGCCCGGGAGTTCGTGCGTCGGCGCGAAGGCGACCGGGTGGGCCTGGTGCTCTTCGCATCGCGCGCCTACCTGCAGGCCCCGCTGACCCTGGATCGGGAGACCGTGGTGGAAATGCTCGACGAGGCCGAAATCGGACTTGCCGGGGAAGAGACCGCCATCGGCGATGCCGTGGGTCTGGCCGTGAAGCACCTGAGGAAACTTCCCTCCGAGGAGCGGGTGTTGGTGCTGCTCTCGGACGGCGCCAGCAACGCCGGCGTACTCGATCCGCTGCGAGCCGCGCAGATCGCCGCCGAGGAGAGCGTACGGATCTACACCATCGGCATCGGCTCCGGGGAGCAGATCCTGCAGACCCCCTTCGGGCCGCGGCGCATCAGCGGAGCCGAACTCGACGAGGAGACGCTGGAGCGCGTCGCCTCGATGACGGGGGGCCGCTACTTCCGCGCGCGGGACACCCGAGGTCTGCTCGACGTGCTGGCCGCGATCGACGTGCTCGAACCCAGCGAAGGCGAGAACGCCAGCGTGCGGCCGATCCGGGCGCTCTTCTTCTGGCCGCTGGGCCTGGCCCTGGCGCTGGTGGCGGCGTTGTGGCTACGGCGACTCTGGGTCGAAGTGGCTGCAGCCGTCGGTGTTCGTGGACAGGCCGCAGAAGCAGGGAGGGTAACGGCATGAACTTCGAGACCTTCCACTTTCTCCGGCCGGCCTGGTTGCTCACGGGACTGGCCCTCCTCCCCATGCTCTGGCTGGCAGGTCGGGCGCGCCGGGAGGCGGGCGCCTGGCAGCGGGTCTGCGATGCGCCGCTGCTCTCGGCCCTGCTCGTGGAGGCCGGCGGGCGCGGTTCCCGTTGGGGACTCGGGCTCTTCTCGCTGGGCTGGCTGGCCAGCGCGCTGGCCATGGCGGGCCCCAGCTGGGAGCGCCTCCCCCAGCCAGCCTTCGAGGCGCCGACCCAGAGCGTGCTGGTTCTGGACCTGGCCAGCTCCATGCGCGCCACCGACGTGGCGCCGAGCCGCGCTGCGCGTGCGCGCTTCGAAGTGACGGATCTGCTCGAGCAGGTGGAGGGCGCGGTGGCCCTCGTGCTCTATGCGGAATTCCCCTATGCGGTGACCCCGCTCGCCGACGATCCCGACGTGGTGGCTGCCTTGTTGCCGGTCCTCGAGCCGGGACTGATGCCGGGTCGCGGAGAGCGCCTCGACCGGGCGATCGACGAGGCCCGGTTGTTGCTGGAGCGCGCGGGCGCCCAGGACGGTCGCATCGTGGTGGTGGCGGACGGTCTTGGGGATCACCCGGATGACGCACTGGCCGCCGCGGGACGCGCCGCGAAAGCGGGTTTTCGAGTTGCGACCCTGGGCATCGCGGGAGATCTGGAGGGCCTCGCAGAACTCGCCCGGGAGGGTGGCGGAAACTTCGCAGCGTTGACCGCAGATGACAGCGACGTGGAAGCAGTGCTTGCGGGCCCCGGTGCGTCCATTGGCGATCTCGGCGACCTGTCGCCCAGCCAAGTGGAGGCAGACGTCTGGGAGGACATGGGGGCCTGGTTGCTGTGGTTGCCCCTGTGCCTGGCGCCGCTGGCGTTCAGGCGCGGTTGGGCGACCGCGCTGGCGCTGCCCCTGATGTTGGGGGTGGTTGCCCCGGCACCCGCGGCGCGCGCTGCGGACCTGGAGTCGTGGCTGCTGCGCGGTGACCAGCGGGGCGCGCGGGCCTTCGAGGCCGGCGAGCACGCGCGCGCCGCGGATCTCTTCGAGGACGCAGCCTGGCGCGGGGCCTCCCAGTATCGCGGTGGTGACTACGCGGCTGCTGCGGCTTCCCTGGGAGAGTTGGCGGGCGCGGAAGCCCGCTACAACCTCGGCAACGCGTTGGCGCATGCAGGCGACCTGGGGGGTGCCATCGCGGCGTACGACGAAGCTCTGGCGGCCGAGCCCGGACACGAGGATGCGCGCCACAATCGCGACTGGGTGGAGAAACTCCTCGAGGAACAGGACCCACCCCCGCAGCCCCAGCAGTCGGAGGAAGAGGAGTCTGCGGACTCGGACCCGTCCGAGGGGCAGGACACCGCGGAGTCCCAGGAGTCCGAGGGTTCCGAAGCTTCGGGAAGTGGAGCGCCGGACTCCGCGCCCGATGCGAGCGACGGCTCGGAAGCGGGGGAGGGTGCCGAACGATCCGAGAGCGCCCAGGGAGCGGATGCGGGCGAGAGCGAGTCGGCTTCTTCCGGCGCGGAACCCGCGGAAGCAGAGGAACCCGAAGGCGCAGCGGAATCCGCGGGCGATCTGGATGCGGACGCGCAGCGATCGGCGAGTCGCGGCTCAGAGGCGGGCGAATCGTCCCAGTCGGGCGACGAGTCCCGGGAAGCGGGCCGCGACCCGGCCGCCGACTCCCCGCGAGAGGGCCAACGGCCCGAGCCGGGCCCCGCGCAGGTGGGGCAAGCGGGAGAGAAGCCGGCCCCTGAGACGGCGGGTGCGCAGCCTGGCGCGGCGCGAGAGGTCAGCGAGTCGGACCAGGAGGTCCAGCAGTGGCTCAACCGGGTGCCGGACGATCCCGGGGGATTGCTGAGGGAGAAGCTACGGCGCCGCTACGCGGAGCAGCGTTTCGGCGGCGCAAGAGGAGAGCGATGATGAGATCCACGCGCATCGGCTGGGCGATCGGGACGGTCCTTTTGATCTGCGCACACGGCGCCCAGGCGCTCGATGTCGAGGCGCGACTCCAGAGCGACGTGCTTCGCCCGGGAGAGAGCGTCGAACTCACGTTGCGGGTGCGCGGCGGCGACGGCAGTGAGAGCCCCGACCTCGCGCCCCTCGAGCGTGACTTCCGGGTACTGGATATCGCGCGGAGCCTGCGCAGCCGGGTGGTGAACGGTCATTATGACAGCAGCGTCGATTGGCAGATCTCGCTCTTGCCGCGCCGGGGTGGCGAGTTGGAGGTGCCGGTCTTGGAGGTGGCGGGCGCGCGCAGCCAGCCCCAGCCGCTCCATGTGACCGCGGCCCGCCCAGGAAGCGACACGACCGCCGCGGAAGCCCGCGCGGGGGCGGCGCGCCCGGCCGTCTTCCTGGAGGCCGAGGTGGACGAGGCGTCTCCCTACGTGCAGGCCGAGGTGGGGTTGCGTGTGCGGCTCTACGTCGATGCGCGGGTACGGGACGGCGCCCTGTCGGATCCCGTGGTGGGGGGCGCGGTGGTCGAGCGGGTGGGAGAAGACCGGCAGTATCGCGAGCGCCGGCACGGTGCCGACTACGCGGTGGTGGAGCGGCGCTACGCGCTCTTCCCCCAGCGCAGCGGCCCGTTGGAGATACCGCCCGTCGTCTTCGAGGGGCGCGTGCGCGAGGAGCGCTCGTCCCGGCGTGGGGGGCGCCACCCCTTGCAGGCTTTCGCGGGGGGCTCCCTGTTCGACGACGCCTTCCCGCGCGCTTCGCTATTCGATGATTTCTTCGGCGGCAGTTTCTTCGATGGGATGCTGGGAGGCGGCGGCCGTCCCCTGCATCTCGAAGGCCGCGCGATCTCCCTGGACGTCCGGCCGCGGCCCGACAACGCGACGGCGGCCTGGTGGATTCCAGCGCGAGATGTGGAACTCGTGGAGCGCTGGGAACGCGAGCCCCCGGTCTTCCGGGTGGGTGAGCCCGTGGAACGGCTGGTGGCCATCCGGGCCCGGGGTATTTCCGCCTCGCAGCTCCCCGAACTGGAACTTCCACAGGTCGACGGTTTCAAGCAGTACAGCCAGCCCCTGGCCGACGAAACCATGAATGTGGGAGACGAGGTCATTGCGGTAAGAGCTCGAAATAGCACGTTGATTCCAACCCAGGCGGGCCTGCTCTCGCTCCCCGCACTGGAACTCGAGTGGTGGGATACGGAGAGCGAGAGCCCGCGCACCGCGCGCCTACCCGCGCGCCGCGTCGAGGTGCTCCCCGCCCGGGCTGCTGGGGCGACTCCGAGTCCGCCCACCGCCGGGCCTGGGGCCTCGCCGGGGCCCCCGTCCGCTTTGCCCCAAGCTCCCGGCGGCGCCTTCGCCGAAATCGCGGAATCCGCCCCTCCCTCCAGGCTGGCGATGATTCCCCGTGGCGCAGGCGTCGCCGGGATGCTTGGTCTCGTTGCCGCGGTGGTGGGCCTGGGCGGATGGTGGCTGCTGCGCGGCCGGCTCGCGCGGGGCGGACTGCAACCCGCTGCGGCGGGGCGGGAAGATCCTCTCGCGATGAGCCTCGGGGCAGCCGAGCGGAGCTTGCGCGCGGCCTGCCGGGCCGGCGACCCGGTGGCGGCCAGCCGCGCGTTGGCGGCAGTGGCGGTGGCCCGCTGGCCCGCCGCTCCGCCCCGCGGTGCCAGCGACTGGGCGCGGTGCTCGGGCGTGGGCGCGCTGAGGGCAGCCGTGGAAACCCTGCTGCGGGTGCGGTACTCCCCGGAGGAGGGAGAATGGGAGGGGAGCTTCCTGTGGCAGGCCTACAAGGCGTCCCGACGCCGCTTCACTCCGACCGCGACGGCGCGCAGCAGGTCGGCGCTGCCCGAACTCTATCCCCCGCGCGAGCCGGCGGGCGCCTCGCGCTGAGCCACCAGGGGCTGCGGTGAAGGTTCTCATCATCGAGGACGATCGCGTGGCCTCGAGCTACCTCGCAAAGGCGCTCGGCGAGTCCGGGCACGTCTCCGACGTGGTGGAGGACGGGGGCCTGGGCCTTCAGCGAGCGCTCCACGAGACCTACGACGCGTTGATCGTCGATCGGATGCTGCCCGGCCTGGATGGCCTCGCGCTGATTGGACGCCTGCGCGACGCGGGGCGGACGACGCCCGTCTTGA
The DNA here is from genome assembly GCA_013215615.1 of Myxococcales bacterium. Classification (GTDB taxonomy): domain Bacteria; phylum Myxococcota_A; class UBA9160; order UBA9160; family SMWR01; genus JABSQX01. The sequence goes on along the minus strand of JABSQX010000138.1, from coordinate 1,196 downwards.
TCGTGAGCGCGCTCGGGGAGGTGGACGAACGCGTGCGGGGGCTGCGGGCCGGCGGAGACGACTACCTGGTGAAACCCTACGCGTTCGCCGAACTCCTGGCGCGACTCGAGGTGCTGGTGGACCGCCGTAGCGGCGCGCCCGCGGAGACTGCCTTGCGGGTGGCGGACCTGGAACTCGACATGCTGTCGCGCAGGGTGCAGCGCGCGGGCCGAAAGATCGAGCTGAAACCCCGGGAGTTCTTGATCCTCGAGTACCTGATGCGCCACCGTGGGCAGGTGGTGACCCGCACGATGCTCCTGGAGTCGGTGTGGGACTACCACTTCGACCCTCAGACCAACGTGATCGATGTGCACATGAGCCGACTGCGGCAGAAGATCGACAAGGGTTTCGAGACGCCGCTGCTGCACACCGTGCGAGGGGCGGGTTACGCACTCCGTGAGCCGGACTGAGCGGTCGACCCGCCTCCAGCAGCGCCTGGCACTGGCGACAGCGGCCTGGGTGGCCGTAGTGGCTGCGCTTTGCGCCGTGCTCTTTCTGCTCTGGGGCCGTGGGGTCGCGGAGCGCGAGGTCGACGCAGAGCTACGGAGTGAGGTCTCGGATTTGCTCGTCCACCACCAGCGGGGCGGTTTGGAAACCCTGCGCGGCGAGGTGCGGCGGCGGCGACTGGCGCCGGGTGCCGCCGGTGCCCTCTACCTGTACGCGGAATCGAGGACCGAGGTCATCGAGGGCGACCTGCCGCACTGGCCGGACGGGCTCGCTACGGGCGACCGGGCCGAAGCGCTGGAGGGTCAGGACCTCGAGATTCCCGCCGCCGCCTGGAGCTACCGCGCACACAGCCGCTTCCGGCTGATGGCGTTGAGGCTCAAGGACGGCGGACGCCTCGCGGTGGGGCGGGACGTCAGTGAGCACGCGCGCTTCGTTCGCTTGCTCGAGTACGCGGCCGGCGGCGGGTTGGCGCTGGCGGTGCTGGCTGCCCTGGCGGCAGGACTGGGCGTGGGGCGTCGACTGTTGGCTCGGGTGGGGGCCATGCGGGCCACCATGGTGCGCATCGTGGCGGGCCGGCGCGGGGAGCGCATGCAGCTGGGGTCGCCGCCAGACGAGTTCGACGCGTTGGCCGAGCAGTTCAATCGGCTATTGGATGACAACGACCAACTACTGGCGCGCGTGCGCGAGGTCACCGATGACGTGGCCCATGA
>JABSQX010000137.1 GCA_013215615.1 Myxococcales bacterium | reverse complement strand
TCCCGGCAAGATCATCGCCGAGGATGCGGCGACCCCCGAGAGGAAGAGCAGCGCGAAAGCGCCATCGCCGCCGCCCGAGGCGACTCCGCCACTGAGCGCCATGACGCACATCAGCGCGAAGGCCGCGGCTGCGGCCAGCCAGCTCGCCCCCGCCGCCGGCCGGAGCATGCGCCAGATGAGCGGCACGCCTCCCAGGGTGAGGCCGATGAAGAGGCTGTACATCAGGTAGCGGTGGTGGATGACGAGATCGCGGACCTGCCCCGCCAGCATCAGGATCCCCAGCGCGGCGGCCCCCACGATGCTCGCCAGCAGAACCAGCGAGCGAGCGCGGAAGCGCAGCGTGCTGACCTCCGCGATGCTCCCGATGAAGTCCGGGTACACGCCCGCGGCGAGCAGCATGGTGCCGCCGCTGATGCCGGGCACCAGGTTGGCGAGGCCCATCAGGGCGCCCCCGATGGCGCCGCGCACGACGAGCAGCGGGGAGACGGGCGATCTCCGGGGGGAATCGGGTGCTTGCGCCACGGCTCGCGGACTCTCCGGGGGGGTCGGGAAGCGGTACTGTAGCAGCGCCCCCAGAGAGACCGAGGAGACCCGCGTGTGTGGCCGCTTCACGTTGACGTCCTCCGCCCAGAAACTCGCGGAGCATTTCGACGTTCCCGTCGAGTCCGAACTCCAGCCGCGTTACAACATCGCGCCCGGGCAACCCGTGCGGGTGGTGCGAGCGGAAGCCGGGGGAGGGCGTGAACTCGCGAGCACGCGCTGGGGTCTGGTGCCGCGCTGGGCGAAGGACCCGGCGATGGGCCAGCGCATGATCAACGCGCGCTCCGAGACCGTGGCCGAGAAGCCCGCCTTCCGGGACGCGCTGCGCCGCCGGCGTTGCCTGCTGCCCGCCGACGGCTTCTACGAGTGGGCGGACACCGGCGCCGGCAAGCAGCCCTATTACATCCAACTGGGCGACGAAGCCCCCTTCGGCATGGCGGGCCTCTGGGAGACCTGGCAGGCCGCGGAGGACGAGGTGCTCGAGACCTGCACGATCGTCACCATGTCGGCGGCTGCCAGCATCGAGCACCTGCACGCGCGCATGCCCGTGATCCTGGCTCCCGGCGACTTCGAGCGCTGGTTGGACCCCGCACTCAGTGACCCCGAAGTGCTGCTTCCTCTGCTGGCCCCGGCTGCCGGCGAGCGCCTGACCTTCCACCCCGTGAGCACCCGGGTCAACCAGATCCGCTTCGACGACCCGGAGTGCCTGCAGGTCGCCCCGGAGGCGCCGCGCCAGGAGTCGCTCTTCTGATGGCCCCTCGCACCCGCGCGCGTACGCGCAGCCTGCTGCTCGTGGCGATCGCGCTCCTCTACGTCTTCTCGATTCCCTGGTACCGCGAAAGCGGTGCGAGCCCGGAGATCTGGTGGGGGCTGCCGGACTGGGTGACGGTGGCGGTGCTCTGCTACGCCGCGGCCGCGGTCTGCAACGCCTGTGCGTGGTTGCTCACCGACATGCCCGAAGAAGAGGACGGGGAACCGCGGTGAGCTTCGACCAGATCGGTGTCGTCGCCCTCGTCATCTACCTGCTGATCCTGGTGGTCGTCGCGGAAGCGGCCCGTCGCGCGCGCCGAGAAACCTCCCCCGCCGACCACTTCCTGGCGGGTCGGGAACTGGGTGTGTTCGTGATCTTCCTCACCCTCTATGCCACCGCGTACTCGGGGAATTCGCTGCTCGGATACCCGGGCGAGGCCTACCGGCGCGGTTTTTCGTGGGTGATGGCCACGGGCTTCATGATGAGCATCATCGTGGTCTTCCACGCCCTGGTCCCGAAGTTGCGGCCGGTGGCCGTGCGTCACGGCTTCGTGACGCCGGGGGACTGGGTGCGCCACCGCTTCGGCGGCGAGAGCGGGGGCGGGGCGCTGGCCTTCGGAGTGGCCGTGCTCATGACGGTAGCGCTCGCGAACTTCCTCTTCGCCCAGCTGAAGGCCATGGGGTTGATGGCCGAGCAGGTCACCGGAGGCTTGGTGTCCTACGAGCTCGGGGTGTTGCTGCTGGCCGCCACGATCCTCGTCTACGAGACGCTCGGGGGCATGCGGGCCGTGGCCTGGACGGACACCGCCCAGAGCCTGCTGATGCTGGTGGGGTTGGCGGCGCTGCTCGCCTGGCTGCTGGGCGAGTCCGGGGGCCTTTCGGAGATGACGCGCAGTATCGCGCTGCAGCGCCCCGAAGCCGTGGCGGTGCCCAGTGCGCGGGAGTCCGTGAACTGGATGAGCAGCATCCTGCTGTTGGGCCTGGCGAGTGTCGTCTACCCCCAGGCCATCCAGCGCGTCTATGCGGCGCGCAGCGGCGTGGTGTTGCGACGCGCCTTCGCGATCATGACCTTCATGCCGCTCACCACCACGCTGGTGGTGACGCTGATCGGGCTGGCGGCGATCCCGCGCTTCGCGGGCCTCGGCGAGGTGGAGGCGGACCGCGTGATGCCGCTGTTGCTCGGAGCCTGGGCGGAGTCGGGGCCGCTGTTCACGCTGGCCGCGGTGGTGGTCTTCATGGGGGCGCTGGCGGCCATCATGTCCACCGCCGACTCGGTGCTGCTCTCCCTGGGCTCCATCGCCGCCGAGGACCTGGCGCGCCGCCCGCGCTCCGCGGAGGAGACCACGCGCCTGGGCAAGCGGGTCGCGGCTGTGGCGATGGTCGCGATGGCGGTGCTCGCGCTGGTGGCCCGGGAGGTCACGCTCTGGGGTCTCATCGAACTGAAGATGGAGTTGCTCATCCAGTGCGTGCCCGCCTTCCTGCTGGCCCTGCACTGGCGGGGGATGCGGGCCCGTCCGGCGCTGGCGGGGCTCTTGCTCGGCAGCGTCATCGCCGTTTCAGGCGTGGCGCTGGGGATCCACCGCGTGGCGGGCCTGCACCTGGGCGTGATCGGCCTGGGGGCGAACCTGGCGGTCGTGGTGCTGGGTTCGATGCGCGCCGGGCCGCTATCCCGCCCAGCGGGCTAGGGGGTCGAGCAACGGGCTCTCGACATCGCCCCGCCACTCTTCGCAGAGCGTGGCGACCGCACCGCGCACGGCAGGCAGGGCGTCGCTACCCGGCGTCATGGGCGCGACGGCCTCGCCGAGCCAGGCCAGCAGTGCGTCGAGTTCGCTTTCCCTGCCCAGAGCCTCGCGCAGGGCGGGGACGGTCTCCCGCTCGAAATCGACCTTTCGGTCGAGGTCGACGATATCGGGCAGTTGCAGGCTCGCGGTATCGAGCGAGGTGTCGATGCGGGCGAGCAACTCGTTGTAGATGCGCGCGGCGATCTCCTCGGCGCCCGTGCGGATGGCCGCCAGCAAATCCGTACCCTTCGCGCGCGTCTCGCCTGCCCCGGGCAGGAGCTGGCAGTAGAACTTGAGCTTGGGCTCCGTGCCCGACGGCCGCACGGTGACCACGAAGGCCTGGGTATGCAGTTGGACGACGTTGCGGGGCGTGCGATCGGATTCGGAGCGCATCGGCCCGAACTCCGCCTCGTCCGCGAAGTCGATGGCGCGCAGCACCTTCTCGCCGCCTATTTCCGTGGGCATGTCGGTCCGCAGGGAGCCCATGATGGCGTCGCGCTTCGCCACCCCTTCGGCGCCCTGCATCACGATGGAGCGGTTCAGATTGTCGTAGGCGCCGAAGTTCTCGAGGATGTCCGTGTAGTAGTCGAGAAGCGTCCGGCCCTGGACGCGCAGGCGCTGGTGGAGGGCGGCCAGGTACATGCAGGCCGGGGCGCCGTCCTTGTCACGGATCTCCGGCAGCATGATGACGCCGTGACTCTCCTCTGCGGCCAGCACCAACTGCTCGGGGTCGCAGCGGACACCCTGGTAGGTCTCGCCACGCCCCAGGCGTTTCAAGACGTCGGCCACGTACTTGAAGCCGACCAGCAGATCGTCGATCAACTGGGAGTCGCCGGCCTCGTCGACGATGCGCCCCAGGATCTTGGTGGTGACCAGGGTTTCGATCACCAGCCCGCGGCGCTGGGGACCCTGCGGGTCGAGCATCAGGAAGTAGCCCAGGATGGCGGCGATCTGGTTGCCGTCGAAGTGGAACCAACTGCCGTCGGCCAGGCGGGTTTCGAGACCCACGCGGTCCGCGTCCGGGTCGCAGGAGAGCACGATCTCCGAGCCCTGGGTCTCCGCGAACGCCCGAGCAGGCAGGGTGGCCTCGGCGACCTCCGGGTTGGGGGCGTGGAAGGGAATCGGCGCGAAACTCCCATCGGGCCCCTGGTCGGGGGGCTGTCTCGGCGCGAAGCCCAGCGCCTCGAGGACGCGTCCGGCTGTCTCTCCCCCCACCCCGCACAGCGGCGTGAATGTGATCGGGATGTCGTCGCGCGGTTGCCAGCAATCCTCGTAGAGGGCCACGTAGAGGTCCACGTAGCTCCGATGCCGCTCTTCCGGGATTGCGCGCACCAAGCCGCCTTCCACGGCCGCAGCGAAGTCCATGCGGCGGACGTCGGTGACCCGGGCCATCACGTCGATCAGGCGCTGGTCGTCGGGGGCGACGGGCTGGCTCCCGAAGGCGTCGTAGGTCTTCACGCCGTTGTCGTCGGGGGGGTTGTGGGAAGCCGAGAGGTTGATGCCGCCCTGGGTTTCCAGCGCGGCGATCAGGTAGGAGAGCGATGGGGTGGAGAGCATCCCAGCGGCGTCGCCGGGGCGCTCGAACCAGGCCGTGATGCCGTTGCCCGCGTAGATCGAGCAGGCCATCTCTCCCAGCGAGCGCGAGGAGACGCCGAGCAGGGGGTGCGCGTCTCCCAGGAACGCGTAGTGACCCGCGAGATCCCGAAATACCCGCACGTCGTTGGCGACCACCACCTGCAGGTCGTCGCGTTCTCCCAAGTCGCGGCGCAAGTAGTCGCAGTGCCCCTGCACGGTCATCGCCAGGGTGGTCTCGTTCATGCGGTTCTGCCCGTAGCCCATGCGGCCGCGCCGGCCGCCGGTGCCGAAGGGCAGCAGCTGCCAGAAGGCGTCGAAGAGGAGTGGGAGGTGCTCTTCGCGCAGGTGCGCGTCCAGGGCCTCGGGGTGCGTGAAGGGCAGCTCCGAGCCGATCCAACGCCGCAGCGCGGCGGCGGCATCCCGTCCCTTCGCGCCGTAACGCTCCTCGAGCTGCTCGCAGGTCCGGTCCAGGTCCCGCGCGCTCAAGCCCGGCTCTTCTGCGCTGTGGCGAGGCCCAGCCGCTCGCCCCCGTAGCGGCCGGCCTGCACGGCGCGGCACCACTCGAGATTCTCGAGATACCAACGCACGGTGAGCGCGAGGCCGCTCTGCAGGTCGTGTTGCGGCGCCCAACCCAGCTCTTCGCGGGCGCGCGTGGCGTCGATCGCGTAGCGGCGGTCGTGGCCCGGGCGATCTTCGACGAAGCTGCGCAGCTCCGCGTAGCTCGACGCCCCGGCCCGGGCCATCGCGGCATTTTCGACCACTGGCGCGGCGCGCTCCAACTCCTCGCAGAGCGCGTCCACCATCTCGAGGTTGCTGCGCTCGCAGTTGCCGCCGAGGTTGTACTTCTCGCCGACCCTTCCCCCACGCAGCACTGCCAGCACCCCGCGGCAGTGGTCGTCGACGAAGAGCCAGTCCCGCACGTGGCCGCCGTCGCCGTAGATGGGCAGGGGCTTGGCGTCCAGCGCGTTGAGGGTCATGAGGGGCAACAGTTTCTCGGGGAATTGGAAGGGGCCATAGTTGTTCGAGCAGTTGCTGATCAGCGTGGGCAGGCCGTAGGTACGGTGGTAGGCGCGCACCAGGTGATCGCCACCAGCCTTGGTCGCCGAGTAGGGGGAATTGGGCTCGTAGGCGGTGTCCTCGAAGAAACTGCCGGTCGGGCCCAGGGATCCATAGACCTCGTCGGTGGAAACGTGCAGGAAGCGGAAGGCGTCGCGCTGCGCGGGTGAGGACTCGGCGAGCAGGGCCCGGGACGCCTCGAGGAGTTCGAAGACGCCCACCAGGTTGGTGCGCACGAATTCGCCCGGCCCGTCGATGGAGCGGTCGACGTGGGTTTCGGCCGCGAAGTTGAGCACAGCGCTCGGCTGCTCCGCGAGGAAGATGCGTCGCAGCGCCTCGCGATCCGCGATGTCCGATTGCTCGAAGTGGAAGCGCTCGTGTCCCCGCAGCGCCTCGAGGTTTTCCAGGTGGCCCGCGTAGGTGAGCTTGTCGACCACGACCACCCGGGCCTCGCACTCCGCGAGGGCCAGGCGCACGAAGTTGCAGCCGATGAAGCCCGCGCCTCCCGTGACCAGCCAGGTCTCCACGGTCAGACGTAGTTGCCCGACTTCGGGGCGGCGATGCGACCGCTCGCGCGCTTGAAGCGCTCCACCTCCTCGTTGAGATCCTGGGTGGTGACGCTCCCCACCTCCTCACCGGCGGCTTCGTGGCGCGCCTTGCGGCGCAGCGCGGCGTGCAGGATCTGCACCCAGTCGCCCAGCGCGGGGTGGTGGAAGCCCAGGGTCACGGTCTCCCAGTCCACGGAGTCGAAGAGCGGGCGACCCGCCCGCTTTTCGGCCGCCGCGGCGTGGATCGAGAGGGTATCGATGATGTCGCCCGGGAAGATCGGGGTGACCTCCACCACGCGTTCGAAGCGTCCGGGCTGGGCGAAGGCACGGCGCAGCGTGTCCGGGTGACTCGTGGAGCCCACCACGAGGTGCTGTTCGAAGGCGATGGTGCGGTCGGTGAGGTCGAGCAGGAAGTCCATCACCGGCCCCACGGGCAGGTCCGGGCGTCGTCCGCCGATCTCCTCGGCCTGCAGGAACTCGAGCTCGTTGAAGAGCACGGTGAGCGGCGGCATCTCGCCCAGGGTGGTCGTCCATTCGACTGCAAGTTCGCCCGCCTTGCCGCCGCGGTGGATTACCTCGAGCACGAGTTTTGGGATCACGACGTTCAGGAAGGATGTGCCGGTGAGGCTTGCCAGTGAGCGCGCGAGCAGGCGCTTGCCCACGCCGGGCTGACCGATGAGCAGCAGGCCGCTGGGCGGCTGGGTTCCCCAACGCGCGTAGGTCTCGGTTTCGGTGGCCGCGTACGCGTAGGTCTGGATCTCTTCCTTGGCGGCAGTCAGTCCCCCGATGCGGGCGAGCGCGAAATCCGGCACCGGCTCGAGGACCGTGGATTGGCCGACCGGCTCGAACTTGCGCGAGAAGCTCGCCCAGATGTTCTGGGCACGCTCGCGGCGGATCTCGAGATCGTCCATGGCGGGAGTCTAACGCGTTCTCCGCTGGTCGAAGAGGTCGACCAGCCGAGCGTCCAGAGAGGCGGGGCGGGCGCGCCCTCGCGCCCAGTCTCGCAGTTCCTTGATGCGCTCCTCGTAGGTGTCGTAGAGCGGAACCGTTTCCCCAATGGCGTTGGCGAGGTCCTCGTCGCCGAGTTCTCGGCCCGCGGCGAAGGCGCAGAACAGGGCGGCACCCACCGCCTGCTCGATCTCGGCGCCCGACAGGCCCTCGGCCTCGGCGGCCAGGTCGACGACGCCGTGCTGCAGGGGGTCGCGGCCGTGTTTTCGCAGGTGGATGCCGAGGATTTCCGCGCGCTCGTCCGCGCTGGGAAGATCCACGAAGAAGAGGTCGTCGAGGCGCCCGCGCCGCAGCAACTCCGGGGGCAGGCCGGAGACATCGTTGGCGGTGGCCACCACGAAGACCGGGGAACGCTTCTCGGCCAGCCAGGTGAGAAAGGACCCAAAAACCCGGCTGGCGGTCGGGTCGTTGCTACTCGACGCGAAGCCCTTCTCGATCTCGTCGATCCAGAGCACCGCGGGAGCGAGGGATTCTGCGACCGCGATGGCTTCCCGCAGCACCGCTTCGGGGCGCGCGGAGGCGTCTCCGAAGGCCGTGGCGAGATCCAGGCGCAGCAGCGGGAATCCCCAGGCGCGCGCTACCGCCTTGGCGGAGAGCGACTTTCCGCAGCCTTGGACACCCAGCAGGAGCAGGCCGCGCGGCAGCGGGAGGCCGAAGCGGCGCGCTTCGGGGCCGAAGGCGCGGCGGCGTTCGATGAGCCAGCGCTTCAGTTCTTCCAGTCCGCCGACATCATCGAGATCGGTCTCGGTCTCGTGGAAGGCGAGGGCCGGGCTGCGGCGCAGCGCCCGACGCTTTTCGGCGAGCATGGCGCGCACCGCCTCGGAGTCGAGCGCGCCATGCTCCTGGAGCGCGCGCCGAAAGACCCGGATCGCCTCTGCGACGGTCAGGCCGGCAGCGCCCCGCAGCGCTTCGTCGAGCCGCTCGCGGGAGCTTCCGGGGCATTCTTCATCGAGGACCTCGGCGAAGCGGGGCTCGAGTTCGGCGGGGCCGGGTAGGGGCAATTGCAGGCGGCCCGCTTCGCGCAGCAACTCGGTGGGCAGATCGAAGGCGGGGCCCAGCGCCAGCAGGAATTGGCCCCGACGGGCGAAAGTGGGCAGGTGGTCGCGGAGCACGCGCAGCGCGAGGGAGTCGTCGAGCAGGCGATGGGCGTCGAGCAGCACGAAGAAGCCCGGCTCCTCCACGCACGCCATGGCAGCGAGACCCGCTGCCAGCGAACCCGCACCCTCGCCACCGGGTCGGAGACCCGAGGCCAGCGACCAGCTGCGGCAGGGCTGGCCGCGTTCCTTCGCGACAGCCTCCACCAATTCGAGGGCGCGATCCTCCTCGAAGCTTTCCAACACCACCAAGTGCCAGCCCGCCTCGACCAGCGCATGCAACTCTTCCCGGGGCGATCCGCTCATTCGGCGTCCACCGCCACGCGCGCCACCTCCTCGTAGGGGGTGAGCCCGTCCGCCAGCCTGCGCAAGGCCGCCTCCCGCAGGCTCTCCATGCCCTCGATGCGGCCCGCGCGGTCGATCTCACTGGCATCGCGACCCTCGTTGATGAGGTTCCGCACGCGGCGGCCGACGTCCAGCATTTCGAAGACACCGGTGCGTCCGAAGAGCCCGGTGTGACGACATTGCGGGCAGCCCTCGCCCCAGCGCACGGGCAACTGTTCGCGGCGCTCCACGGGCACCTTGATGCCCAGGGCGGTCACCTGCTCGGGGTTCAAGGTGCCCTCCACCGCGCAGTGTTCGCAGATCCTTCGAATCAAGCGTTGCGCGAGCACGCCCCGCAGTACGCTCGACAGCAAGAAGGGCTCGACCCCGAGCTCCACCATGCGCGTGACGGCACCCGCGGCATCACGGGTGTGCAGGGTGGAGAAGACGAGGTGCCCCGTAAGCGCAGCCTGCACCGCCATGGCGGCGGTCTCGGCGTCGCGGATCTCGCCCACCATGATGATGTCGGGGTCCTGGCGCAGGATGGTGCGCAGCGCGTTCGCGAAGCTCACGTCGATCCGGGAAGCGACCTGCACCTGGCAGAAGTGCGGGTCCACCATCTCGATGGGATCCTCGACCGTGGTGATGTTGATCTCGGGCCCCGCCAGGTAGCGGAGCGTCGAGTAAAGGGTGGTGGTTTTGCCGGAGCCCGTGGGCCCCGTCACCAGGACCAGGCCGTTGGGACGGGTGATCCAGCGCTCGTAGCACTCGCGCTCGTCGGCGTTGAAGCCGAGATCCTGCAGGTCGGTGAGCAGCACGCTGGGATCGAAGACCCGGATCACCACCTTTTCGCCGAAGGCCGTCGCCATGCTGGAGACGCGCAGCTCCACCTCGCGCTCGGCGCGCTGGGTCTTGATGCGTCCGTCCTGGGGGCGCCGGCGCTCCGCGATGTTCATGCCCGCCAGTACCTTGATGCGCGAGCTGATGGCACCGTGTACCGGGAGCGGCAGTGTTTCGATCTCGTGGAGGATGCCGTCGATGCGAAAGCGGATCACCGCGTCATCGCCACGGGGTTCGAGGTGGACGTCCGAGGCCCGCTGCTCGAACGCGTAGTTGAGCAGGTAGTCGACGGCGGCCACCACATGCTCATCGCTGCCCGTCGCGGCCAGTTCGTCGTTACTGCGCAGTTCCATGAGCTGCACGAGCGCGTCGGAACGCCCGCCTTCCCCGATATGGGCGTGGGCCTGGCTGACGTTGGAGCGAAAGCCGTAGATGCGGTCGATGAGCGCGAGGATCGAGGCCTTGCTGGCCACCGCGTAGTGGAGGGGTTCGGCGACGAGGCCCTCGAGGGCCTCGCGCAAGGTGGTGTCGAAGGGGTCCGCGACGGCGAACTGCAGGCCGTTGGCGTCGCGCTTGATGGGGATCACCACGTGGCGTCGTGCATAGGGGCGCGAGAGGGTCTTGGTGACCAGTTCGGCGTCCACGGAGAGCGGATCGATCTCGACGGCGGGCAGGCCCGCAGCGCGGCCGAGTGCGGTTGCGATTTCGCTCTGCCCCAGCGTTCTGGCGGGCTCTCCGGAAAGCGGGATGCGGGCCGCACTCACGATCTCGGCGGCGCTGACGTTATAGCGTGCCGCGGCCTGGGAGCGAAGCGAACCGACCTGCTCCTTGAGGACGCTGCTGTGCAGCGTGGTGGATCGGGCCGCGATGCCGCTGGCCTGCTCGCTCTCGAGCGTCGCCTGGCCGACCAGCAGATCGAGCAGTTCATCGAGGGAGAGGGCGCTCCGCAAGCCCGCTCGCGCGATCGCCTCACCGCCCATTCCCGCTTCGGATTCGCCGCACTCCGCCATGTGACTGCCTATCGGCGAAACGGCGCATCGCCCCAAGCTGCGCGTACTGGGGAGCCGCAGGGACCGCGCTATCCTGCCCGCGCTTCGCGCGTCCCCATCGTCTAGAGGCCTAGGACTCCGCCCTTTCAAGGCGGCAACACGGGTTCGACTCCCGTTGGGGACGCCAGAAGTGCCTGACGAATCAGCTACTTGCGACGCCGGATCTGGCTACCCACCAGTTGCCCGCGAATCCGCCGAGCGCCGACGTGCACCGGCCCAAATGCAGGAAACCCCATGTCCTCGCACACTCCCCACGTTCTCTATGGCTCCCACGCGTCCTACGCGACGGCGAAGACGCGAAGCTACCTCCGAAAGAAGGGGATCCCCTTCGTCGAGCGACTGCCCGCCTCGAAGCGATTCCGCGAGTACGTTCGGCCCACCAGCGAGAACCACCGCATCCCGCAGCTCGAGGCCCCGGACGGAACCGTGGTGCAGGACACCACCGCCATCTTCGACTACCTGGAAGAGCGTTTCCCGGAACCGCCCGCCTATCCGCCCGGGCCGCGACAGCAGCTCGCCGCGCGGCTCTTCGAGGTGCTACTGGACGCCGAACTGGGACGCGTTGCCTGGCATTATCGATGGAACTACATGGACGAGAACTACGCGTTCGTCGGCCGCGAGTTCGGTCGATCCTTCCGGCCCCAAGGGACGAACGGAGAACTCGATCACTACGGCGGGGTGATCGCGGAACGCATGGAGGGAAAGCGCGCGGGTTTCGGCGACAGCGAGGCATTGCGGCCCGCGCTGGAGAGCATCTACGCGGAGGTGCTCGAAATCCTCGAGGCGCACTTCACGCAGCTCCCCTACTTCTTCGGCGGGCTACCCTCGATCGCGGACCACGTGCTGATGGGCTCTCTCTTCGGGCACCTGGCCCGCGACCCCGAGCCTTCCCGGTTGATGAAACTTCGCGCACCTCGCGTCTTCCGCTGGACGGAACACATGAATACGCCGGAGATCCAGGCACCCGAATTCGCGGATTTCCCGATGGCGTACCTGTCGGACGACGAGTTGCCCGAGACGCTGATCGCACTCCTGAAACTGTGCCTGTCGGATGCTGCTGCCGGCCTCGTGCAGTCGGCAGAAATCTACAACACCTGGGCGGAGGAGAACTCCGATCGCCCGCCAGACTCCATCGTGTCGACCGAGGGTTTCGACGAGGCCGTGGTCGGTCACTTCGAAGACAGACTGCGCGGTGTCCCGCTGCCGATGGGGGCGGGCACCCATCCACTCTGGGTCCTCCAGCGTGGGCTCGATTGGTTCCGTGAGCAGAGCGATCGCGATCAGCGGGCGGGGCGCGAGTTGATGGAGCAGTGTGGAGGCCTGGCCCTGCTGAACGTCGAACTTCGAAGACGTCTGACCCGGGTGGGCAGCCGCATGGCGCTGGAATGAGCGCGCTCGAGACGATCGAAACGCGATGGCTTCACGGGGAATCGCCTATACTCCCCATCGGTCGTCGACTCGACTCGGGCGGCATCACGGGGATCAGGAATCGTCGAACATGACGCGCACGCGATGGATCTGGCTGGTCGTGATTGGTCTCTATGCGGCCTTCTTCAGCTGGTACACCTCGTTCGGGGGGCCGCTCACCGATGAGGAGATCACACGCTACGTCGCGCTGGCCGAGAGCAGCGAACCAGCGCCCTCGCCCGAACAAGTCGCGAAGCTCCGAAAATTCATGGAGGAAGACACCGGCGACGATTTCGTGATGGTCAACGTCATCGACATGTACGAGACGCCTCTGCAGATCGAGGGTGTCGAGCCCGGCGAGACCAGTGACGAAGTGCTAGCGAAATATATGGATTACATGATGCCGGCACTCCTCTCCAGAGCCTGTCACCCGGTGCTATACGGAGAGGCCGCAAACACTGCCATGGATCTCATGAACGCCGACGGGATGGAGCGATGGACCGTAGGCGCAGGCATGCGCTACCGCAGCCGGCGCGACCTGCTCGAGATTGCGGGCAACTCCGCTTTCGCTGACTCCCACGAATTCAAGGTTGCAGCCATGCGCAAGACCATCGCGTTCCCCATCGACCCGTGGCTCCAGCTGGGGGATCCGCGCCTGGTGCTGGCGCTGCTCCTTGGCATGATCGGGTTTGCGCTCAGTTGGCGGGAAGCCGCCCGGCGACCTGCGAGCTCCGGTCCCGCGCGGGAACGTCCCTAGGCTCCGCCCGGGCGCGAGAGCCCTTCGGGTGGGCGAAATCCCGACGTCCACGTACCGCCCCGCTACGACCGTGCCATCCCTGCCAGGCTGGGGGCCGGGGGCGATGGCGCTCCTGCTCGTCGCCACTGGTCTTCGGCGAATTCGCAGCCGGTCCCCTGAGCGCGCGTAGAGCCGGCTAGACGGCTTCCAGGTCGATGCCCTGCGCGGCGAACTCTGCGGCCAGGTCACCCGCGAGCCAGTTGGCCGCCTGCGGGTCGTCCTTGAGGTGGGCGTCCATGTGCGCCAGGCACAGCGCCTTCACGACCGCAGCACCATGCGCGGCCGGACACAGCTCGGAGAAGGGGCGAGAAGCTTCGGCGACCGCCGCGAAGTCGATGTCCGGATCCGTAATGGGCAGTTGGCCACTGGCCCACATGGTCCGGAGCTCTTCGTGGCGACGCTCGGCGCCGTCCACGAAGTGGACGTGTCCCGCGTTGCGAAGCACCGCCATTCGCTTGGGAGCGGAGAGCTTGGCGTGGAGGTCGCGGAGGGCCGGCAGCAGGATCAGTGCGTCGCGTTCGGCAGCCAGCACGAAGGTGGGCAGTGGGCGCCCCCAGTCTTCCAGGCGTACCAGTGCCGAAAGCGCTTCGGTCTTGAGGGGCCCGGGACCCCAGGCGGGGACGATGGGGAAGCTCGCCCGCGGCCGCGAGTCGATGCAGTTGAGGGCCAGGCTCGTCCAACCCCCAAAGGACACGCCGCAAGTACCGACCCGCGTTGCATCGACGAGAGGCGCGATCTCTTCGTCCGCACCCCCGAGCAGCGTGTCGAGCACGAGTACCGCATCCAGCGGCCGGTTCGCGGCCGACGCGTCCATCTCCGTCATGCGAGCCTCGCCGCGCTCGCGGCCGCCCTGGAGATCGTGGACGAGGTCGCCAATGGTGTTGCCCACGTGGTCCGCGGAAGCCACCACGTACCCGTGGCTCGCGAGGTGCGTGAGGAGTTCGGCGGACGAGCGCCGGTGGCTGGTCGCGCCGTGGGAGAAGAACACGAGCGGGAAGCTGCCCGCAGCGGGCCGTGCGCCGCGGACCGCCTGCTGGCTCATCTCGGGCAGGCCCGCGGCGATCTCGAAGCGGTCGAGTGTCGCCGCGTCGAGATCCTGGCCGCGGTGGCTCTCCTCCGCCGGATACCAGACCTCCACGGGCAGGGTCCGGCCCGCACGCGCGTCGTCGCGCACTTCCAGCGTCTTCACACCTACGGGCGCAGGCCCCCGTTCCGACGGCAGTTGCGGCATTCCGGCGTCCTCCTGGCAGGGCAGGGTACACGCTCGGGGCTTGCCGCGGCAGATCGACAAGCGGTTGCCTTCGTGGGTCGCTGCTTCGCGCGGGGCTAGTCTCCTTGCGAGATGCCGCGAAGCGCCCAACGCGCCAGCCTGCTGCTCGTCGCTGTGCTGGGCCTGGCATGTGCCACCAATCCGGTGACGGGTCAGCGCGAGATCGTGCTGCTCTCCGAGTCGCGAGAGATCGCGATGGGTGAGCGCATGTACGCGCAGACCCGCCAGGCGAGCGGCGGCGACTACACGGTGGATCCAGAACTGACCGTCTACGTCGCGGAGGTGGGCGAGCGCGTGGCCGCCGCCAGCGACCGCCCCCAACTCCCCTACGAGTTTCACGTGCTCAACGAATCGACCCCCAACGCCTGGGCGCTGCCGGGTGGAAAGATCGCGGTGAACCGCGGACTGCTGGTGGAGTTGGAGAGCGAAGCGGAGTTGGCGGCCTTGCTGGGGCACGAGGTCACCCACGCGGCCGCGCGTCACAGCGCACAGGCTTTCGAACGCGGCCTGGCGCTGCAGGGCGTGCTGATCGCCACCTCGGTCGCGGTGGGGGACGAGTCATACGCCCCCTATGCGGTGGTGGGCGCGGGGGTCGCCGCCACCCTCGTCAACTTGCGGTACGGACGCGACGACGAGCGCGAAGCGGACTACTACGGGACCCTCTACATCCACCGCGCGGGCTACGACCCCATGGCGGCGGTTTCGCTCCAGGAAGTGCTGCTCGAGAAGAGCGAAGCGGGAGCGCCAGGTTGGGTCGAGGGGCTGTTTCGCAGTCACCCCCACTCCGCCGAGCGCGTGGTCGCGAACCGGGAAAGCGCCACAGCGTTGGCTGCCGAAGGCAAGCCGGGCGGCGAACTTGGCGAGGAGCGCTTCCAGTCCGCGATCGCCTCCCTCGTCGCCAGTCAGGAGTACTACGCGGCCTACGACGCCGCCCGCAAGGCGAGTTCGGAAGGGCGCTGGGAAGAAGCGCGCGGCCTGGCCGCGGTTGCGTTGGCGGGAAAGCCGAAAGAGCCGCGTTTCCACACGCTGCAGGGTCAGCTTCTGCTCGAGGAGCGCGCCTACGCGGAAGCGGTGGAGAGCTACGACCGCGCCATCGAACTCGACGGGAGCTACTTCCTCCCCTACCTCCGCCGCGGCCAGGCGCGGAGGGCGCTGGGTGATGCGCACGGCGCTCGCGCGGATCTCGAACGCAGCGTTCGCTTGCTCCCGACCGCGGAGGCCCAGGTGGCCCTGGGAGAAATCGCCGAGAAGCGGGGTGCGCGTAGCGAGGCACTCGCCTACTACCGCCCGGTCGCGGCCCACGCCGGTCCCCTCGGTGCGCGGGCGCGGGTCTCGATCGCTCGTCTCGAGCTCCCCCATGACCCGGGCGCCTACCTTTCTGCGCGCCCCCTGCTCGCTACGGATGGATCCTTGTGGATCGAGGTGGGAAACCGCGCGCCTCTTGCCGTGCGCGATGTCGTGGTGGAGCTTCAATTCGGCTCGGGCCGAGCGGCGCGCGTCTCCCAGCTACGCGTGTGGGCAGAGATCCCGGCCGGGGAGACGCGCAACCAGGCAACCGGGATCGGCCCCATTCGCGACCCAGCCTCCCTCGCGCAACTCGAACTTCGCGTGGTGGGGGCTCGGATCGCAGAGCAGGGTCGAGGCGCACGTTGAGGAGCGCCTCCCAGAGCTACGCCCGGACGCTGTCGAGGGCTGCCGACGCCCCGCCTACTCCCCGATCGCGACGGGTTCCAGCATGCCCGTCTGCGGGCGCGGCCGGCTCCAGCTGCGGGCCTCCTGCTCGGCGGAAACCTCGGTGAAGAGGCTGAGCAGGCGGGTCGCCGCGTGCTCCCAGGTGAAATCCTGGACACGTTCGCGCCCTCGCTTGGCGAGGGACCCGGCGAGCCCGGGGGCAAAGAGCGCCTGTTCCATGGCCTTGGCGAGGGCCGGTACGGCGTGGGGGTCCGCGTAGAGCACCGCGTCCCCTCCGACTTCCCGGAAGACGGGAATGTCCGCGGCCACCGTGGGCAGGCCACTCGCCATGGCCTCGAGCAGGGGAATCCCGAAGGTCTCGAGGTAGGAGGGAAAGACGAAGAACGAGGCACCCGCGTAGTAGCTCTGGATGTCCGCGTAGGGGACTTCGCCGAGGATGTGGATGTTCTCCGCGAGTGCCCCGGTGGCGTCTCGCGCTCGGTACATCTCCCGCGAGTATTCGGGGTCCTGGTCGTCACCGATGATCACGAGATCCGGCATCTGGCTCCGCCGCTCAGCGAGCTCCGCGTAGGCCTCGATCAGCCGGACGTAGTTCTTGTAGCGGTAGATCGAGCTGACGGAGAGGATGTAGGGGGCAGAGTGGAGGGGCGCGTCGAGGGGCCGGCTCCAGAGCGCTGCGTCGATGCCGTGCTGGATCGGCGCGCGTCGGGCTTCCGGGAGCCCCAGGGCATCCCCCATCCAGCGAGCGGAATCATGACTGACGAACATCACGCGGGCGGCGCAGCGGGCAGATACCGCGGCGAGGAGCCGCAGGATGCCTAGGCGGGCGCGCTGCTTCCACGGCCTGTGGACGGGCTCTTTCGAGAATACGTTGGGGTTCTGAAAGCTCGCGATACTCGGGCAGGACGCGTGCAGGGGCACCGTCTCTCCCGCGGAGTAGTAGAGGTCCGCGTTCCAACGCTTGGCGATACGCGGAGCCTCGAAATAGGCGAAGCGGAGTCGCCCCACGATGCCCGTCGGCGGAAGGACCCGCACGTCGAGGTTGTCGGCCTCCGGCATGGCCGTGGCGAGGCGGCGATTACGCGCGAGTAGGAGGAAGCGGTGTTCCGGGGCGAGGGTGGCCAGCAGCGGGATGATGTTGACGAGGTAGGAAAAACCTCCCCCCGCCGTGCACATGGTGGCGTCGATCAGGATCCGAAGAGGCTGGCCCACGGCTCGCTCGTTTTCCCCTGGGGGGACGATTCCAGTTCCTTCCGTGCGAGCCCATTAGAGGTCCGGAATCAACCGGAAGCTGCACGACGAGGAACTGGCCCTTTCCCAGGAGAGAACAGTCAGTGGGTATGTGGCCGTTTTGGAGGGATGGTGGCAAAGAAATTTTGATTTTTTTCTCACACGGCGTGAATTAGTTGGCCTGTGAGGGACTCACACCTTGCCGCAGACAAGAACGGAGGCATTTACCTGGGGGGTCTAGTCGCGTGTCGGCAGCCGGCACTCGAAGCGAGTGCCGTGGCCCCGCCGGGATTCGCAGAGCAGTTGGCCGCCGTGGAGGTCTTCGACGATCCGCCGGCACGAGCTGAGCCCGAGCCCGCTGTGCCCCTTGCGGGTGCTGAAGTGGGTGTCGAAGACGCGGCCCAGCATTTCCGCGGGGATCCCGCAGCCGCTGTCCTGGACCACGATCGAAACACCCGTGGGCTGCCAGTCCAGGGTCACCACCACTTCCTGGCCCGCTTCCGAGGCCTCGGCGGCGTTGGTGACGAGGTTGGCGACGACGCGCCGCAGGTCGAACTCGTTGCAGGAGAGGGCGCGGGGGGTGCCGTTCGCCTCCAGGCGTAGCCGTATGCCCTGAACGTCCGGGTGCTGGGAGAGGTCACCTTCGAGACAATCGCGGACGACGGCCAGCAGATCCACGTGCTTACGCGCGTAGGGGGTGGAGGCGCCGCGCGATCGTTCGAGGGTCGCGCGCAGGGTGTGGTCCATGAGTGTCTGGACCTTCAGCACCGCCTCGAGGAGCGAACGCTTCGGGCTCTCGGCGGGCATGTCGTCCAGTACCTCGCCCGCGCCGGTCAGCACGGTGAGGAAGTTGCGGAGATCGTGGAGCAGCATGCTGAGATCGTCGTAGGCCTGCTGCCGGACATCGAGCATGGTGCGCTGCCGCTTTGCGAGCGCGGTGAGCAGCCCGGAGAGGGCCACCGCGTCGGGCCGCAGGAACTGCTCGAACTCCTGCTCCGTGATCTCGAGCAGGCGCGTGGGCTCGATCGCGCGCGCCGAGGTGCTGCGCGGCTCGGCGTCGATGAGTGCCAGCTCTCCCACGGGCTCGTAGGGGCGCGAGATGGCGATCAGTTGCTCGTGGCGGAAGATCTGCACGCTGCCCGACAGCACGATGTACATCGAGTGTCCGGGTGTCCCGTAGTCGAAGAGTGCCTCGCCCGCTTCCAGTTCGAGTTGGCGACAGGCGGCCGCCAACTCGGCGAGCAACGTGTCCCCGTAGGCGCGAAACAGGCCGACCTCTCGTAGGGCCTCGATGCTCAGTTGCTCGCTCATGCCGTCTCCCCGCCTCGACGGAACCGGCCCTCCAGGCTCCGGGCATCGGCTGCGCGCGGCGGAACCGGGAGGACAGGGGTGTGATAGCGTTTTCAGTGCCTTTCACGCAAAGCGAGGAGAATCCCGATGAGCGCGCAGCAGAATCAGCAGCGGGTCGAGGACTACCTGGAGGCGATCTGCGCGGGGGATCACGAGCGCGCCTTCGCGGCTTTCGCGGAGGAAGCCAGCTGGAAGACGCCGCCCTCGATGCCCTGGCCGAGCCTCTTCGAGGGCCGCAAGGCGATCTTCGAGGGCTACTTCGCGGTCGACAAGGGGCTCTTCACCACCGGCATGTCGAGCTACGACCTCGAGACCACCAACGTCGTGAGCGCGGGCGGCCACGTGGTGGTGGAGATGGTGCACCGCTCGGAGGGGCTCAACGGGAAGCGCTACGAAACCGAGCACTGCCTGGTCTTCGAAGTGCGCGAGGGCCTGATCCAGGCCGTGCGGGAGTACATCGACTCCCACTACCTCCACGAGCAGATGATCGCCTGAGCGTTCAGGGCGCCTTCTCG
>JABSQX010000136.1 GCA_013215615.1 Myxococcales bacterium | reverse complement strand
ACAGCACATCGTGCTGCATCGAGTCGTAATAGGAGGCGATGTCGAAGCGCGCCACGAAGGCCGCCTTCGGCAAGCGTCTGTGGACCCGACGCAACGCGCCTTTTACGCCGCCGTGGCCGCGCACATGCGTGCAGGAGCGCGAAATCGTGGGAGTCAGTGCCTCTGCAATGGTGCGGGTCTCGCGCACGAGCAGACGGCGACTCCGCTCGCTCCAGCGTGCCATCTTGCGCCCGTCGAGGAACCACAGGCCGTGCAGTACCAGGGAACCCACTCCGGGCAGGCTAGGGCAAAGGGAGATTGCAACGACTCGATTCCCCCATCGCCTGCGGTCACCCCGTCGTCGTCCCGGCGCCCACGACGTCTGTGGGGCTTGGCGCTGGAGTCGCTGCGTGGGTGGCGCGGTAGGCGGGAGCACTGCACCCGGCGCTCACACTCCGCGTCTATGCGCACGCGCTCCGCGAGGAAGAACTGGACCTGCCCTTTGCGAATTTCGACGGCCCTATACGGCCCCGGCGTCCTACGCCGCGAGGGGACGATCTCGTAAGACCGCGAAAAAAATGGTGACCCGGGCGCGATTCGAACGCGCGACCCCCAGCTTCGGAGGCTGGTGCTCTATCCAGCTGAGCTACCGGGCCACCTGGTGGGACGTACTGGGCTCGAACCAGTGACCTCTGCGGTGTGAACACAGCGCTCTACCAACTGAGCTAACGTCCCAGGCGAGCGGAATTGTTAGCGAATCGCCTGCCCTTTTGCCGTCCCGCAGGCCCGCGCCGCATGCGCTCCGGGCCTTGTGCGGGGTCTGCGGCCCTCAGGTTCGCCCAGCGGCGCGGCTCAGGGCCGCCCCCACGAAGTCCACGAAGAGCGGGTGCGGTCGGAAGGGCGTCGACGCGAACTCCGGGTGGAACTGGCAGCCCAGGAACCACGGGTGGTCGGGGACCTCCACGATCTCCACCAGGCGGTCGTCGGGGGAGACCCCCGAGAGCATCAGGCCCGCTCTCGAGAGTTCGTCCCGGTAACGCGGGTTGAACTCGTAGCGGTGGCGATGCCGCTCAGAGATCTGCTCCTTCCCGTAGGCCTGGAGGGCCCGGGTGCCGGGCCGCAGGCTGCAGGGCCACGCGCCCAGGCGCATGGTGGCGCCCTTCTCGCTCACCTCCCGCTGGCCGGGCAGCAGGTCGATGACCGGGTGCGGGGTGTCCTCGTCGACCTCGCGGGAGTTCGCGCCTTCCAGCCCGGCCACGTGGCGCGCGAACTCGATCACCGCCAGCTGCATGCCGTAGCAGATGCCGAAGTAGGGGACGCCGTGCTCCCTCGCGTAGTGAATCGCAACGATCTTCCCCTCGGCGCCCCGGCTGCCAAAGCCGTGGGGCACCAGGATGCCGTCCACACCGGACAGCGCAGCGGCATCTTCGAGCTTCTCGGAATCCACGTACTCGATGTTCACGCGGGCCTCGTGGGCGAAGCCCGCGTGGAAGAGCGCCTCGTTGAGGCTCTTGTACGACTCCGTGAGGTCCACGTACTTGCCCACCATGGCGATGCGGACCTCGGCCTGGGGGTTCTGCGCGCGGCGCACCAGCTTCTCCCAGGGCGAGAGGTCGGGGCGTCCCGTCCAGATCCCCAGGATCTGCGTGACCTTCTCGTCCAGGCCTTCCTTCTGCAACACCAGCGGCAGCTCGTAGATGATCTCCACGTCCTTGGCGGTGACCACGGCGTCCTCGTCGACGTTGCAGAAGAGACCGATCTTGGCCTTCACCGCGCGCGGCAGGTAGCGGTCGGTTCGGCACAGGATCACGTCGGGCGCGATGCCCACGGTGCGCAGCTCCTTGACCGAGTGCTGCACGGGCTTGGTCTTGAGTTCCCCCGCCGTCGCGATGTAGGGCACCAGCGCGGTGTGGACGTAACAGGTGTTCTCCCGGCCTTGGTCCGAGCGCATCTGGCGGATCGCCTCGAGGAAGGGCAGGGATTCGATGTCGCCCACCGTGCCGCCCACCTCGCAGATCAGCACGTCCACCTCTTCGGCGGCCCGCTGGATCGCGAGTTTGATCTCGTCGGTAACGTGGGGGATCACCTGGACGGTTCCGCCCAGGTAGTCGCCGCGGCGCTCCTTGGCGAGCACCGAGTCGTAGATGCGGCCCGCGGTCATGTTGTTGACCTTCCCCATGCGGGCGTGGCTGAAGCGCTCGTAGTGGCCGAGATCGAGATCGGTCTCCGCGCCGTCGTCGGTGACGTAGACCTCACCGTGCTGGAAGGGATTCATGGTGCCCGGATCGACATTCAGGTAGGGGTCGAGCTTGAGGAAGGTGATGCGAAGCCCCCGGGCCTCGAGGAGCGCCCCGAGCGACGCGGAGGAAAGCCCCTTGCCAAGCGACGAGAGCACGCCGCCCGTGACGAAAATGAACTTGGTGGGACGATTCGCCATGCTGCTCCCGGTACTCCCTGATCTGGACCCACTGATTCGGCTGCGCGCCCCGCGCAAGCCGCCCTACCCAGCTAGCGCACCCGCACTACTCCGCTGTTCTCCATGGCATCTCTAATGCGCAGCTGGTGGATCGGCACGAAGGGCTCGGGGAGCGCCTGCGTGTCGAAGAAACCAATCTCCAACGTTTCTTCCGGCGTGATGATCTCGCCGGCCGACGTGGCAACGGCCTCGAAGCAGAGGTTCACGGCCTGCACGCGCCTCCCTCCCTCGTACTCGATCACCTGCGTGCCGGGATCCGAGTAGACGCCCACCAGGCGCCCCACGTCGATCTCGTAGCCCGTCTCCTCCCGCACCTCGCGCTCGGTGGCCACTTCGACGGACTCGCCGGGCTCCACGTAGCCACCCGGCAACCCCCAGAGCGCGTTGTCGCTGCGCTTCATCAGCAGGATCTCGCGCTCGCTTTCGGGGCGGTGCACCACGGCTGAAACCGACAGCCGCACTTCCTGGGGATCTTCCGCGAAGTAGGCGGTCGTCACGAGGCGACCGTCCTGAAGCGGCGCGAAGAGAAGACCCTGCGCTGCCGCACCAACTTGCGGTCCGCCGCGCTGCATCTCCACCGGAAGGTCCGATCTGGCTGGGACACGTTCGCAATCCGAGTGGGTTCGACGATGTTTAGCGTGGGGCCCGGGAAGCGTCAAACCCATCGACAAAACAACGTTTTTCAGCTGCCGCCGAGAAGGCTCGAAAACGCACGGAAGCGGTGGAAAAGAGGCCCTGTGCGCGCCGCTAGGGGACCAGCGGCGCCTCCAGCAGGCCCAGCTCCTCGGGGAGACCGCACATCAGGTTCGCGCACTGCACGGCCTGGCCGCTGGCGCCCTTGACGAGGTTGTCGAGCGCCGAGAGCAGGATCAGGCCGTCGTTGCGCTCGTCGCCGAAAACCGCCACATCGCAGAAATTGCTGCCGCGCACCCCTTGCAGGCTTGGCGTCTCGCCCTCGGGCAGCACGCGCACGAAGCGCTCGTTCGCGTAGGTTTCCTCGAGCGCGGCCCGGGCCCGAGCGGTGTCCGCGCCAGCGCTCGGCGTGGCAAAGATGCTGGTCACGATCCCGCGCACGGTGGGCAGCAGGTGCGGGACGAAGCTGACCCGCACCTCGGCGCCTGCCAGCAGGCCGGCCTCCTGCTCGATCTCCGGGGCATGGCGGTGCGCGAAGCCCGGCTTGTAGGCCTGGCAGTTGCCGTCGAGTTCGCTGAAGAGGTACTGGGCGTCCAGGTTGCGCCCGGCGCCCGAGACCCCGGACTTGGAATCGATGCGCAGGCCCCTGGGCGCAACGAGGCCGGCCCGCAGGAGCGGCGCCAGGGGCAGCAGCGCGGAGGTCGGATAGCAGCCCGGCACGGCCACCAGCTCCGCCCCCCGCAGCGCCTCCCGATGCAGCTCCGGGAGGCCGTAGACCGCCTTTCCGAAGAGATCCGGGGCGCCGTGCTCGCCGTACCAATGCTGGTAGACGGCCGCGTCCTGCAGGCGGAAATCGGCGGAGAGATCCACCACCGCGATCCCCGCCCCGCGCAGCGCCGCCACAGCGGGTGCCGAGGCCACATGCGGGAGCGCCGCAAAGGCCAGCTCGACCCGCCCCTCGAGCGCCGCCGGATCCGAGGGCTCGAAGACCAGATCCAGCTGCCCGCGCAGCGAGGGGAAGGCCTCGCCCACGGCAAGCCCCGCACGCTGCTCGCTGGTGACCGCGGCCAGCTCGAACTCCGGGTGCCGCAGCAGGATGCGCAGCAGTTCGAGACCCGTGTACCCACTGGCTCCCAGGACGGCGACCTTCATACGACCAGTCTAACGCCGATCCCGGGCCACGTTCAGGGTGGGGGAAGAGGGACTAGCGGAGGTGGCGCGTCGGGGCGATCCTCTGGTAATGCAGAAGTCGAGCTGGACGAGGAAGCGTGAAGCCCTGCGTTTCGGCGACGCCTGGCGTGCCCTAATGGCGCTCCGCCAGGACCCGGACGACACCGGCGTGGTCTTCGAGCTGATCCGCGCGCTCTCCGGCGGCTGCGGGCGCCGCGCCTTCCTGCGCTTCCAGGCCACACCCACGGGGCAGCAGATCCTCGACGAGAAGCGGGACCTGATCGACTCGCTGAGCGACCGCGCCGAGCTGGCCCGCATGCCCGAGGGTTCTCTGGGCCGCCGCTACTTCGAGTTCACCGAGAAGGAACAGATCGGCCCCGGCGGCCTCATCGAAGCCAGCGAGCAGACTCCCGTGGATCCCGACGTCCCCGAGGACGGGCGGCGCTTCTTCGAGCGCCTGCGGGAGATGCACGACCTCGAGCACGTGGTCACCGGCTATGGGCGAGACCTTCGCGGCGAGGTCTCCGTGCTCACCTTCGACGTCGCCCAGCAGTGGCACCACGGCATCGCGGCCATCGTGGCCCTGGTGCTCGTCGAGGCCACGAACGTGGAGCGGCGCATGATCCGGGCGGCCTGGCGGCGCGGACGCAAGGCCCGCTGGTTGTACGCCGCCGACTGGGAAACCCTGCTGGCCCGCCCCCTCGACGAAGTGCGTGAGGAGCTGGGATTGGGGCTGCCCCCCCGCTATGAACCCCTGCGTTCCGAGGGCGCCCCCACCCTCGCTTGAGCGGCGATCTCGACGAGGCAGCAACGCTTTGAAGACTTTGACGGCACGCGCAACACCTCGGGCCGCGAGAAGCACCGAGCGTTCAGCCGAACGCCTCCGGGACGACGCGGCATGACGAAGCTGGTGATCCAGATCCCCTGCTACAACGAGGAAGCAGCGCTTCCCATCACCCTCGCCGCTCTCCCCCGAGAACTCGCAGGGGTGGACAGCATCGAATGGCTGATCATCGACGACGGCAGCAGCGACGCGACCATCGAGGTGGCGCGCAGACACGGCGTCGACCACGTGGTCGCGCTCCCCGGCCACAAGGGCCTGGCCCGGGCCTACGTGGCGGGACTGGAAGCATCCATCCGGGCCGGTGCCGACATCATCGTCAACACCGATGCGGACAACCAGTACCAGGCCGACGACATTCCCCTGCTGATCGCGCCGATCCTCTCCGGCGAGGCGGAGATCGTCGTGGGCAGCCGAAGCATCGACCGGATCGAAAACTTCTCACGGGTGAAGAAGCAACTCCAGTTCCTGGGCAGCTGGGTGACCCGGAAACTCAGCGGCACCCACGTGGCCGACGCACCCAGCGGCTTCCGGGCGATCAGCCGCGAAGCGGCGCTCCGGCTGCACGTCTTCAGCGACTACACGTATACGATCGAGACCATCATTCAAGCCGGACGCAAGGGCATGGCGATCACCTCGGTTCCGATCCGGACCAACCCCGAAACACGCGACTCCCGCCTGATCACCAGCATTCCCCACTACGTCCAGCAGCAACTGCTCACCATGGCACGGGTCTTCATGACCTACCGGCCTTTTCTCTTCTTTGCCGCCCCCGGTGCGTTGAGCTTCGCCGCGGGTTTCGCCATCGGCTTGCGCTTCCTCTTCTTCTACCTCGGCGGCACTGGGGGCGGACACATCCAATCCCTGATCCTGGCCTCGCTGCTGATGGGCGGCGGTGCCGTTCTGGTGCTCGCTGGCCTCCTCGCCGACCTCATCGCGGTCAACCGGAAGCTGCTCGAGGACGTGGATTGGCGGGTTCGGAAGGTGGAAGAGAGGCTGGACAGGCCGGGGGACTGAGCGCTTCCCCAGCGCCTTCCGCGCCTAGTCGCTCGCGAGCACCCGGGCGACCCCTTCCAGATCCACGTGGTAGAGCCGGCCCGCCGGCGCACGCCCTTGCCTCGAGGTGAAGAAAAGGGGAGAGAAGACGTCTGGGAACGCGTTCACCATGTTTTTCGCTTCCCTCCCGATCGCACCGGTGCCGGCGAGGATCGCGAGATAGCCGGTCTGGAAGCGATCGATTCGCGCGAGGCTGAAGCGATGGTCCGCGTCGTTCAGGAGTTGGTAGGAAGTGCGCTGGAGCGCCCACGGAAGCACCCCCCAGTCCGAGGTCGCGATGGACGCATCGGCATCGACCCTCTCGTCCACGTAGGCCCGCAATTCCATCAGCGCCGCGTTGCGCCGCTCGAAGCCCGGGGCGCTCTCCCATGGAAAGCTGTCCTGCGCGCCGCGCACGACCGCCAACATCCCCAAGGTCAGCGCGATCGCCGCGAAGGCGGCCTGGAAGCGCGTGCCCGCCAGGCGCTCGTAGATCCCCTGGATTCCCAGCGATGCCGACACCAGGAGGAAGGGCAGCAGCGGGAGCCAGTAGCGGGGCACCGTGTAGAGAGAATCGCGGCTGAGCGCGCCGCCGAACAGGTAGGCGAGAGACAGCAGCACGTAGATACGCTCCATGCCCTTCGCTCGTTGAAACCATCGCCGAGTTCCCCACGCGGCGGCCCCGAGGATGAGCGCCGGGAAGAGCCAGTCGGGTGCGCCCCCCACCACATGCCGGCTAAAGAAGATCGTGCCCAGTCCTTCGAAGGTGCCGAGCAGGTTGTAGACCCCGTAGAGCCACTCCTGGTCGATCGTGGGGTCACGCATGAAACCCGGCGCATAGAGTTCCAGGCCCTCGAGGCCAAAGAACTGGGTATTGGACATGCTGAACGTGTCCGGGCTGTGTTGCCGGAAGTTCCTCCAGGTCCAGAGCACGAAGGGCGATACCACGGCCAGGGAAAGCCCAGACACCCTCGCGATCGCCTTCCACTCCCAGCGCCCCCCAGGCAGGGCCCGAAGCAAGAGGGCGGCCCCGAAGCCAGCGCACAGAAACAGACCCTGGAAGCGCACGAGGCTCGCGAAGACCGTGACCACGAGGCAGGCGGCAAGCGCCCAGCCCGGCGACTTCTCCTCGTAGATCCTCCAGAAGAGCAAGGCGGCCAGGCTTGCGGTGAGGAAAACGCCGTCCGACAGGATCGCGAAGACCTGATAGAAGAGCAGGGAGTGACCCGCCATCAACAACGGCACGGCGAGGCCGGGCCAGCCATAGCGCTCCACCGAGAACAGCTCGCGCGCGAGCCACAGGCCCAACACCCCGAGAGCGGTGCACAAGAGGTGCAGGATCTGGAAATCCACCCCGAAGAAGTAGATGGGAAGCGCCAGCAACGACGAGAGGCCTGGGTAGTAGAGAAGGTTCGGGTAACCGTTGAAGCGATACGTCCCCGTCTCCACCATCGACTCGGCGGTGCCGACGTAGATCCCGCTGTCCTGGGTGTAGTGCCAAGAGTCGGGCGAGACCCACAGGAACCACGCAGAGACGAAGACGAGCAGCCAGAACTGCACCCGCTTCAGCGTCGTCGCGGAGGGCCTCTGTCCGTCCTGTTCCAAAACGTGCAGACGATAGCATTCCCCCCCACGGCGCTCGTCTGCGCGCGATGCCGCATCCGCTTGCCCCGATCCACGCCTTGGGCTACTCCACGAGAACTCTCGAACCTGGATGGGCCCATGTGCGGGATCACAGGCGTCGTCGGCCCGGGTGCGGAAGAGTCCGTCGTTCGCAAGATGATGTCCGCGATTCGCCACCGCGGTCCCGACGACGAGGGTCTCTGGGCGGCGCCAGGCGTCTGCCTCGGGCACCGCCGGCTCAGCGTCATCGATCTCGACACCGGCCAGCAACCCATCCACAACGAAGATCGCAGCGTCTGGGTCGTCTACAACGGGGAGATCTACGACTTCCGCGAGCAGCGCAGCGATCTCGAGGCGCGCGGCCACACCTTCTACACCCGAAGCGACACGGAAGTCATCGTCCACCTCTACGAGGAATACGGGGAGGAGGCCTTCGGGCGCCTGAACGGCATGTTCGCCTTTGCGCTCTGGGACGCGCGCAAGCGCACCGCCTTCCTGGTCCGTGACCGCGCCGGAATCAAGCCCCTCCACTATCACTGGGATGGCGAGCAACTGCGCTTCGCTTCGGAGATCAAGGCCCTCTTCGCGGATCCCGCGGTGCCCCGTCGACCCCACCCGGATGCGATGCACGCCTTCCTGAACGTGCGCTACGTACCCGATCACTCGACGCTCTTCGAGGACATCCAACGGGTCCCCCCCGCCCACTACCTGCGCGTCAGGGACCGCGCACTCTCCCTCCAGCGCTACTGGACACTCCCCGGGGAGGTCGACCGGGAGACGAAGGAAGAGCGCTGGGCCGAGGGTGTCCGCGACTGCCTGGAACGAAGCGTGAAGCGCCAGCTCGTGAGCGACGTTCCCCTGGGCGTGTATCTCTCGGGCGGGATCGACTCCAGCTCACTGGTCGCCAACGCCAGCCAGGAGATGGGAAGCCAGCTCCAGACCTTCACCCTGGGTTTCAACGAACCCAGCGACGAACTCGCGGACGCCCGGCGGGTCTCCGATCTCTTCCACACCGATCACCACGAAACGACCCTGGCTCTGGATCCGCTCCAGCGTCTTCCCGAGGTCATCTGGCACGTCGAAGAGCCCAAGGTCAACGTCCTGCAGGGCTACCTGCTCGCCGCCTTCGCGCGTCAACACGTGACGGTGGCGCTGGGCGGACTCGGCGGCGACGAACTCTTCGCGGGTTACGACATCCACCGCTACATGGCCCCGCTGCAGGGCGTGCATCGGCACGTGCCCGGCTTCCTCGCCAATGGCCCCCTCGAATGGGCGAGCCGCCTGGCATTCTCGGCCCAGGAGGGCGCGGGTCTGCTGCGCCTCCATGAGCACCGCCTCGGTGTGCAATGGCTTGCATCCCTGGGACGCGGGGCCCGCATGTACACACTGCTGCGGAACGCCTGGGACCACAATGCCTCCATGCAGCGCCGGATCTACGGTCCCGACCTGGCCAGCCGGTCCCTGCGTCCGGTGGAGAGCTACTTCGAAAGCTATTTTCAGGACTCCCGTCGGCCCCTCCTCGAGCAGACTCTCCGCGCCGAGTTCGAAACGAAGATGCCCAACGACTTCCTGGTCAACGAAGACCGGGTCTCCATGGCCCACGGACTGGAGGCCCGGGTGCCCTTTCTCGACCACGAGATGGTCGACTACGCGTGGAGCATTCCGAGCCAGTTCAAGCTTCACCGCGGTAAATCCAAGTACATCCTGAAACGCGCGATGCAAGGGATCCTGACCCCGCAGGTCCTAGAGAAGCCCAAGTGGGGCTTCACGTTCAGCTCCTACCACCAGTTCGGCAAGGATCTCAAGACAGCCGCCGAGCGCATTCTCACCCGGGAACGCGTCGAAGAAGTCGGCTGGTTCAACCCCGCCTGGATTCGCAGCGTGCTCGAACACCCGCCCCATCCGCGCATGCGCTGGCACTACTTCATGCTCTGGATGATGGTTGGCTTCGAGGTCTGGCGTCAGATGTTTCTCGCGCCCGGCGCGATCCAGGAGCCGCAGCCACTGGCCGCCTACTATGGATGAAGCCC
This sequence comes from Myxococcales bacterium, assembly GCA_013215615.1. Lineage (GTDB taxonomy): Bacteria > Myxococcota_A > UBA9160 > UBA9160 > SMWR01 > JABSQX01. The sequence continues at coordinate 9,567 of JABSQX010000136.1, read as the reverse complement.
AGCCGCCGCCCGCGACGGACGCCTATCTCGACGCTTGCTTGAATGGGCTCGGCCACGCGGAAGCCGAGCGCTACCGCGGCTACAACAAGCACGATGCGCTCAACAGCCCCCTGCTCACCGCCAGCACACTGGGCAACCGCTGGCTGCGCCTCGCCATGATCCAGGCCGTCATGCGGGCCCCCCTCAACTTGCGCCCGCTACTCGGCGTCAAGAAGAGCACCAACGCCAAGGGCCTGTCGCTCTTTACGCGCGCCTACCTGAGCCTGCACGAGAACCGCGCACCTGCACCGCGGGGGCCGTGGCTCGAGAAGGCCGGGGAATGCCTCCACGCACTGGAAGAGCACGCCCTCACGGGATCCGGCTATTCGGGAGCCTGCTGGGGCTACCCCTACGACTGGCAGGACGCGGGCTTCTTCGCACCCAGGGGAATGGCGAATTGCGTGGTCACCTGCTTCGTGAGCCGCGCCTTCCTCCACGCCTACGAGGTGACGGGGGAGACGCGCTACCTCGATACGGCGGCGAGTGCCTGCGACTTTCTGCGGCGCGACCTCACCGTGCTGCACGACAGCGAGGACATGCTCTGCCTGAGCTACGCGCCCGTCCCCATGACCTGGGTGGTCATGGACACCAGCGCGCTGGCCGGAGTCGTGCTCGCCAAGGTCGCCCGGCACCTCGATTCGCAGGAACTGCGCGATGACGCCAGGCGCTTGCTCCACTACGTGGTCGACAAGCAGACCCCCTACGGGGCCTGGTACTACTCGCACCCGCCCTCGGGCTCGCACATCACCCATGACAACTACCACACGGGTTTCATTCTCGACGCCATCCTCGACTACTCGGAGGCATCCGGTGATGACCGCTTCATGGAGAGCTACCGCACGGGCCTCGAGTTCTACGCGGACCGGCTCTTCCTCGCGAACGGCGCCCCCAAGTGGATGCACGACAAGGACTTTCCCCACGACATCCACGGCGCCGCCCAGGGCATTCTCAGCTTCGCGCGTGCAGGTTCGCTACACCCCGATTACCTGCGACTTGCCGAAAAGATCGCAGATTGGACACTTCTCCATCTCTATGACGAGGCGAGCGGCCGATTCTTCTACCAGGTGGGCCGATTCCGGAGCAAGCGCTTCACCTTGATGCGGTGGTGCAACGGCTGGATGACCTGGGCGCTGGCCTCCCTCGCGAGTGCCCGCAGGAGCGAAGATGGCCGAGCTCGATAGGGTCCGAGACTTCTGGGAAGACCATCTCAACAACGAGATCTACACGGACTTCGAGCGGGGCTCACCGGAATACTTCGAGGACATCGAGAGACAGCGCTACCGCCACCACTATCACCTGGTAGAACTCTTCGCTTCCCTCGAAGGGGAAGCCCCCGACCAGAAGCGCCTGCTCGAAATCGGCTGCGGGATCGGCATCGACACGCTCTTCCTCGCCCGCCTCGGCTTCGGCGAGGTGGTGGGCGTCGACCTCACCGAGGCGGCAATCGCCGTCGCATCCGAGCGCGCCCGGGCCGAGGGCGGGAACGCACTTCGCTTCGAGGTCGCGAACAGCGAATCGCTGCCCTTCCCCGACGCCCGCTTCGACCTCGTCTACAGCTTCGGCGTAATCCACCACACCCCTTCCATCGAGAACGCCATCGCCGAAATCCACCGGGTCCTGGCGCCGGGAGGGCGGGCCCTGGTGATGATCTACCACCGTCATTCGCTGGTGGACTGGATCCACCGGGCCTTCCGGCTCCCCTACGAGTCGCCGCGCGACCTGGAAGACCACTGCCCGGTGGTCAATCGCTACTCGAAGGCCGAGGCCCGCCAGCTCTTTTCCGCCTTCTCGGGGGTCGAGATCCACTCCGACTACCCCTTTACCCACGGCATGCGCGCCGTCGGCCTGCGGATCCCCGTGCCCCTGCAGCGCAGCCTGGGGCGCGCCATCGGCTGGCACCTCATGATCGACGCACGGAAATGAGCCCCGCCGCCCCCGTGGACCCGCCATGCGACTGCTGATCGACATTCTCCATCCCGCCCACGTCCACGTATTCCGAAACCTCGCATCGGAGTTCACGGCCCGCGGACACGAGGTCCGCTTCACGCTGCGCGAAAAGGAGTGTGCACGGGATCTGCTCGATCAGTACGCCCTACCCTACGAGATCCTCAGTACGCAAAAGACGGGCGCCGGGCTCGCATTCGAGTTCGCGAGCCGGAGTGCACGGCTGTGGAAACTCGTGCAATCGTTTCAGCCCGACTTTCTGACAGGAGTAATGGGGCCGAGCATCGCCGTCGTGGGCCGCCTCAGCCGCCAACTGGGGAGGCAGCGGGCGCGTACGGCCATCTTCTACGACACCGAGATGGCGAAGATCACGAACTGGTTCGCCTATCCCCTTGCAGACTACGTGTGCACTCCCGACTGTTACCAGGGAAACGTTCGCGGAAACCACATCGTCTATCCCGGCTACCACGAACTCGCCTACCTCCACCCCGATCGATTCACCCCGAACCCGGAAATCCTTCGATCCGCGGGGATCGACCCGGAGAGCCGCTTCTTCGTGGTGCGCTTCGTTTCCTACGAAGCGAGCCACGATGTCGGCGCATCGGGCATCTCCAGCGACACCAAGGTCGAGCTCGTTGCGCAACTCGCTCAACGCGGCCGCGTGCTCATCAGCTCCGAGGGCCCCCTGCCCCCGGCATTGGAGAGCTACCGCCTCGGCACTCCGGCCTCGGCGATCCACCACGTGCTGGCCTTCGCGAGCTGCTTGGTGGGCGAGAGCGCCACCATGGCATCCGAATGTGCGGTGCTCGGTGTTCCCGCCTTCTACATCTCCCCGACGGGCCGGGGTTACACGGACGAGCAGGAGAGCCGCTACGGGCTCGTCCACAACTTCACGGAAAATCGCTTCCGGGAAAACTGGCTGGAAGAGGTATTGGCCACAATCGATGACCCGACCCTCGAGAAGCGAAGCGCGGCAGGCGCCTCCAAGTTGCTCGAAGACAAGATCGACACGACCCGTTGGATGATCGATTTTTTCGAGGGCGAGTTTTCGAAGACGGCCTGACGCTTTTCGCTCGGTGGTCGCCTGCGTGAACATCGAAGCCAGCGCCCACGATCGCGGCCCCGCCCCTGCGCGAACCTTCTGCGAGGTGCGCTAGGCGTCCAAAGGCGCGAAGCGGCGCGTGAGGCCCACTCCCGCCAGTGTGACCACGACCATCAACACGCGCACGATCAGGTAGACGGCCAGCACTGCAGCCTCCGGGATGCCCTGGCTCCCGTAGAGTCCGATGGCCGCCACTTCGACGGTGCCCACGCCGTTGAAGGCGATGGGGACGTAGGCGACCAGCCCGGCGAGGAAGGTCACCCCCACTACCAGGTCGAAATTCACCGGCGTGCCAACGGCGCGCAGCGTCGCCCAGTACACGAGCGCGCCCGTCGCGAGCTTGGCGACCGTCCCCAGCGCGTTCACCGCAACGAGACGGCGGTGCGCGACGGAAAATCGAGACGCGTCGACGAGCCACGCTCGGAGGGCCTCCGCTCGCGTCCCCGGGGCGAAACGAAGCGCCGCCCCTGCGAGTGCGAGTCCAACGAGAATCACGAGGGCCGTGCCGACCACGATGTCAGGTTGCAGGTACGCGGAAAAATGCACCGCTGCCGCGATCGCTGCGACGAGGAGCATCAGCACCAACGTCACCCCCTTGTCGATCAGGTAGACGGTGGCGCCCTCGCGGTACGCGATCCCCGCGCGGCGAAAGAAGACGAGTTGCACGGCGTCCCCCACGGAGCCGGGCACTACGAGCAAGTACCCCATGGAAATCACGTAGACGCGCAACGTCGATGAAAACGACACCGCCGCGAGACCGCCCAGCAGGACCCAGATGTCGAAGGCCCCCAATAGGATCGTGACGGCCAGGAAGAAACCCGCGGCGGCGATCCAGCCGGGCTCCGAGGCGACGATCGAGCGCCAGACCGAGTGCCAGTCGAAGAAGCCGATCAGAAAGACCAGCAACGCGATGGTGACCAGTACCTGGAGCCCTCGAAGCAAATTGGGCACGTCTCAGGCGGGCCGGCGCGCGAGGAAGACGAGGCCGCTGCCCCGGCGGCTCGGCTCGTAGCGCGCCAGCGCGCAGAGACCGAGCAGTAGGGGAAAGCAGAGCGCGTAGAGGAAGCGGCGGCGCTCCCTGCCCCCGGTGATCAGGTAGGAGACGTCGTTCATGAGGGTCTCGACCGAGTTGTAGTTGTAGGCCGCGGACTCGATCTCGAAACCCGCGGACCGCAGCATGGCCTCGAGCTGATCGAGCGCGTAGCCGGGACGCACGTGCCCCTCGATGCCCATGAAGTTGGGGCGCTGCCAGCCCCAGACATTCCGCGTGACGTGCGGCACGTGCAGGACCAGCTCTCCCTCGGGCCGCAGCGCCCGAAAGAAGCGCCCCAACAGATCCGCGTCATCCTCGACGTGCTCGAGGACATCGGTCGCGATGACCGCATCGAAGACGTCGCGCTCCTCCATCTGCGTGAGGTCCCGAAGCTCGAAACTCACGTTCTCGAGCCCCAGGCGCCGCGCGATCTCCCGGTTTCGATCCACGAGGTCCGGCGAGAGATCCGTTCCGACGACCTTCGCCCCAGGGAAGGCATGCGCGACCGCAAAGCTGAAGCCCCCCTTCCCGCAACCCGCATCAAGAATCGAAGCGGGCGCCGCAAGACCCCGCACGACGGGAAGGATGCTCTTCGCCCGGACGCGGAAGCCGAGCGCCGGGTAACCGAATATCCGCGTATACCAGCGCTCGAAGGTACCCACGCCCGGCGCGAGGCCCTGCTCGCGTCCGATCATCGCAGACTACCGCCCCGTCGCCGTGTCGCGCGTCGCGTCCAAAGGCACACCCCGGGACAGATTAGCCCGAATCCTCCTGAGCGGGAAGCCGCCGTGTGGATCCGGGTCCAGTCCTTCCCCGAATGTGCCACCTCTGATTTCGACGGAGACGACTTCGTGACTGGAGTCGACTTCACGGAGGTGTTCCTTCCCCAGTTCATCACGGGGACACCTGGACCCTGAAGGCACGTTCCCGCCACTACGTGACATAGCGAATCTTCTCAGACGCAAAAAGGGGGTTTGAACTTCGTATCCGCAGAGAGGAGCCCCCGGCTCAGTCGCGCTCGGGCACCCCTGGGATGTGCGAAATCTCGCGTAGCGGATTGCCGGCGTAGAAACGGTTGGCGGGTACGTCACCTCGAACGAGCGAGCAGGCACCAATCACCGCGTTCTCCCCGATGCTCACTCCGTGGGTGATGACCACCTGAACCGACACCCACACGTTTCGGCCGATGCTGACCGGGGCATGGGGCGCAGCCTCGGCTGGACGCTGACGGCGGTCCACGTCCAGCGTGTGCGCCGCTGTATCCGTGATATAGGCGTCGGCCAGGTTCGACCAGTCCCCGATCGCGACCGATTCGATGCACTGGATCGAGGTGCCATTGAGACCGGCATGGTCACCGAGCCGGATCACGGCGTCGGGGGAGAGGGTGCGGATGTAGACCGGCTTGATGGCGTTGGAGATGATGATTACATCGTCTCCGAATTCGACGCGTCCGCGGCCCGCCAGGTACAGGGGGCCGTATACGCGGAAGAAACGCCCCGCCCGGAAACGCTTGCCGAGTAGCGGAAATACGATCTTGTAGTACCAGCCCCGGGCGTAGGCGAGCGCCCCCGGGATCGCCAGGTGGGGCGCATCCCGTAGCCGTGCCAACAGTGTGCCGAGCAACCCCCCCGGCTCGGTCATGCTCCGCACCTTTGAAGCTCCGTCAGCACTCTCACCCCCAGGCACCGAGGCTCCGCAACCGCAACGAGCCGGGGGATGGCCGCATGCTCGGTATCCTCCCACTCTACCACCACGGGTCCCAGCATAGGACGCAGGTCGCGCGGTGGTGCGAAGCGCAGCGGACGGCAGTGCCGGGGCTCTCCCTTGCCACCCCCGCGACCCACAGGGACAATAGAGATCCTCGGGGTGCGACGCAGAGCGTGCGAGCAAACCTTCCCGCGGGGACTCCGGGCCGGGGGTGCGGTCGAAACGCGATCGAAGCGCCCGGCCCTTCGGGCTGCCAAGCGACGGGATCCAACTTCTTGATACGTCATTTCCTGCGGAGACTCAGGCACCTGCCTCTGTTCGTGAGCGGACGACCGGTCTTCGAAGGACCGCTCTACCGCGAGGCGGAGCTGGCTCGGCTGGCGAACCTCTTTGGCCACGTCGACCTCGAGCAATGGAAGGGCCTCAGAATCCTCGAAGTCGGCGCCGGGCTTGGACATCTGGGAGATGCCTTCCGGCAGCTCGGCTTCGACGTCACCTCGAGCGACGGCCGAGCCGAGCACGTCGAGAGGATGCGAGCCGCCGGCAAGAACGCGCTGGTGTTGGATCTAGACTCGGTCGACCCGAACATCATTGCAGACTTCGATATCGTCCTTGCGTTCGGCGTGCTCTATCACTTGTCGGAGCCGGAGCACTTCCTCACCATGTGCGGCGAGAATGCCGAGATCCTGCTACTCGAGACCGCCGTGCTGGACCGGTCCGAGGCGGCCATCGAAATGGTGGCTGAGGCCGGGGGCCGACGCGGGCAGGATCAGGCTCTCAACGTCTACGGTTGCAGGCCGAGTCCTGCCTGGGTCGAACAGACGTGCCGAGACGCCGGGTTCGACTCAGTGCGTGACATTTCTACCCCCATGGCCAACTGGAGTATCGGTGTGTTCGACTGGGATCCGCGAGACGATGGGACCTACAGGCGTGAGGGTCTGAACTTCCGCAAGATGTGGGTCTGCGAGAAGTCATGAGGCAGGTGGTTCGCCGGGTGATCGACCGAAAGGGACGCATCGCGGTCCTCGAACTGCCCGAGGGGCACCTCGGCGAGGATCAGGTCCTGGTCGAGAACCACTACTCACTCATCAGCTCCGGGACCGAACTCAGCACACTCCGAAAGACCCCGGCGGAGCTCGTGCGGCAGACCATCGCCGACCCGTGGATGCGCGAAGTGGTCAAGCAGACGATCCTGTCGACCGGGCTCTCGCAGACCGCGGGGCGAGTCTGGCAGGAGCTCGTCATGCCCCGCGAGCTTGGCTACAGCGGCGCTGGCCGGGTGCTGGCGCTGGGCAAGAACGTCGAGGGATTCCGCGTCGGCGACAAAGTCGCGTATGCGGCGACCGGTCACGCCGATGTGGTCACCCCGACGATCAACCACATCGTCCCGGTCCCCGAGAGCGTGGATCTGCGCCACGCCGCTTTCGTCACCGTAGGGGGCATCGCGTTGAACGCCGTTCGACGCGCTCAGGTCGAACTCGGAGAGATCGTAGTAATCTACGGCCTCGGTCTCGTGGGGCAGATCTGCGCGATGATCGCGAAGGCTGCTGGGGCGGTGGTGATCGGGGTCGACATCTCGTCCGAACGCCTCGCGACGGCGCGTGAGGCCGGCGTCGATCTTACCGTCGATCCGCGGACGGACGATCTCACCCGCCGCGTAATGGATGCGACGGGCAAGCACGGCGCCGACAAGACCATCATCTGCGCCAGCTCGGATTCCAAGGAGATCATCAACTCCGCGATGGAGATCACCCGCCGCCAGGGAGCCGTGGTGATCGTGGGATACGTCAAACTCGATATCCACCCAAAGAATTTCCTCCACCGAGAGATCGATCTGCGCTACTCGCGTGCCTATGGCCCCGGGAGCTACCACCGGGCCTACGAGCAGCGCAATGTCGACTACCCCTACGGCTATGTGCGCTGGACGGAGCAGCGGAACCTCGCGGAAATCATTCGCCTGATCGGGTCCGGGGGCCTCGACCTGGAGCGTTTGATCGCAGGCAGCTACCCCGTAGAGCGCGCCCAAGAGGCCTTTACCGCGATCGCAGAAGGCACACTCGGAGGCGTCGCGGCTCTGCTCGAATACGGCCAGCCCGACATCGAACGCGGCCTGAAGACAGTCCCCGTCCAGCCCCGTGCGAAGGCCGGTGACAAGATCGGGATCTCGATCATCGGAGTGGGCAACCACGCGCTCGCCACCCACCTGCCGTATCTCAAGTCGATGAAGGCGGTAGAAATCCGATCGCTCGCCTCGGCTACGGGAAAGAACGCCTCGATGGCTGCGCCTCGCTACCAGGCAACCTCGATCACGACCGATGTCGACGAAGTTTTGGCCGACGAAGGTACCGACGCGGTGATGATCTGCTCGAGCCAGCCCGAGCACTACGAGCACCTGCGCCGCGCGATCGACGCCGGAAAGACCGTGTACGTCGAGAAGCCCATGGTCACACGTCTCGACCAGTTCAAGAGCATCCTCCGCATGATGTCGGAGCGCCCCGTACCCTTCACCTTGGGCCTCAACCGGCGTTACTCACCGATGATCGAAAAGCTGCGTGGTGTTCTGACCGAGCCCGTCGACACCGTGACCTACCTGGTGACCCAAGCATTCGTGCCCCCGGACCACTGGAGCCTGGACGAGGTCGATGGAGCGGGGCGATTGATCAGCGAGGGCGAGCACTTCCTGGACCTGTGCCATCTCCTGGTCGGTAGACCTCCCCTGACGGTTTACGCGCGTGCACTGGGCGAAATGCCGGACGACCTGCGTACCCTGTGTAACTTCGCGATCACGGTCCACTACGATGGCGCGGTAGCCAACGTTCTGTTCGATGAATGCGGTACACCCCGACACCCGCGCGAACGCATCATCGCGACGGCCAAGGGACAGACGGCGGTTCTGGATGACTTCGCCGAGCTGACCTATTACGGAAAAACCAAGAAAAGCTTCGGCCAAAGCTTCAACAAGCAAATGGGACACAAGCAGGCACTCTCGGCATTCGTCAGCTATCTACGCGGCGAAACGGATTCCGAGGCACCTCGGCTGCTCGGCTGGACCGAGGCGAGCCTCGCGACGGCAAGCATGTTTGCCGCGCAGGAGAGCATCCGCTCCGGTCAGCCAGTTGACCTGCGCCGATTCATCGCGCAACTGCTCGGCGACGAGTCCGAAGCCGAGGCGAACGCCGGAAACGAGTAGGGCCGGCTCGGCAGGGCCCCGCGGCCACATAGGAATTCATTGCGTCATAGTGTGTGCCGACGAATCTGTGGTTTGGCTCGATGAATTGGGAGGGTGCTGTTGGTGGGCGACATGACCGACGTTCTCCTCAGGGGCAGCTGCCTCTGTGGGGCGATTCGCTACGAGTTGACGCACGCACCCAGCTTGTCTGTCTGTTGCCACTGCTCCCGGTGTCGCAAGACATCTGGAACAGCGTTCGCCGCCAACTTGTTCGTGCCTCTGGAAGCCCTCCGGTACATCGCAGGCGCGGAACACTTGCGCTCCTTCAAGCCACCCGAGGCTGAACGGTTCATCCACGCGTTTTGCGGCATCTGTGGCGCAACGCTGCCGTCCGACAATCAAGCCTATGGACTGGCGGTCGTTCCCATGGGCAGTCTCGACGACGATCCGGGCTTGAGCCCGAGAGCCCACATCTGGGTCGATTCCCGTGCTCCCTGGGACACCATTACCGACGATCTCCCTCAACACCCGGAAGCTCTCGGATCAGGTAGCTAGCCCTCCGCGTCATCTGAC
>JABSQX010000135.1 GCA_013215615.1 Myxococcales bacterium | reverse complement strand
CTGGGGGTTTGAAGCATGGCGTGTGAACTGGGCCAGACGATCGATTTCGAGCGCTTCCTCGAGGAGCGCGGCGATACCCGCTTCGAGGCCTTCCGCGCCCACTATCCCCGCTGCGCGGAGTGCTCGCGGGAGGTCGCGCAATGGTCGCGGCTGCAAGCGGCGCTGGGCAACCAGGTCGCGCGGCCGTCGAACCATCCCGACGAGGCGTTGCTGGTCTCCTTCGCCTCCCAGCCGGACTCGCTCGAGCAAGCCGCACGCTGGGAGATCTCCTCGCATCTTTACGACTGCTCGGCCTGCCAGAGCGAGCTGCGCTTGCTGAGCGGCTTCGACCTGGCGGCGAGCGTGCGCGCTGCCACGGCCACGAGCGAAACGGACCCGCAGGCACTGACGCGACGGCTACAGGAAGCGCTCGAGACCACCACGGAGACGATCCGCGGGTGGCTCCGCGAGCCGGCACTGGCCGCCGTGGCCGCGGGCCTGGTGGTGGCTGCCGCGGGCTGGCTGTGGTTGCGGGAGCCCGGGCAGAGCACGGCACCCCCCGCAGGCCTCCAACATGCCCAGAACGCCCCGGAGGCGCCCGTCGAGATCGCGGGCGAAATCGCGCCTCCCGACACCGGCCCCCAAGCTCCCGCGGAACCCGTCGCCGTGCCGGCGCCGACGCCTCCGGTGCGGCACGCGGAAGTCGACGAGCAACCCGGGTCGACGCTCGCGGATGCCCGCGAGGACTCCGCGCGGGAGCGCGCGGTCGCGCCGAGCCCCACCGACACGACACCCCGCGCCATCGCGCGCACTCAACCCGAGCCAACGCCCGCCGAGCCCCTCGCCGAGCCGATTCGGATCGCCGCGCTGTTTCCCGACGCACCCATCCGCTACGCGAGCCCGGACTCGTCCCTGATGGGTTCAGCGTCGGTGCGGAGCTTCGGGGTGAGCCGCGCCCGGGGTCCCTCGCCCAGCCTGGAGCTGCGGGTGATGGCGCCCGAACACGTGGGGTGGACGGCTGGCGCGACTCCCACCCTCTATTGGCAGCTCTCCGAGGCCGCCGACCTGCCGCTGGAGATCACGCTGCTGCCTGACGCGCAGGTCGAGCCCCTGGCCGAAGAAACGCGCGCGGGACCCCACGCGGCCGGACTACACTCGCTCTCACTCGCCGACATCGGGCTTCGCCTGGAGCCCGGCGTGGTGTATCGATGGCAGGTGGCCCTGGTGGTGGATCCGCAGCGGCGTTCGAAGGACTTGCGGTCGGCGGCTGCGATCGTCTGGAAGACCCCCGGCGGCGCCCCGGAAGCGCCCGCGACGCACGCACGCGCCCACCAGCTCGCAGCCTCGGGCTACTGGTACGACGCCTTCGCGCAGCTCTCGACCTGGCTGGCCGCGGAGCCCGACGCCCGCAACCTCCGGGCCGCGCGCGACGCGCTGCTCGTCCAGGCGGACCTCGAACCCGCGGACGACGAAACTGGGCGCTGAGGCGAGCGCCCGAGCTTGGGGGCTGCGCGCCCCTGCGCGGAAGCAAACGCGCCGCGCGCGCGAACTCCGCGGACAGGGCCGGCGGGCCGCGTCGGCCTTCGCGCTACCGGCGCTGGCGCTCGCCGTCCTGGCCTGCGCGACCCCGCAGCCGCCGGAACCCCGCGGAGACATCGAGGCGGCCCTGGCGGCGGGGCGACGCGAGCTGCAAGCGGGGCGCTTCCAGGAGGCCCGCGCGCAGCTCGCCCCCGTCATCGCTTCGTCGAGCGCGGCGGACGCGCCGGATCTTCGGATCGACGCGCTGGTGGCAATGGCGACCGCCGAGCGTTCGCTGGGCGAATTCGACGCCGCTATGGGCGCGCTTCGGAGCGCCCGGGAACTCGCCCAACAGGTCCACGACCCGGCGCGAAGCGCCAGCGTTGAACTCGCCCTGGGCGCCACCGAACTCGCGCGCGGCAACCCCCGGGAGGCAAGCGCCTGGCTGGAGGCCGCGGTGCAATCCGCCCGCGCCGCCGGGGAGCCCGCCCTCGAGGCGTCCGCACAGAACGACCTCGGCACGCTGCGGGCCGCCGCGGGCGACACCGCGGGCGCGCTGACGCTCTTCGCGAAGAGTGCCGAGCGCGCCCAGGCAGCCGGCGATCTCGAGATCGCAGCGCGCGCCTCCAGCAACGCCGCGCGGGCATCCGCCGACCCCGAGCAGGCCGCGAGCTGGCGGGCGCTCGCCTTGCAGCGCACCCGCGCACTGCCAGATTCGGACGCGAAGGCCGTCCTGCTCTTCAACCTCGCCGAGCAGGAGCAATCCCTCGCCGACTCCCAGCCGGAGCTGGCAGGGGCCGCCCGCGTGCGCGCCGCGGAACTCTTCGCGGAGTGCCTGGCGGTGGCCGACGCCACCAGTTCCGATCGCATGGCCTCCTATGCGCTCGGCGGACTGGCCGCGGTCCACGAAGCCGCCGGGCGCCCGGACTCCGCGCTGTCTCTCAGCCGTCGCGCGCTGGCGAGGGCCGGCCGCGTGGGGGCCGACGACGCGCTTCCCCGCTGGCACGCCCAGGTCGCGCGCCTGCTGGCCCAAGCGGGGGAGACGGAGGCCGCCATCGACGCCTACGAGCGCGCACTGGCGGGACTGCAGGGTCTCCAGCGCCGCCTGCGAAGAAGCGGCGCGGCCCGGGACCCGCAACTCGACGCGGACTTCCGGCGCGTGCACGCCACCCTGATGGACCTGCTGCTACGACGGGCGGAGAACGCGCCCGACGCCGACGCGCAGGCACTGCTGCGCCGTGTGCGCGACCACGTCGAGGGCCGCAAGGCCGACGAACTCCGCGACTACTTCCGGGACGACTGCGTGGACACCCTGCAAGCGCGCCTGGAACCCGTCGAATCACTTTCCGCCACCGCGCTGATCGTCTACCCCATCCCCCTCGAGGAGCGCACGGCGCTGCTGGTGGGGCGCCCGTCCGGCCGTCTCGTCCAGTACGCGGCGCCGGTAGGGCGTGCACGCCTCGGCGAAGAAGCCCGGGCGTTGCGCGGGCGCCTCGAGGAGTCGGGCAGCCGCCGCTATCTCCCCCACGCCCAGCAACTCTACCAGTGGCTGGTGGCCCCCCTGGAGGCCGAACTCCACGCGAGCGAGGTGGAGACCCTGGTCTTCGTGCCCGACCTGACGCTGCTCTCCATCCCCATGGGCGCCCTGCACGACGGCCAGCGCTTCCTCGTGGAGCGCTTCGCGCTCGCCATCACCCCCGGGCTGGAACTCACGGACCCCGAGCCGATGGATCCCGCAAAACTTCGCGCGCTGCTGGCCGGGCTCCGAGAGGGGGTGGGGGACTTCGCGGCCCTGCCCGGCGTTGCCGAGGAAATTCGCGGGGTGCGGGAGATCCTCGACGCGGACCTGCTGCTGGACGCGGAATTCCGCCAGGAGTCGCTGCGCGAGGCGCTCGAGGAGACCCCCTACGCGCTCCTGCACCTCGCCACCCACGCGGAGTTCGCGGCGGAGGGAGGCGAGGCCTTCCTGCTCACCTGGGATGGAAGGCTCTCGCTGGACGCCCTGGCCGAGGACGTGGGGCTATTCCGCTTTCGCGACGCGCCCCTCGAGTTGCTGACCCTCAGCGCCTGCGACACCGCCGCGGGGGGCGAGCGCGCGGCACTGGGACTCTCGGGAATCGCGGTGAAGACCGGCGCCCGCAGCGCGCTGGGCACACTCTGGAGCGTCGACGACCCGGCCACCAGCGCGCTGATGCGAAACTTCTACGGCGCCCTGCTCGTTCCCGGTACATCCCGGGCGGGCGCGCTCCAGGGCGCCCAGCGCGCGCTGCTGGCAGATTTTCGCTACCGGCATCCCGCCTACTGGGCGCCCTTTCAGATCATCGGCAACTGGCTCTGAGGTCCCCTCAGCCCCTAGTGGATTCCCCCTAGGGAAAATTCATCCGATTCGGGGCCTCGGGCCGACTACCCAGTCGAAGCCCGCAGGGAGCGTTCGGACGCCGGAAGCGATTTCCGGCTAGGCTCCTAGAAGGCCGGGTGCAATGCGTTTACCCGGCCAGCGCGGTCCCGTTCCCCATGTCCAAGAAGCCGCTTTTCGCGCTCCTGATCGCCTGCTCCCTGGCCGCGGGAGCCGCACAGCCTGCCGCCGCCGGGGCGCCGCGCGCCTATCTGTGCCCTGCTCCCGCGGGCTGCGACTGTGCGGGCCAGATCGCATGGTCCTCCACGTCCCCGGCGAACTACGACCTGTGCTTGCGGGTGGGCCCCCAGGTGTCTGCTTCCGCGGCCGCCGACTGCTCGGAGGACACGGGCGACGGAGACGAACTCTGCGGCTGGGAGTTCGAGATGATCGCCAGCGCGGAGCTCACGATCTTGTCCTTCGAAAAGAACACGGGAGAAAACCTGGAAGTTTCGAGTCTGCCCGCACCATCGCTCTCCCTCAACTGGCTCTTCGTCGACTCACCGCTCCCGGCCGGCGCTAGGCAGCGACTCGGTTCGATCGAATTGACCGGGGACCCGGACACCACCCCGCCCCTGTCGTTGCGCGCGAGCGCCGAGAGCCGCGCGGTTCCGGCGGGCGGCGGCGAGGTCTCCATCGATCCCGGCATCCTCTTCTTGATGCCCGAACCCTCCGGGAGCGCGCTCCTGCTCTCGGGCATCGCGGCACTGTGGGTGCTGTCGCGTCGGGGCCGGCGCGTGACGCGTCCCCTGCTAGCCATCGCCCTGCTGTTCGCCGCGGCCCCCGCGCCCACCCGAGCCGATCCGCTGAACCTGCTCAGCCCCAAATCCTTGCTCGCGTCCCCCGAGTTCCAGGGCGAATCGCTGGCGGCGGTGGGGGACGTGAACGGGGACCGGGTCGTGGATCTCGCCATCGGGCGTCCCGATGCAGACGGAGGCCGGGGCGAAGTGACCCTCCAGTTGATGCGCCGCGACGGCAGCGTGCACAGCACGCTGGTGATCGGCGAGGGCAAGGGGGGTTTCGGGGGAAGCCTGGTGACCAACGCGAACTTCGGGGCCGCAATCGCCTCCCCTGGCGACCTCGATGGCGACGGACTCCCCGAGTTGGCGGTCGCCGCCCCGGGCGCCAGCCAGATCTGGATCCTGTTCTTCGACGCCGCTTGGTCGCTGAAGGTCGAGAACCAGGTCTTGATCTCCTCACCCTCAATCACCGAGCCCGTGCATTCGCTCGCCGCGCTGGGGGATGTGGACGCGGACGGCTACGGGGATCTGGCAGCTGGGCACCCCCTCGCGGACACGGGCTGCACGACGGACTGTGGGGCAGTGAGCCTGCTCGGTCTCAACGGGGACGGCAGCCTCCTGAACGTAGTGAGCCTCCAGAACGGCACCGCCGGCCTGTCGGTGCTCCCCGACGACATGCAATTCGGCGCCTCGCTGGCCGCACTCGGCGATCTCGACGATGACGGCAACCCGGAACTGGCAGTGGGCGCGCTGGGAGGAGGCGCGGGGGGGAACGGCAGTGTCGAAGTACTGTCCCTCGACGCAACGGGCGCGGTGGTCGCCCAAGCGGTCATCGACGCAGATTCCCCCGGCTTCATGGGCTACGGAGATGTCGAGATCGGGCGCGCACTTGCCGCCACGGGAGATCTCGGCGGCGGCAGCGGTCTCGCGGTGGGCAGCGCGGGATCCGCTGGCGTCGGGGAAGGACGCGTCGCGCTGCTCGTGCTGGGCGCGCCCCCCGGCGACGTCGTGGCCAGCGACAGCCTCGACGCCAGCAGTGCGCCGCCAGACGCGGTGGGGGCGAACACGAACTTCGGCCGGGCACTGGCGGCACTGGACGTGGACGCGGATGGCGACCCGGAACTCGCCGTGGGCGCTCTGAGCGACGCCGCCCAGACCTTTTCCGACCCGATCTGGCTGCTGGAACTGCGCGACACGGACGACGACCAACAGCCCGACTTCCTCGACAACTGCGAACGATTCCCCAATCCCCTGCAAAGCGACGGGGACGGGGACGGAATCGGCGACTTCTGCGACGTGTGCCCGCAGGTCGCCGACCCCGACCAACTCGACGACGACGGCAACGGCGTCGGAGACGACTGCGAGCCCACTCGCGTCCGCCTGAGACCGGTCGACCCCTTCGCCCAGCAGCGAAACCAGTGGGCCCTCGAACTGGAGTGCGGGGCCTCGGACGTCGAGCAAGTGCTGGCGGTCCTCACGCCCATCGGAGCGGACGTGGACGACTTCGAATTCGGCGATCTTGCTGGGAATGGCTGCGATGAAACCAATTGCATTGGGGCCACGCAGCTGGGCGGAACGGTGAACCCTGCGAATTCCCGGACCATCGTGACGGACACGAACGGCTTGTCCCCTTCGATCGGGGTGACCCTGATCGCCGAGAGCCTCTACGCGTTCCTGGAGGGGAACGCCCCGCCCAGCGGCAATCTCCTCTGCTCCGCGGGAAACTCTGTGTCTCTCGGCAACCTGAATTGGTCGCCGGCGGTGCCGGACATGGCCTCCAACCCCCAAGTCGTGCTGTCCCTCGCACAAGTGGAGGGACTGGGACCCATCCAGGGTGCCTCGGGCCTTGTGGAAAACTACCGGGTCGAATGCGACGAGTGCGGGTACGACCCCATCCCGGTGACACGCACGGGGTCCTTCTTCTCGAGCGACGGGGGGGGAGATGAAGTCCACTACACACTGAGCCCCCTTCCCGGCCAGGACCCCGCCGCCGTCGTGGACTGGGAGTTCTGCTTCGCGGCGCCCGAGTTGCTGCACCGAATCGCGGTGAGCGCCGAGCCCCTCACGGGCTCCCCGGGCGCTTGGAGCTGGCTGGGCTGCGCGGGGGCCGCGGGTACGATTAATCCCTGCGAGGCTTCCGGCCTGCAGGAAAACTCTCCCTATGGAAGCATCTATACCACGGTCGATGTCGGCACCCCCAGCGTTTCCTTCAGCTACACGCCCTCTGGCAGTGAGCGCCACTACCTGCTGCTGGACGGCAGCGTCCCCCCGCAGAGCATCTACTCTCCCACGCTGAGTCTGGCACCTCACACCAGTGAGTTCCCCGAGTATCCGCCAATTACGTGCGTCGCCCGACTCCGGACGGAGGCCATCGACCCGGCTACCTCGGGAGTCCCTGTGCTGAAGGCCCTCGAGAGCGAGGACATGGACGTCTTCACGGGGATTGACTGCCCCACGCATCCGGTGCTCCTCGGGTCAACGAATCCCATTCCGGCCTTGGGCTGCGACGGAAGCAACTTGCCGCTCACCACCACCAGCGCAAGCACTGTCCCGGAGGACTACGACGAAGACGAACGGCGAAACGAAGAGGACAACTGTCCCTTCAAGGCCAACATCGATCAGTCCGACCTCGGCGGCAATGGCAACGAGGAGGACGACGGCACCGGTGATCTGTGCCAGTGCGG
Source organism: Myxococcales bacterium (assembly GCA_013215615.1). Classification (GTDB taxonomy): domain Bacteria; phylum Myxococcota_A; class UBA9160; order UBA9160; family SMWR01; genus JABSQX01. Next base: position 11,874 of record JABSQX010000135.1, on the reverse strand, counting down.
CGAGGCCAACGACAACGGGGCCGTTCAGCAATCCGGCGGAGACGACGACGTGGCAAGCCTCCGGGAGCACCTCGCCCGCCCGGACCCTGGGACGGCCCCCGCGATCGAGGAGCGCTGTAGCGTGGCGGGCTCAGGAGCATGCACGATCCTCGATGCCGTGGTGCTCCAGCGCTCCTTGGGACCGCCCCCCAACTTCGGGGGCGACTTCGTGGCAAACTGTGCGGCCGACAGACCCTGAGGGCCGATTGCGCGGCCGCGCGGCGCGCCTGCTCGCCCTCGCGCTGCTGCTTTCGTACTCGGGACCGCTCCGCGCACAGGTGGTCTTCGACGACAGCTTCGGCCTCGAGGAGACCACGGCGCTACCAGGCGAGGGCTTCGATTACGCGATCTACCCGTCGAGCGGAAAAGTACGTGGTACGAACCTCTTCCACAGTTTCTCGTCGCTCTCGATCGGGAAGGACGAGTCGGCAGGCCTGCTGGGCGCTGGCCTCGAGTTCGAGAACGTGGTGCTCCGCGTCCCTCACGCGGTCGCCCGCGTCGACGGAACCCTCGTGTCCGACGTGAAGTTCGGCATGGACGGAGCACGCGTCGTCGTGATGGCGCCCGAGGGCATCGTCTTTGGCGACTCCGCGCTACTGAGAGTGGCGGGCGAACTCATCCTGAGCACCGCAGACCAACTCCGCTTCGGCGACGACACCTTCTTCCACAGCAGCACCACGGTGCCATGGTCCAGCCCAGAGCCGGAGTTGTGCTGTATGGGCGACCCCATCGCCCTGGGATTCGAGGCGGGAAGTAGCGCGCAGTCCGGAATCGCAACCATCCAGTTGGGCTCCGACAACTCCAACGGGATCTTCGCCGGTATCCCTCCCTATTCCCCAGACGGGTCATCCGCGGCCCTGCTCGCAGTGGCGGAAAGGATCGAGCTACTCGACTCGCGTCTGAGCAGCAGGGGCGGCACGATCTACGTAGCCGCCACCGGTCGTGCCGCGGCTTGGGTCCCCTTGGACCCCGACTTCGAACTGGAGGGCTCGGAGCAGCCGGCCTGGTGGTACGGAGTCGGTCCCGACGCCGCGATTCAGGTCTCCGGGAGTTCCAAGATCATCGCCAATCCCCAGCTCGGTGAGGAGGGCCGCGTCATAGTCCGCGGCGGAAGCCTCGTGTTCGCCGGCGCCGCCAACGAGGTGCGAGCGGGAGGAGATACGCCGAATCGTCCCAGCATCGAAGCCACCGCCGCGCACTCGCTGGAGTTGAGGGACGGAGCGATCTTCGAGGCCAACAATCCGGGCGCCGGTGGAGCACTGGGTGTCTCGATCCGAGCGCCCCGCGTGGTGATCGACGGACCGAATACACGCGTCGTATCCTCCGGAGGGTCGGCGCTCACCATCGACGCCGCCGAGTCGCTCGAGGTCAACGGCGCGACAGTGGCCTCCAGTCGGGGTGGCAGCATCGGGGTCGGCGCCAAGTCCCTCGAGATCAACAGCGGGAACGTGGCGTCCTACGGGAGCGGCAGCATCACGATTGACGCGGACGAGGTCGCTCTCACCGCTCACGACGGCCCCGCCTCCATCGAGACCCTCAGCCTGATCATCGGCGACTTCAAACAAAATGCGGGGAACATCGCAATCAACGCGCACTCGCTGGCGCTGCGCGACAAGGCACAGATCCGCTCGACTAGCACCCAGAGTGGCCGCAACGCTGGCAACATCACCCTCACCATAAGCGACCTCCTCGCGATCACCGGGGTGGGCGCGGCGGCGGAAGATTCGGACACGCAGTCCGCGGTTCTGACACGCGCCGATAACGCGATGCCGGTCGCCGAGGGCGAAGCGCAGCCAGGGACCGTCACGATCAACGTGGACAGCGAGGAGACCCGTCCCTCCTTCCGCCTCGAAATCACGGATGCCGGGGTCATCGAGACTCTGGGAGGCGGCGACATCGTGATCGCTGCGGGCTCCATGGAGGCGCGAGAAGGGGCTAGCGTGGTGACGGTGCCCGGCAAGTTCTCGGAGGCCGGGGACATCGGCGTCTGGGCTTCCGCGCTCAGCCTGGAGAACGGGGGCCAGATCCGCTCCACGACGGATGGAGAACACGGAACCGGCGACCTCAACATCATCGTCGATGGCGCGCTGCGGATCTCCGGTGTGACGATGAATGCCGACAACGCACTCATCCAGGCGGCGATCCTAGCGCGCACCGGGGACGAGATGGATTCCGGGAGCCGGGGTTCGGCCGGAAAGATCACCCTGGTGGTGGGCAGCCTGGACATCGCAGCGGGCGGCCTGGTTTCGACGAGCTCCTTCGGCGTCAAGGACCTCGACGATCGTGTAGGCGCCGCGGGCGCCATCGTGATCGACGCGACGGGCGACGTGCGGCTGGCGGGGGCTTCGGATGGCCGGCCCAGCGAGATCGCGGCGCGCACCATCGACGGCTCGGCGGGGGACATCACGCTGAATGCCCGCTCCGTCTCGGTCCATGACGGGGCCGGCATCTTCGCGAGCAGCTTTGGTTCGGCACCTGGCGGCAGCGTCAACGTGAAGGCCCGCCAGGACATCGCGCTGGTGGACGCGTCGGTAACGGCAATTTCGAAGAACTCGACTCAGGGAGGAGACGTCTCCGTCAACGCCGGCGGGCACATCGTATTCCAACGCAGCGTGGTTGAGACCAACGTGAAACAGGGCGAAGGCAGCGGGGGCAACATCCGGATCGGGAGCACCGAGGGTCCGCGCCTGTTCGTGCTGCAGGACAGCGACGTGACCGCGACCGCGCAGCAGGGCGCGGGCGGCAACATCGATATCGTCGCCGACATCCTCCTGCAGTCGGCGGACAGCAGCTTCGACGCCTCCTCGGCAGAAAACGTCGACGGCTCGGTCGAGGTGGCGGCACCCGTGGTCCAGGTGGAGGGGCGCCTCGACCCCCTGCCCGCCTCCTTCCTCGACGTCCGCGCCTTGCTCCTCGCGCACTGCGCGTTGCGTCACGCGGCGGGTGGCAGTTCCTTCGTGATCGAGGAGGGACCGCCGCCGCCGCCCTCGCCCCGGGGTTACCTCGCCTCGCCCCCCCGCTTGCCGGCGAGCGCGGGGAGCACCACGAGCGGGGCGCCGCCCAGCGTCGCACGGCAACTCGCAGACTTCGACGGCGGCTGCGCGCGCGGCGGGCCGCGGGAGCGCCCTCCCCGCGCCGTCGACACCGCCGGGCAGCGCCCGCCCAGCCGACCGCAACTTCTCGCCCTCTCCGGCATCGACTAGACTCGCGGGCCCAACTGGAGCCCACGGCCTCGGTGTACGAGCCCTCCCCCACGCGACCGGAGACGGGATTCCGGACGGACGGCTGCCGCGCGCTGCTCGCGGCCCTCGCCCTCGCCTGCCTGGGGGCGGCGGGGCCAGACGCGCGCCCCCACGTCTTGATCCTGCTCGCCGACGACCTGGGCTGGCGGGACGTGGGCTATCACGGCGCCCCCATCGAGACCCCGCAGATCGACCGGCTGGCCCGGGAGGGCGTGGAACTCGACCGCTTCTACGTGCAACCCGTCTGCACCCCTACGCGCGCAGCGCTCCTCACCGGCCGTGCGCCGGTGCGCGCGGGCCTCGGCTACGGGGTGGTGCGGCCCTGGGACTACTTCGGGCTGCCGCCGGGCGAGACCCTGCTCTCCGAGGTCTTCGCGGGGGCCGGCTACCAGACCGCCGTGGTGGGGAAGTGGCACCTGGGCCACAGCCACCGCCGCTACACCCCCAACCAGCGGGGCTTCGAGCACTTCTACGGTCACCTGCTCGGCGCCATCGACTACTGGTCGCACAGCCGCTTCGGGGGCCTCGACTGGCAGCGCAACGGCAGCACCCTGCGCGAGCCGGGCTACAGCACGAAACTCGTGGGCCGGGAGGCCGCGCGCGTGATCCGCGAGCGGGATCGCGAGCGACCGCTCTTCCTCTACGTCCCCTTCAACGCGCCCCACAGCCCCATGCAAGCGCCTCCCGAACTCGTGGAGCGCTACGCGGAGCTCCCCGACCAGGAGCATCTCGCCGCTCACGCGGCCTTCATCGAGAGCGTGGCGCTGCGCCTGGGGCTCCCCGTCGAGCAGGCAGCGGGCATCCTCGACCCTCCCGGAGAGCAGCCCCGCGCGGTCTTCGCCGCCATGGTGCACGCCCTGGATGCGGCCATCGGGGAGGTCCTGGCGGCCCTCGACGCGGCCGGCATGTCGGAGAACACCCTGGTGGTCTTCGCCAGCGACAACGGCGGGCACATCGCGCTGGGGGCCAGCAACCTGCCCTTGCGCGGAGAGAAGTCCACCGTCTTCGAGGGAGGCATCCGGGTGCCCGCCGCCATGCGCTGGCCCGCCGGCCTCGACGGCGGCCGCCGCGTCAGCCAGACCTTGAGCGCCATGGACGTCTTCCCCACGCTGCTCGCCGCGACGGGTGTCGAGGCCCAGAGCGGGCTGCCCCTCGACGGCGCGGACCGCTGGGCGCAGATCCGCGGCGCAGCCCCGGTGCCCGCCGCCGAGACCTTCTTCGCGGTGGATGGAGTGCAGGGCGTCCAGCAGGCGCTGCGGAGCGGCCGCTGGAAGCTGATCCGCAACCTGGGCTTCGCGCGCAGCCAGCCCCCCAGCCTGCTGCTCTTCGACGTGGAGAGCGATCCCGGCGAGTCGATGGACCGCAGCGCCAGCCACCCCGAGGTCGTCGAAGCGCTGCTCCCGCGCCTCGAAGACTGGGCGGGCCTGAACCCCCCGGGCGCCGAGCAGGTCGCCCACTGGCCGCATCCCGGCTGGATCCCCCCCGCCGACTACAACGCGGCCGTGCGCGGGGATGCCAGCCCCTGAGGGGCGGCGGCGCAGCCGTGTAGAACGCGCGAAGCTCTCCCGGACAGGGGCCGACGCCGGGGACCCCAGCCAGAGCGGAGGACGACATGGAGCGGTTGATGATCATCTCCAGCGACTGCCACGCGGGGGGGCGCGCAGAGGACTACCGCGACTACCTCGAGCCCGCCTACCGCGAGCGCTACGACGACCTGCTCGCGCACCCCGAACGCACCCAGCAGCGCGCCGCCGAGACCATCGGCGTGGAACTCCAGAGCATCGATCCCACGGCGGGGAACGACGATGGGCCGCCCGGCCCCCTCACCGCGCAGTGGGGCGCGCAGCGGCGCATCGCGGAACTCGAGAAGGACGGCATCGTGGCTGAAGTCCTGTACCCCCAGCCCGCGGGCCCGGCCGGGCCGCCCTTCTACAACACCTTCGGCCACGCGCTGGATCCCGCGGATCCCGCGCTGACGACGGCGGGCTGCCGCGCCTACAACCGCTGGCTCGCGGACTTCTGCGCCGACTCCCCGGCCCCCGAGCGCCACGCCGGCCTGGCGCTGGTGGCCGTGGTCGAGGACGTGGCGGCCGCGGTAGAGGAGATCGAGTGGGCGCGGCGCGCCGGCCTGCGGGGCGTGATCCTGCGCAGCCAGCCCATCTCGGGACCCGGCTGGCACCACCCCCGCTACGAGCCCATCTGGGAGGTCTGCGAGTCCCTCGCGATGCCCATCCACACCCACGGCGGCGAGTCCCTCGAGTACGGGGACCTGCCGGCCTCCCGCTCGATCTTCTTCACGGAAGTCACCTGGTTCGCGCACCGCATCTTCTGGTTCCTGCTCTGGGCGGGTGTGTTGGAGCGCCACCCGGGGCTCCGCGTGGTCCTCACCGAGCAGTTCGCGGACTGGATCCCCGATCTCCTCCATCAACTCGACGCGCAGTACGAGGGCAGCGTCTCGGGCATGACGCGGCCCGAGGGCCTGAAGATGCGACCCAGCGAGTACTGGGCGCGCCAGTGCAGCGTCGGTGCCTCCTTCATGAGCCGGCGCGAGTGCGAGCGCCGCCACGCCATCGGCGTCCCCAACATCCTCTGGGGATCCGACTTCCCCCACGACGAGGGCACCTGGCCCCAAACCTCGGCGTCGCTCCACGACACCTTCGACGGGGTCCCCGAGCCCGAGTTGCGCGCCATGCTGGGCGAGAACGCGGCACGCGTCTACGGATTCGACCGCGCGAAATTGGCGACTCACGCGGCCCGGGTCGGACCCTCCCTCGAGGACTTCGAAGGCAACTGATCGCCACCCACCTGAGGCCCCCGGCCGGCCTGGATCGCGCCGCTAGCCGCCCTTCGGCCTTCTCGCCCGCCTGGGAGTCGGCGCGTTCAGGATCTGCTGCTTCAACTCCGCGTCGAGATCCGCCTCCTCGAGCCAGGCCAGTGCCGCGGCTTCGTCCCGCCGCATCCAAAGCAAGCCGACTCGCGCGAGTTCTCGCTCCCGCCGCTCTGAATCCTGGACTTCGCGCAGAAGTGCGACCGCTGCAAGCGGGTCCTCGCGGCTGATCTCCACCGCGTACAGCGCCCAGGCGGGTTCGAGCGCCGGCTGGGAGCCCCTCTCGGCCATCCACGCCATGGCGTCCGCCCGGTTCCGTTGGATCCACATCCCGTAGGCGAGGGACAGCGCCTCGGCGTGCTCCTTGTCGGGCGACAAGCCAGCCAGCCAGGACAGCGCCGCTGCGGGCTCCCGGGCCGCCCAGCGGCCCACCACGTGGCGCATCAAGCCCTCTCCGAACTCACTTCCGCGATGTCGCTCCGCCCACTCTCTCGCCCGGGAGGGGGCGCGGAGCGCCAACGCCGCTGCCACACGCCGGAAGACCTGCAACTTGAATCGGCCCACCGCATCGTCGGGGATCGCTTCTGCAATGTGCATGGTGGCCTCCGGACCCCGCTGGTAGACCATGACGTCCGCGATGACCTCGACGATCTGCTGGCGCAGCGGACCGATGGGCATTTCCTCGACGTACTTCCACAGGCTGTCGTCCCCGGATTCCAGCCAGCCACGCACGAAGGGCGCCAACGCAACGTCATTCGGGTAACCCGCGCCCTTCAAGAGCATGTGTTCGAGCGCGGCCTTCGGATCGTCACGCGCCCATCGCTGGAGAGCGGTCGAGAGGCCGATTTTCGGATCGCGCGCGAACCCCTTTGGAAAATTGGCGAGCGCAGCTTCTGGATCCACGCCGGCCCACCAGTCCGCGAAGAGTGCCACCGCCACGGGGTCCACGAAGGGAAACATCCGGTCGTAGGTACCCCGAATCACCAACGCCTGGCTCGGTTCCACGACCTCGAAGAAAGCCAGCAGCTGTCGCGTGCGTTCGGTCACATCGGACTCGAGGAGAATGGCAGTGAGCCAGTAGCCCGTGGGGGAGGTCCCCGTGATCGCGTCGTCTCCGATCAGCTGCCTCTTCCCCACGTTGCTCTCCCCGAGGAGAAAGCCCAGGGCCACCAGCCCAGCAGCGAGAAACGAGATCAGCAACCCCCGAAAGATCCTTGCCATCGCGAAACTCTAGTCCAATCCCTTCCCACGGGCGCTAGGAGCCGAGCGCACGCTCCCCGGGACGCGCCGTTGCGTGAGCGGAGCATCGACGCAAATCGCCGGCGCAGCCTGGATCAGGCTGCGCCGGCGATTTGTCGATCTCGAAAGAGGCGGTTCCACCCCGGCTACTGCCGGGTATGCGGGCCTGATCCCAAGCCCGCTCGATTCAACTCGGGTCTCGAAAGCGCTATTTCTTGAGGCGAGACCTCGCGATCCAGAGCCCGACCAACGGAATCACGAGGGCCACGGAAACCAGACCCCAACGTGACATGCTGGGTACGGTGGCCCCCATGTTCAGGTTCAAGACCCCCCAGTTGCCGGTGCTGAAGCTACCGCGATTCTGGAAGACTCCACCGGCCACGAGAGTGATGTTGCCGATGCCGCCTATGCGCCCGTCCGTTCCCGTATTGGTGAACTGGACGATACCGATCGTCGCCGCGTTCGGAGTTGGCGCCGTGGCGTTGCAAGCCTGGAAGGGGTTCGCGAGGCAGGAGTCTTCAGCCACGCGGACCATTCCCGTGGTCCAGGGGAAGCCCGTGGAAGTCGACGGAAGCGGCTGAGCACCGTTGATGCCCAGTGCACCCTGTACCGAAATCGACGTGTAGAGGCCGAGAACCGGACCCGTGGTCTGTCGACCCCGGTTATCGGCGGGCGTGAGCTGCCCGGGCTGCGTGGTAAAGGTGGATTTCGAGTCAACCCCGACCATCCAGTTCCCGGCTCGGGTCTCGATGTCGTGCTGGTACTTGAGGGGCACCTCGCTGAGACGGAAGGACACCTCGACCGTCGCCGTGCGACGGGCAATCGCCATGGTCCCGCCGAACTGGTTGCCGCCCGCCGTATACTGCACGATCCCCTGGGCGCCACCGAACGATCCCAGGGCCGCACAAGCCGGCTTGGTGCCCGCACCGTTCGCGGGATTGCCGACGACCGGGCAGAAGGCCAGCGTGCCGGGCCCACTGCCGGGCTTCAGCGTGTACGTGCCTTCGTTGTACTCGGTGTACGTGGAGGCCACCTGAGCGTACAGAGGGAAGCCCGGGAAGGCCTGGAAACCCTTCGCCGCGATGATGTAGGGACAGAAACCCGTTGCGGACGCGGGGGGGCACTGCGCGAAGAATGTCGCCTTGCCGGCGACCGGCGTCCCCATGGTGCTGAAGGCCTTGCTCGGGACGGTGAAGCCACCACCTGCGGAAACCGCCACGCCGGTATTTACATTGATCCGCCGCCGCGTCGAGAAGCCGTTATGCATCTCGTAGCTGCCCGTCATCACCTGAGTGGCAGACGCGGGTTGAGCGGGGAATAACACGAACGCGGTACCCAAAGCGCTGGCACCCGCCAACAGCCATCGAAACTTCTCAAGCATGGAATCAGACCTCCTTTTTCGTGCAACCTTCTGGTGCTTTCTCTCTGCCCTCTACTCTCAGCAAAACTCGCTCGTCGAGCCTTGTAAGGGTATCGGCAGCCCCGCTTACGGGGTGAATCCAGTCCGAGATGTCAGCAGCACACCTCGACGTCTAACAACTTGCCTACATGATCGAGAATGACAGAATACCCCGCCGAGGTAAAGCTAAATTTCCCTTGCGATCGCGGTTATTTCCCGCGGGGATGAGATTCGGCGCGCCGTGTGTAGCGGCCCCGCGACCTCTTCACACTAGAGCCCCAACTCGCGCTGAAGGACCTCGAGCCGGGCCGAGACCTCGGCCCCCTGCGGGGCATCCGTGAAGCGCTGGGCACGGCGGACGAGCTCGAGCGTGCGTGAGCGGTCGCGGTCCTGCTTCTCGCGAAGCTCCGCGAGCGACAGCGCCGCTACCGCGTCGAAGGGAAACTCCCGGAGGTGCCCTTCCAGGCGTGACTCCGCGTCATCGGAACGCCCGGCGCGGACCCTGGCTTCGGCCGCCCGGCGCGAGGCGCGGACATCCGCCGGGGCTGCCGCTGCCGCGCGATCATGGAGGGAGATGCTCGTCGGGTGGTCTCCAGCATCCGCTGCCATCTCGGCGAGCGCGAAGAGTGCTGGCAGATTCTTCGGATCGAGCGCCAGCGCCTGTTCGTAGAGGGCGTTGCGACCGCCTCCCTCCTCCTCCATCCAGCCCGCGTGGATGACCAGGAATTCCGGAGCGTCCGGGTGCGCGGCTCGGGCAGAATCCAGCAGCGCGCGGGCTTCCTCGACTTCCCCCGCCTCTACCAGCAACTCCACGAGGTATGCGAGTGCGGGGGCATCTCTGGGCAAGCCCAGGTCCAGCTTCGCATCCTCCCGCAATCCGCGGATTGCCTCCTCATTGCCCCGCAAACGCTCGGCCCGCTCGGCAAGCAACACCATCGCGCGCGCACGCGTACGGGAGGGTGGNATCAGTTCGAGCGTCGACCGGACCAGAGCGGCGTTTTCCTGATCCGCGGCCAGCCGGAGCGCGAGCAGCAGCCCCTCCGGATCTCCCGGACGGCTATTTAGATGGTGCTGGGAGATCACGGCGAACGCATCGGACGCTTGTCCGGACGCCGCGAGCAAGCGCGCCAGTCTCAAGCTCGCATCGGTGGATTCGCGACCGGCGCGAATCGACTGGCGGTAGTGTTCGATCGCGCGTTCGAAGGCGCCGCTCTGCTCCGCGGCACGGGCCGCGTAGTAGCGGGCCACCGCGTTGTTGGGCCAGGACCGGAAGGCGCGCTCGAAGGCCTCGAGTGCCTGCCTCGGGCGCTTCTCGTTGAGCGCCACCCGTGCCTCGATCAAGACGCGCAGATCCTCGTCTTCGAGATCCGAGGCCACCTCCATCGCCCGCGCATTCATCTCGGCTGCGGCGAGCAGGTCCGCATAGGCGAGGGTTCGTTGCGGCGAGAGTTCCCCTTCGAAGTAGAGCGCGGCCTCGAGCGCCTTCACCGCAGCGGGAAGGTCGTCGAGTTCGAGGTAGTGGTCGGTGAGCGCGGACCAGGCGTGGGCCACCACGTCCGGAGATTCCGCCTCGGTCGCCTCGAGGAGCAGCGCCTCGGCGGCCGCGGCATCGCCAGCCCCTCGCAGACGCCGGGCGAGTTGCCCGCGAAGCTGCGTGGAATTCGGCGAGAGCGCCAACCGATCAGCCAGGATCTGGCTCGCGCGCTCGCGCCGCCCCTGCCCGTCGAAAAAGCGCATCGACTCCTCGGCCACCACCAAGGACGCGGGATGGGTGCTCGAGCACTCTTCGAAAAGGCCCTCCGCGAGTTCGAGTTCCTCGCGCTCCTCCGCGAAGGTCGCTCCGATCAGGCAGAAATGGGCGACGACCTCGTCGTCCAGAAGGGACTCGGTGCCGATTCGCCGCACCTCCTCGAGTACTGCGCGCGCTTCGTCCACCTCGTCCAACGCCAACAGCGCCATCATGCGGTAGAGGAGTGCCGCGAAGTCTTCAGGGGACTGCTCGAGCAGGCGATCGAAATTGGCGAGCGACTCCTCGGGGCTCTCCATCAGTTCCAGATGGGCCATACCGCGCATTCGGAGCGCGTCGGCGTTGTCGGGGTCCACCGCCAACACGACCTCTGAGGCTGCTACGGCCGCTGGAAAATCCCGGGTACTCAGTGCAGCGCCCGCCACTTCGAGGCCGGCCCGAACCGCCCAGGCGGGATCCCGGCTCGACTCTCGGAGGGCCCACATGGCCTGACTCGGCTTGCCCGTCTGAACGAGCGCAAGCCCGTACAGGTAGTTGACCTCGGGATCGCCGGGGCGCTCGTCGAGCAGGCGCCGCAGCGGCTCGACGGACGCCGCGTAGTCGCCCTGGGATTGCAAGTCCCGCACTCGCTCGACCGAATCGCCGCATCCGCCACACGCCGCCGCGAGGGCAAAGACGACGGCAATTACAGGACCATGCACCGCAGGCCCACGCAGACTCATGATGGATCGGGGACGCTTCGACACGCGGCCACAACGTAACCGATCCGCGGGCCTGGAAGCCTCCCTCGACTCCCGGTGGGCGATCCACGCACCCCACAGTCGGCCGCAACTTCGAATCGCGGGCTATCCTCGGCGCCCATGAGCCAAACCGTCAGCACAGTCCGCTCCCCGTGGTTTCTCTCCTCGCTCGCGCTGGCGGCCGCACTCATCGCCCTGGTCGTGGCCACCGATGGTGACCTCGTCGTCGATACGCGACCCGTGGGAGGCGTCGAAGATATCGCCGGACTCTCGGAGCGCGAGGATCTGAACGTTCTCTTCATCTTGATCGACACCCTCCGCGCCCACCGGCTCTCGAGCTACGGCTATGAGCGCCCGACCAGCCCGACGCTCGACTACCTGGCCGACACCGGCATTCGCTTCGCCCGTCATCTCGCGCAGTCCACCTGGACCAAGACCTCCATGACCTCGCTCTGGACCGGCCACTACCCGGCTCGCACGGGTGTCCTGCGCTTTCCCCACGCCACCCCGGACGAGGCCATCATGCCCGCGGAGATCTTGCGGGACGCGGGATTCCGCACCGGAGGCATATGGCGCAATGGCTGGGTGTCCTCGAATTTCGGATTCGCGCAGGGCTTCGAGCTCTACCACCGTCCCCGCCC
>JABSQX010000134.1 GCA_013215615.1 Myxococcales bacterium | reverse complement strand
CAGGCGATCGTCCACGAGGGTCGTCGGCCCCGGCCCCGAGCGTGCATCAGCCCCCTCCTGGAAGCGGATCCGGACACCGCGCACATCCCCCCCCGGAATCGCGCGCTCGACGAGCCGGCCCCCCGCCCAGCGCTCCTCGAAGGCGACCTTCGCCACCCGCAGCGCGTGGACGCCGTCCGCGAGGGGCGGATCCGCCACGGGGTAGAGGAAGATCCGGTGCGCATCGAGGCCAGGGCCGCTGGCTCCAGGCCTCGATGGCATCTCCGCGTTGTCGGATCGAGAACAGCGGGCTGCTCATGGGCCCGAGACCCAGCACCACCACCTCCCCGCAGTGCACTTGCAGCACCGCTTCCAGGGCGCCCTCGCGTTCCCCGAAGCGGTAGGCGAAGCGGTGCCGCGCCAACAGTTCTCCAGGCAGCTGCTCGGTGGGCACCAGGCCTGGCGCGGAGATCCGCTTCGGCTCGGGGGGCGACGCGCAGGCCAGGCCGCCCACGACGCAGAGGCCCAGCAGCCCGCAAGCCGTCCGGTTCATCGCGAGCGCCCCGACTCGGAGAGCAGCACCACCATGGGCGCCAGCAGCAGGCTCAGCAGCACCCCGAGACCGGTCGTCACACCCAGAGGACGCAGCGCCGGAAAGGACGACAGGGACAACAGCCCGAAGGCCAACAGCGTGGACGCGCAGGCCACCACGAGGCTGAAGGCGCTCGCCGCCCGGGCACCGGCGTCGCGCGGGCTGGCCAACAAGAACACCGCGTAGTCCACCCCGATGCTGAGCACCAGCAGCAGCGCGAGAAGGTGCATGAGGTTCAGCGGGATCTCGAGGAGGGCGAGGATCGCAAGGCTGGCACCGGCAGCGAGAAGCGCGGGCAGCAACGCGACGATGCCCCCCCGCAGGCTCCGATAGTAGACCCCGAGCAGGGCGAACACTGCCAAGAGCCCCAGGCCGGCGAGTTCGGTGGCGCGCGCGCGAGTCGCACGGTAGGCGCGCTCGAGGAGCAGCCGCTGGTCGACGAAGCGCACACCGGAAAGATCCGCGAACCGCTCCTCGAGACCCCCAGCGGGGTCGACGCCGCGCAGGAAACTCAAGAAGGCGACCTGGTCCTTCACCTCCAGGCGGTAGGGGGCCACGAGTGGCGCGAGCGGGGAGCCCACGAGATCCGCGAAACGCAACGGCGCGAATGCAGGCGCCCTCCCCATGGGCGCAAAGGCCTCGGCGCGAAATCCCTGCGCCTCGAGGGCGGCGTGCATCCGCGTCGTCAGCCCCGGTACGGCCTCGAGGGCAGCCTGGTTGCGACGCTGCAATTCAGCGGAGAAGAGGAAGGGATGTAGAGAGCGAAAACCCGCGATGGCCCCTCGCTCCCGCGCCTCCTCGAGGCGTGCGAAGACCTCGTCGTTGCGCCGCAGCGCGGTCTCCTCGTTCTCCCCGAGAGCGACCACGAAGTGGCCCGCATCCACCCGGGAGACGCGTTCCCGCACCCGCGTGTCTTCTTCCAGCCAGACAGCCTCGGGCTGGAAGCCCAGCGCGTACACATCGTCCTCGATGACCAGTCGGGACAGACCCGCGACGGTCACGACGCCGGTGAGCGCGAGGATCGCCACGAGGACTCCGGGCCGCCGTCGCATGGCCTCGAGGATCCCGCCAAGGCCCGCCGCAATGCGCGCGGGCAGCGGCGGCGGCGGTGACGCGGAAGGCAGCAGGTCGGGCATGAGGTACAAGGTGGTCAGCAGCGCCCCCAGCACCCCGGAGGCCGCAAACACCCCGATCTCTCGCACCCCGGGCACATCCGCCAAGGCCAGCCCCCCGAATCCGGCAGCGGTGGTCAGCGCCCCGATCCGGACGGCCCCGCGCACCGCACCATCCCGCCCGGCGCTGCGCCCGAGGACGAAGTGGCTCACCAGGTGGATCGGGTAGTCGAGGCAGACGCCGATCAAGGTGCCGCCAAAGGCCAGTGTCATCACGTGCAGTTCACCAAAGACCAGCAGGCCGACGGCGGAAGCGGTGAGCATCCCGCCCAACAGTGGAAGCATGGAGACCACGAGCAGGCGCACGGAGCGCACTACGAAAACGAAGAGGAGGACGATTCCCAGCACGGAGATCGCGGAGATCCAGCCCATGTCTGCCCGCGCCCGGCGCTCGGACTCCAGCGCAAAGCGGTGGACCGCGCTGCGCTCGAGCCGGAGCCGGGAATCGGTCGCCTGCACGGCGGCGAAGCGCTCCTCGAGAAAGACCTGGAAGGGACCCTGGGCGCTCGCATCGAAGGCAGAGTGCTCGGTTTCGAGGAAGGCGATGGCAGCGGGTTCGCCCTCCCCGGTCGCGGCGAAGTGGCCGTCCACGACCTGAAGATTCCGTTGGGCGCTGCGCTCGAAGCCGCGCGCGAGATCCAGGAAGGCCAGCACTGGATCTTCCGCGGCCAACGACTTCACCAGGTCCGCACGCGGCGACGCGAGTTCTCCCCGCAGCCGGGCGGCGGCGCGATCGAGACCCTCGTCGGAAAAGCGAAGAGGCAGCTCTGCCTCCGGCTGGTTGGAGAGAAAGTACGAGCGCCGTGGGAAGTAGAGGGCGTGGACGGCCTCGGGGAATCCCTCCTCGGGTCCGACCCGAAGCGAGGCGACCTCCGGGTGCGGGGCCACGGCAGCGGCGAATTCTCGCATCCCGGCGATTGCCGCGGGGAGTTCCGGCGCGCTCACCGACAGCACCATGGTCCGGGTGAGCGGTGAGTCCACGAGGCGAGCAGACACCCACGCCAACTCCTGGTCACGAGCGTCCGGAAGCAGATGGGCGAGACCCGTCACGAGTTCGAGACGGCTCGTCACGTAGACGGCCTCCATCGCGAGCAGCGCAATCACGATCCAGGCCCCGCGACCCAGGCGCGTCACCGGTCCGCGTTTCCCGTACCCGTGACGGAAGCCAGCAGTTCGGCGATCTCCGCCTCGTCGAAGACGTGATGCATCTCCACGTCGCTGAAGCGCATGAGGGTCTCGTCTCCGGCCGCTTCCACCACCCGGAGGGTGCCGAGACTCCAACCGCGGCCCCGGATCTCGAGCCGGGCTACGCGATCGCGTGTCGCCTCATCCCGGGGCCGCAGGTCGAGGCGCCAGGCCATGGGATCCTCCGCGTCCACCGCCCAGGTAATCTCGAAGGCGCTTCGAAGCGCGTCGGCGTCTCCGGCGAAGAGGTGACGCATCCCATCCACCAGCGCGCGAAGCATCGGATGCGCACGAATCTCGAGAGCACCCTGCTGTCCGTCGGCCTCGTAGCGAAGCCCGTCCGCGTCGATCACGAGGAGGGAAGACACGGGTTCGTCGATCACGCGCACCAACAGCCCGGGCGGAACGAAAGCAATCGTGCCGTGGGAGACGAGCGGCTCCCGGAGCAGGGAGATGTGCTTCTCTTCCTCCACAGCCGCGCGCAGGCCCGGGCTGGCAGCGAAGTGGCCCAACAACGCCTCGAGGGAAGGCGTGCCCTGGGGCTCCGGGGATGCGCGGCTGAGCACACCACCAGCAAGCACCAGCAAGAGCGCTGCGGCCCCGCGTTTCCAACGGTCGGAGAGCTGCCAAGCCCGCGCCACGAAACCTCCTGCCCCCCGCTCGAAAGCGATCGTTTACACCGAGAAAGCCCGGTGATATTGTCGCCGCCGTGATGCGCGGTCGCAAAGTGTGCGACCGGCAAGGCCCCCTGCCTTGAGGTGGCCGCGGTTGACGACGAGGCCGCTGCCCTACAGCAACCGAGTGCTCATGGTCTCTCCCCCCTCCTCCCTCCCCACCCACGATGACCGCAAGACCCGGCTCGAACGACTGGGACGGGTCGCCGGGGTCGGCTTCCTCTTCGCCCTCTTCGGTGTGGGGGGCCTGATCCTCGCGGGCGTGGTGATTCCCCTTGCCGCGCGGAGAGGTGCCGACGCGCGCGCCCTGGTCGCGCAGCGCTGGATCCAGCGCACCCTGGCCCTCTACCTGGCCGTCGGCACGCGGATTCGGATATGGGAGATCCACGCCGAAGGAGTGGAACAGCTCCGGGCCACCGGCCAGCTGGTGATCGCCAACCACCCGAGCCTTCTCGACGTCGTCCTCCTCCTGTCCTTCATGCCCCAGGCCGACTGCGTGGTGAAGAAAACCGCCTGGTCGAACCCGATGCTGCGTTCCATCGTGGGGATCGCAGGCTACATCCCGAACGACGACGGCCCGCAACTGGTCGATGCCTGCGCGGAGCGGTTGGCGGCAGGACGCTCGGTGATCCTCTTCCCGGAAGGCTCGCGCTCCCCGCAGCGGGGGCTGCGCGCCTTCCAACGCGGAGCCGCGCAGGTGGCCCTGAAAGCGGGGTGTCCGATCCTGCCGGTACGCCTCGACTGCCAGCCACCGGCACTCAAGCGAGGCCAGCCGTGGTACCAGTTACCCCCCGAGGTGCTGCGATTCTCCCTCCGCGTGGGCCGCCCCGTGCACGCCAAGGAGGTGACCCGCGCGGACGCGCCGCGCGCCATCGCAGCCCGGAAACTGACGAAGTGGATGCAAGACCATTTCGAATCGGAGCAACGAGATGCCGTCGCTTGAGTCGCTCGAAGTAGAGATCAAGACGCTCATCGTCGAGTCGCTGATGTTGGAAGACATCAAGCCCGAGGAGATCGTGAGCGAAGACCCGCTCTTCGTGGAAGGGCTCGGCCTCGACTCGATCGACGCACTGGAGATCGCCATGGCCCTCGAACAGCGCTACGGCGTGGTGATCGGCGAAGATGCCGACGAGAACCAACGGGTCTTTTCCAGCGTCAGGAGCCTCGCGGGATTCGTGTCCGAAAGGCGGGGGAACTAGGCGATGGCGACCCTGAGACTCGAAGAAGGGGCCCTCTTCGCCCGCATCAGCGAAATCCTCAGCGAGTCCTTCGAGGTGGACTCGGGGGCGATCCATCCCGGCGCCCACCTGGTGGACGATCTCGACCTCGACAGCATCGACGCAATCGATCTCGCCGTCAAACTGGAAGAAGAGACCGGTCTCGAGGTCAGCGAGAAGGAAATCCGCAAGATCGCGATCGTCCAGGACGTGGTGGATCTAGTGCTCGCGAGGTTGGGGGCCTCCTAGCCGCGCTTGCCATGGTCAGGCTGCTCCCCGCCGTCGGCCTCGCGTACCCCTTCCTGGTGTACTTCGGCCTGGGCGCCCTGGACGCGCGGCAGATCGCCCTGCTGTTGCTGGCAGGTCTCGGGCTCCGCCTGGCCCTGGTCTCTCGCGACCGTTGGCGCGCCTGGGTGCGCGCGACATGGCTCCCGATTACGGCCGTCGCATCCATCTCGCTCCTCACCGCCGCCTCCAACGAATCTCGAGTCCTGATGCTCGCCCCTGCGCTGCTCAACGCGGCACTGCTGATTTCCTTCGCGTCGAGTCTCGCGGGGGAATCGGCGGTGGAGCGCCTCGCGCGCATCCGGGTTCCCGACCTGCCGCCCGAGGAGATCCGCTACTGCCGGCAGGTGACCCGGGTCTGGTGCGCGTTCTTCGCCGCCAACGGCAGCGTCGCGCTGTGGTTGGCGCTGCGGGGAACCCCCGCAGACTGGGCGCTCTACACCGGCCTGATCTCCTACCTCCTGATGGGTACGCTCTTCGCCGTGGAACTCTGCGTCCGCCAGTGGCGCTTCCGGCGCTACTTGGGAGGATTCACGGACCCGCTCTTCAGCCGGATCTTCCCACCGCGCGTGTCCTCCGAAGCGCGGACTTCCGAAAGTCCGGCCGGCGTCGCAGCGCGGATGCACCCGGAGATCTGCGAGACCAAACGAGGCGAGGACTTCGTCGAAATCGACATGCGGATTCCGGAGGATCTCGCCTGCTGGCCCGGGCACTTTCCCCACCACCCGATTCTGCCGGGGGTCATCCAACTCCAGTGGGCCCTCGAGGAAATCGCGCGGTGGACCGGTGCAGTGCCCGAATTGGTGCGGGTGGACGCCCTCAAGTTCAAGACACCACTGCTCCCAGGCCAGCAAGCCTGCCTGCGCGTCACGCACGATTCCGGCACTCCGACCTTCTGCTTCGAGTTCGCCCACGAAGGCGTCGTGTACTCGCAGGGACGCATCGTCCTTGCCACGGGATACGCGCGGTGAAACCCTGCATCCTCATCCCCTTCTTCGACCACGGGGAGGCGATCCGCGCCGTGCTCGATGGGGTGGACGCCGTGCGCGATGGCCTGCCCGGTATCGTGGTGGACGACGGCAGTGCCCCGGAACACACTCTCATACTCGCCGAAGCGGCTGCCCGGCATCCCTGGGTACAGATCGAAAAGCGCCCGCACAACGGCGGCAAGGGCGCGGCCCTCAAGACCGGCTACCGCGCGGCACTGGAGCGCGGCTTCAGCCACGCCCTCCAACTCGATGCGGACGGCCAGCACGACCCCGGCGCGCTCCCGGCTTTTCTCGAGGTAGCGCGCCGCCGCCCCGAGGCCCTGGTGCTCGGGGTCCCGCATTTCGAAGGGGCTCCCTTCTCGCGACGCTTCGGCCGTCACATCTCCACCTTCTGGGTCTGGGTCGAGACCGGGTCGCGACAGATCCGGGATCCCCTCTGCGGCCTGCGCTGCATGCCGCTCGCGCCGACCGCTGCGGTCCTCCAGCGCGCTTCGTGCGGGGACGCCATGGACTTCGATCCAGAGATCGCGGTGCGGCTGGTCTGGGAGGGGGTCCCGGTGGAGAGCGTGCCCACCCGGGTCGTCTACCCCGACGGCGGAATCTCCCACTTCCGGATGCTGCGGGACAATCTGCGGATCTCCTGGCTGCACACGCGGCTCGTGGTCGGCATGCTGCTGCGCCTGCCCGGACGCTGGGCGGCCCGACGCGGGACGGCGTGATGAACGCCGACGGCCGCTGGTTCGAACTCCGGGAACGCGGATCGCTGCTGGGCATGCGCATCATCACCTGGGTGTACCGCCGCATGGGCAGACCCATCGCCCGCCTGCTCCTGTACCCGATCGTCGGCTACTTCTACCTGAGCAATCACCGGGCGCGACGCGCCTCGCTCGACTACCTGAAGCGCCTGCACGCGGCGGGCCGGCTTCCAGGGGCGCTGCCGGGCCAGGTCCAGGTCTTCCGCCACCTGCTCGCGTTCGGCAACAGCATTCTGGATCGGGTGGGCTTCTGGCTGGGCCGACGGGAGGACTTCGAGCTGGATGTCCACGGCATGGAGCTGCTCGACGCTGTGGCCGGCGAGGGACGCGGCGCCCTGGTCCTGGGCGCGCACCTGGGCAGTTTCGACGCGATGCGCCTAGTGGCTTCCCTGCGCTCGCCGATCCGCATCCATGTGCTGATGCACACCGCCAACGCCCCGCATATCAACACCGTCCTGGGCCAACTCGAAGCAGAGGCCGACGACCTGAAGGTCGGCGTCCTTCCCATGGAGCCGGGGCGCATCGAGCACGTGCTGAAGATTCGCAGCCGCGTCCAGAAAGGGGACGTCGTCGCGCTCCTCGCCGACCGGTCCCACCCCAACGAGGCGGAGCGCAGCACCCCGGTCGACTTCCTCGGCGCCCCCGCCCCCCTGCCCCAGGGGCCAATGCTGCTGGCCGCCGCCCTGCGCTGCCCGGTCCTTTTCATGGTGGGGATCCGCACGGGCTCTAGACACTACGAGATCCACGTCGAGAAGTTCGCGGATCCCGTCACCCTCCCGAGGCAGCAGCGCCCGGAGGCGGTCCAGCGCTACTGTCAAAGCTACGCGGATCGGCTGGCGCGCTACTGCGAGAAAGCGCCCCACCAGTGGTTCAACTTCTACGATTTCTGGAGCCTCGAGACCCCCCATGACGACCGCTGAGCACCCCCCGGTGTCGAGCGTGGTCCCCCACGAGGGGCCCATGGTGCTGTTGTCGCGAATCGTCTCCCACGACGACGACGAGACGATCTGCCAGGCGGACCCGGAAGCTCTCGCCCTGTTCCGTTCCGGGGATCGCGTGGGGACGTGGGTGGGGATCGAGTTGATGGCCCAATGCATCGCCGCCCACGCGGGCATGCATGCGCACCGCCGGGGTGAAGTGCCGAGGATCGGCTTCCTGCTGGGCTCGAGGCGGGTGGATATCCACCAACCCTGGATGCAGGGCACCCTGGGCGTACGCGCGCAACGAAACTGGGGGGACGAGTCCGGCCTGGTCTCCTTCGACTGCGCGCTCTGGGAAGAACCCACGGGCACCCCCGTGGCCACCGGGCGCCTGAACTGCTTCCTGCCCTCGGACGCAGAACTAAAGGAGATGCCGCGTTGAGCCGGCGCGTGCTCGTCACCGGCGCCAGCCGGGGCATCGGGCGGGCGGTGGCCCTTGGCCTCGCGCGGGATGGCTTCCGCATCACCGCGCATTATCACCAGAGCGAAGAGGCCGCCAAGTCACTGCTCGACGAGATCGCAAGCGTCGGCGGAGACTGCGAACTCCTCCACTTCGACGTGACAGAGCGGAAGACCTGCCGGGCGGCACTCGAGCGGACCGTCGAGTCCGGGGGCGCCTTCTACGGAATCGTCAGCAACGCCGGCATCGCCGCGGACGGTCCCTTTCCGGGGCTCTCCGACGACGACTGGGACTCGGTCCTGCGCACCAACCTGGACGGCTTCTACAACGTCGTTCAGCCCCTCGTGATGCCCATGGTCCGAGCGCGGCAGGGAGGGCGGATCGTCACCATGTCCTCCATCGCCGGCCAGGTGGGAAACCGCGGGCAGGTGAACTACAGCGCCTCCAAGGCGGGCTTGATCGGCGCGACGCGATCGCTCTCCATCGAACTCGCCAAGCGCAAGATCACGGTCAACAGCGTGGCCCCCGGCCTGATCGAAACCGACATGGTTGCCGGGCTTCCCCGCGACGAGATGACACGGATGATCCCCATGCGCCGCCTCGGTCAGCCCGAGGAGGTCGCCGCACTGGTCTCCTTCCTGTTCTCCGACGGGGCCTCCTACATCACCGGGCAGGCCATCTCGGTAAACGGAGGAATGGCGTGACCCGGCGCGTCGTCGTCACCGGGATGGGTGCGCTTTCGCCCATCGGCGCCGACTGGCCCGCGGTCTCGACGCGCCTACGGGAGGGCCGCTCCGGAGTACAGGTCGTCGAAGACCTCGCCGACTTCGAAGGTATGGATACGCGGCTCGGAGCCCTCGTCGAGGGTTTCGAGACACCCGCCCACTACCCGCGCAAGAAAACCCGAAGCATGGGGCGCGTCTCGCTCCTCGCCACACGCGCCACCGAAGTCGCCCTTCAGGATGCCGGCCTGCTCGAGGACCCGGTCCTCGGAAGCGACCGAATGGGCATCTCCTACGGTTCGACGTCCGGGAGCCCTCCGGCCATGATGGTGTACGCGAAGCAACTCTACGCGGAAGGCACCCTCAAGGGCATCCATGCCACCGACTACGTCCAGTTCATGAGCCACACGGTCCCCGCGAACCTCGCCCAGTTCTTCGGCGTGCGCGGCCGAATGATCCCCACCGCCAGCGCGTGCACGGCCGGAAGCCAGGGGATCGGCTACGGCCACGAGGCCATCGTGAGCGGAAAACAGGACGTGATGATCTCCGGCGGTGCGGAAGAGTTCCACCCCATCGACGCGGCGGTCTTCGACGTGATGTACGCCACCTCCACCCGCAACGACGCACCGGAAACGACTCCCCGGCCCTTCGACGTGGACCGCGACGGTCTCGTGGTGGGCGAGGGGGCAGCCACCCTGGTCCTCGAAGAACTCGACCACGCAAAGGCTCGAGGGGCGCAGATCTACGCGGAGATCCTGGGCTTCGCGACGAACTGCGACGGCAAGCACATCACCAGCCCGGACGAGGAGGGCATGGCGCGGGTCATGCGGGAGGCCCTGGCGGACTCCGGCCTTAAGCCCGAGGACATCGACTACGTGAACGCCCACGGAACCTCCACCGAAGTGGGGGACATCGCCGAAAGCCGCGCCACCGAGAGCGTGCTCGGCAACACGGTTCCGCTGAGTTCGCTGAAGAGCTTCCTCGGCCACACCCTGGGCGCCTGCGGTGCCCTGGAGGCCTGGCTCTCCATCGAGATGCTGCGCGAAAGCTGGTTTGCGCCGACCCTCAACCTCGAGAAGGTCGACCCGCGTTGCGGAGAACTCGACTACATCCGCGGCAAAGGTCGAACACTCGAGGCCGAGGTCGTGATGAGCAACAACTTCGCCTTTGGCGGCGTGAACACCTCGCTCATCATCCGCAGGTGGCCCGGCTAGCCACGCGCGAAAAGCCAGCTGCGGCCGGGATGGGCGAGCCGCAGCGACTCCTGGTCCGAGATCAACCAGCGCAGGAAGGCCAGCCCATCCGGGACGAAAGCGTCGAGGCTTCCCTCTTCCCCGGGTCCGAAACGAAGGCCGACCCGCGTTCCTTCCGCGTCGCCATCCCCGTTCTGGAGAAGGAACGCCAACGCGTACGCCCCTGTTCCCGAGGCGAGCGTGTCGAAGGGTTCGGGAACCGGCTCGTCCCCGACCACCAGCAGGAGCGGTGCGCCCGGGTGTCGATGGAGCATGCCCATCCCCTCGAGAAAACCCGCGCCAAAGGTCTCGGCCCCGGCAGCCACGCAGGTCGAGGCCTCCCGGTTGCCCGCCCAGATGGAAAAGAGCCCCGCCTGGGTGTTGTGCACCGAATGGCTGAAGCGGTTAGGAGAAAGCGGGCTGCCGTCCGCGAGGTCGCAGAGCATGGCGGCCATGTTCTCGAAGGAGCCGTGGCGGGAGGCGAAGACCGAGAGCAGTCCCCCACGCAGCGCCTCGGGAACGGCATCGTGGACGGCCTGCAGACACATCCGGCTCAGGCGGTCGCAACGACGGCGCTGCAGGGCCGGAAGAAAACGCACTTCCGGGGCACCCTCGTGACCCAGGGGCCGCGGGTCCTGCGCCCAGCTTTCCCAATCCCGTCGCGACGCAATGCCCGGTGACCAGGCCGCCCAGTCGACCACCACCACTTCGCTCATGCTTCGGACCGGAGGACGAGGGCACAATTACTGCCCCCGAAGCCAAAGGAGTTGGTCATCACGTGGGCCGGCGCGCCCACCGCGACGCTTCCTGCGTCCGCAACCAGGTCGAGCGCCGGAAGGTTTTCGTCGTAGTCGCCGTCGTAGCGGTGAGGCGGCAGGTGAAGCCGGTCGCCCTCCCTCCGGTCGAGGATCAACCAGCAAAACGCGGCCTCGAGGGCACCGGAGGCACCCAGGGTGTGCCCGATCAGGGGCTTCGTGGAACTGCAGGGCGGCGGCGGCGAAAACACGCGGGCCACCGCGTCGCTCTCCATCGCATCGTTTTGCGCCGTGCCGGTGCCGTGCAGATTGAGATAGGCGATATCTGCCGCGTCGATACCGGCATCCGCCAAGGCGCCGCGCATGCTGATCTCCGCACCGCGCCCCGCCGGGTCCGGCGCCGAGATGTGGTGCGCATCGCTGGCCTCTCCGACACCCGCGAGCGCGATGCCGCCTTCCTCGCGCGTCAGCAGGAACAAGGCCCCACCCTCCCCGAGCGTGAGCCCGCTGCGGCGCTGGCTCATGGGGTTGGTGATCTCGGCGGACATCGCCTGGAGAGCGTGGAAGCCATTGGCGGTCACCGCGCACAGAGAATCCACGGCGCCGGCGATGACGGCATCGCAGAGACCCAACTCCAACAGGCTGCGCGCGGAAGCCAGCGTCTTGGCGCCCGTGGAACAAGCCGTCGAGAGCGCGTAGGCGGGCCCCGCGGCGCCGGACAACGCGGACACGAACTCGGAAAGCCCCCCGTACTCGAGTTGCACGAGGTCGAAACGCGCGGGAAGACTGCCACTGCGCCGCCACTGCGCAATGGCGTGCTCCGCTTCCGCGACTCCCGCGGTGCTCGAGCCCACCACCGTTGCGACGCGCCCGGCCCCGTAGCGCGCGATCGCCGCCTCCACCGCGGGCTCGATGCCGCGATAGCAGGCCATCGCGATGCGGTTGTTGCGGCAGGCGTAGCGCTCGAGGCCCGCCGGAATCTCGGGAAGGGTCTCGAGGACCTGGCCGAAGAAACGGGGAGTCCCCTTCACCAGGTCGTCTCGCCGTGTCAGGAGGCCGCCGTCGGCGCTCCGCAAGCGCGGCCACACCTCATCGACATCGCTGCCGAGAGAACAGGCGAGGCCCACCGCCGCCAAGCGACAGGAGGCCGTCACGCGCGCTCCCTGGGGGCCTGCTCGAGCTGTCGCACCTCCCGCCGCAGGACCTTGCCCGTGGGAGAGCGTGGTACCTCGAGCCGTAGGCGAAAACTCCGCGGGACCTTGTAGGCGGAAAGATGCTGCAGGGCGAAACTCCGCAGGTCAGCCGGATCCGGCGAGCAGCCCGGCTCGGGCACGATCACCGCATGGTGTCGTTCGGTGGTATCGGACCAGGGAACGGGCACCACCACCGCCTCCGCGACCTCCGGATGCAGCACAAGTACCTGCTCGACCTCGATGGGGTTTACCTTCTGTCCGCCGACGTCGATCAGCAGCTTGATGCGCCCTGTGAGCGTGAGACGCCCCTCGTCGTCGATACGGCCCAGGTCTCCGGTGGGAAGGAACCCGCGGGCATCGAGGGCGTGCGCCTCGCCCAGGTACTCGTCCATCATGCTCGGTGCAGCCACCAGGATCTCGCCCTCGCCTCCCGGTGGCTCCACCCGGAGCCGGACGCCGCCAAGGGGCCGCCCGACACTGGCCGGATCGAAGCCCGGCGCGTCCGGGTCGCCACAGGTGATGGAGCCGAATTCGCTGGCCCCGTAGATCTGCACCACCCGGATGCCGTACGCCGCCTCGAACTGGTCGTAGACCCGGCGCGGCAGCGGACTGCCCGCCGAGACCACGTGCCGCAGCGCCGAAAGCGGGGCCTCGGCGGCGCGACCGCGACAAAGCGCGTCCAACATCACGGGCACCGTCGGCCAGACAGTGATCGCCGACTCCCGAAGAGAATTTCTCACGCGGGTGGGCAGGAAACTCTCGTGGATCTCGACCGCGCAGCCCCCCACCACGGCGGCGGAAAACATGTCGAGCGCGTAGGAGTGCTGGAAGGGAATGGAGAGCAGCACCACGTCGGAGCCAGAAAGCGACAGGGCCCGGGCCACGTTGCGGCCGACGGCGTGGACGGCCTCGACGCTGCGGCACACGATCTTCGGCGGGCCGCTGGTGCCCGAACTCTGCAACAGAAGCGAGCCGGTTTTCCCCGGGCCGGGGCGACCCTCTTCCCGGGGCGCTTCGAGTGCCAGGATCTCCTCGGCGGCCATTCGATGTTGGAGACTCCCCGGAAGCCGCTCGAGGAACGCAGCACTCCCGATGGCCTGCGTCGCGCCGACCCGCTCGACCAGGCCAGCCAGTTCACTCGGCGTCGCCTGCGCGGAGACAGGCAGCACTGGACGGCCCGCCCACAGCGCCGCGAGAACCGCCACCGGCGTCTCCATCCGCCCCGGTGCCTCCAGGACCAGCGCGCCGCGGCCATCCCCCGCTTCGGCGAGTAGCTCGCCCAGGTGAATGCAGGCGGCGTAGAGGCTGCCGAAAGTCAGGCAGCGGAGGCCCCCGCCATGAAAATCACGCAGGGCCACTGCATCCGGGCGGCGCTCCGCGTGCTCGCGCAGGGCTTCGAGAAGCAGCGGTGCACCCGACACCGCTCAGGCCTCTCTCGCGCTCGACGACTGGCGGCGCGAATTTACGCGCTCGAGAATCGCTTCCGGGGTTCGGTAACGGACCTTTCCCTCGAAGGTGGTCGTGGCCAGGGCCGTGTGGGCGCGAGCCGCGCGAAGCCCGCTGCTGAGGTTTAGGATCTCGTAGCCAACGTACAAGCGATGCGTCACGTCCCGAAACCAGGCAGACACGCGAATCCTGTCCGCGTAGCGCAATGGCGCGATGTAGCGGCAGCCGCTGTCGATCACCACGAGCGCCACCTTCATCGAGACCAGATCGGACACGTCCAGGCTGCAGGAGCGGAACAGTGCCGTGCGCGCATGCTCGAGATACTTGTAGTAGTGACCGTGCCAGACCAGCCGCATCGCGTCTACGTCGTGGAAGGGCACCTCCATCTCCACGGAGCACTCGCACAAGCGCGCTCCGCCACGCGGCGTCGGGCGGGCCACGCGCATAACCGCCAAATCCGCCTCCCCCACGCCCTCTCAGCCCCCCACGCGCTCGTCGAGCTGCACGTAGTTGCCATCCGCGTCACTCAAGAAGGCGGTACGCACCACGCCGCCGGGAGCTTCCCCGTAGGCGAGGGTGTCTCCGTCAGCGGCGGGCACCACCACCTCGAAGCCGGCTTCGCGGGCGCGCTCGAGGTAGGCGCCTACATCGTCGACCCAGAAACTCACGTGGTGGACCCCCACCTGGAAGAGTTTCGCGGGCTCGCCGAAGGGCGACGTGGACAGCTGCTCGTCGAGCACCACGAAACTCGCGTGGGGCCCCTCCCCCCAACGCAGGTAGACGCCACGCCGCCGCAAGGGGTCGGCGCCGCCGATGCCCGGGAACTCCTCGGGGGTGTCCAGGGTGACGCGCATTCCCAGCACGTCCCGGTAGAAGGCGAGCGCCTTCTCCATATCCCGCACGCCAATCGCGATGTGGGAAACCGCGTGAATCTCCATGAACGCCTCTCCTTCCGCCCTCGTCCCAGCGGGCTATTCGCTTCTCGGGGAAGCCTCCGCAACGGCCGTGAAACCAAGGGAGCCAGATTTTCCGCGTGAATTCAAACGCTGCCCGCCGGGGGACCGTTCCCGGTTACTCGGCGCCGCCGAGCTTTTCGTCGGTGAGACGGATCTGGTCGCGCAGCCAGGAGATCTCCCAGAAGTTGTCGCTCGCCGCTTCGAGGGCCAAGTGCGCGTCCCGGTAGAGGCCGAGGGCAGCCCGGTCCCCCGGCGCCGCCGCCAGCACGGCCTCCGAGAGATGGATGGCCTCGACGGCGTCGCCGCCCTCGAGGCGTTTGCGCCCGCGCTCCACCACCTGAGTGGCGCCCGCCAACTCCACGAGGTCCGGGTAGACGCTCGAGGGCGGCGGCGCGTAGAGCTCCGTGGTCGACCGGTGATCGAACCAGCCCACGTAGTTCTCCCAGATACCCCGCACGTTCCACGCCACCTTCCCATAGCCCTCTCCGACGGCGAGCTCCGGGGGCAACTGGATCTCCGCCATGGCCTGGTAGACGTCCTTGCCCTCGTTCATGTAACGGACGGTCTCGTCGTGCACGTAGGCGACGGCGGCGTGGAGCTGGTCGAGCTGCTCCGCGATGTGGCCCGCACCCACCAGCGGCTCGTGGTGGCCCACTGCCAGGATCTCGGGCTCGAGGGCGCGCACGCGCTCGATCGCGGCGCTGAAGACCTGAGACTCCCGGTACTTGTCGCCGCGGATCGTCACCAGGTTGGGGACGTGGCCGAAGAGCGCGCCGTAGAGATTGCCCACGATGGCGATGCGCGCCTGGGGCAACCAGATGATGATCGAATCGTTGGTCTCGCCGCCGGGGACCCACATCAACTCGAGATCGAGACCCCCCAGCGAGAAGCTGTAGCGGTCCTCGAAGGTGATGTCGGGCTCCGGCGCGGCCTGAACGGCCGCGGGCTGCCCCGCTTCACCGGAGCGGCCCTCGAGGTACGCGCGCACCTGCGGAAACGCAAACGCCGAGCGACGCATCCGGTAGCCCTGGATCAACTGGTCGAGAGCCTGGTGCCCCTGGTTGCCGGCGTGCGCGATCATCTCGGTGCCCTCCTCGAGGAAGGCCTCCGCGCCGCCCACGTGATCCACGTGTCCCTGGGTGAAGATCAGGTAGCGGATCGGCCCCGAATCGACGGCGTCGTATTTCTGCCGATGGACGGCTCCCTCGAAGCCCATGCCCGCGTTGATCACGATGCGGCCTTCGGGGGTCACGAGCAGCCAGCTGTTCGACATGCCGTCGGACTGGTAGACCCCCGGCGCGATCTCGAGAGCCGGCTCGGGCTGGGCGGGCAAGGTGATGCCCACCACGGATCGATCGAAGACACTCCGGCCTCCCGGCCGCTGCTTGTGGATGGGCTCGGTCATCGTCGCCTCGCGTTTTAAGAGATCGGGAGTAAACCCGAGGACGAGGAGCGGGGCCAACGCGCCAGCCCGGGTGCCGCCCGGCCAGGCTGCCCACTCCCCAGGGCGAAGAACGCGAAGGCAACGACGCCCCCGCCTGCGTGGAAGCTATGCTGTCCCACCGGCTGGCGAGGGTCTGCGAGGAGGCAAGCGCATCCACGTCCCCGCCGATCCGAGGAGACCCCCCATGCGCTACAAGCTGCTCGGCCCCACGGGCCTCAAGGTTTCGAGCCTGTGTCTAGGCGCCATGACCTTCGGCGAGGAGTGGGGCTGGGGGTCCTCGAAGCGGGAGAGCCGGCGGGTCTTCGACCGCTTCAGCGAGGCGGGCGGCAACTTCTTCGACACCGCGGGCAACTACACGAACGGCACCAGCGAGCGCTACCTGGGCGAGTTCGTGCGCGAAGACCGCGACCGCTACGTGGTGGCCACCAAGTTCTCGGCCTCCACGGATCCCAGCAACCCCAACGCCGCGGGCAACGCCCGCAAGAACCTGCGCGCCTCGCTGGACGCCAGCCTCGAGCGCCTGGGCTTCGACTACGTGGACCTGCTGTGGCTCCACGTCTGGGACTTCCTCACCCCCGCCGAGGAGGTGATGCGCGCGCTCGACGACGTGGTGAAGGCCGGCAAGGTCCTCTACGTGGGCATCTCCAACGCGCCGGCCTGGGTGATCTCGCGCTGCCAGATGCTCGCGGAGCTGCGCGGCTGGTCGCAGTTCGCGGGCATGCAGATCCTCTACTCCCTCAGCCAACGCGACGTGGAGCGGGAGTTCCTCCCGATGGCCAACGAACTCGACCTGGCGGTCTGCTGCTGGTCACCCCTCGACCAGGGCGTGTTGACCGGCAAGTACACCCGCGAGGGCGCGGACAGCGGCCTGCGCGAGCGCATCCACGACGGCAAGTTCAACGCCAAGCAGAAGGAAATCGCCGTGGCCGTCGATCACGTGGCCGACGCCTGCGGCGCCAGCTCAGCACAGGTGGCCTTGGCCTGGCTCCTGCAGCGCAGCGAGCGCGCCATCCCCATCGTGGGCGCGCGCACCCCCGATCAGATCCGGGACAACCTGGGCGCCGTGGAGCTGCAACTCTCCGACGAGCACTTCTCGGCCCTCGAGCAGGTGAGCCGCCGGCCCGTGGGCTGGCCCCATTACTTCTTCGGCAGCCGCTCCCAGCGCGGCTTCACCTACGGCGAGGTACTGGACTCCCTGGACACCCGCCGCGCCATCCCCTTCCGCGACGAGCACCCCTCGCCCCCCGACCACGACCCCTTCGGGCTCGGCTGGGAGGAAGAGTGACGGTGCCGGAATAGCGCCGAGGGGATAGTGTCTCCTGCTCGTCCCCCGCCCCCAACCCGGAGACCCCCCATGAGCGATTCCAGCCGGCTCCTCGCCGGCGTACGCGTGATCGAATCCAGCCTGCTCGGCCCCGGCCACCTCGGCACCTTCTTCGCCGACATGGGCGCCGACGTCATCAAGGTGGAGCCGCCCACGGGCGACTACATCCGCCAGATGACCTGGCCCATCGTCGAGGGGGTCTCGCTCCTGCACCTGCACACCCACCGCGGCAAGCGCAGCATCACCCTCAACCTGAAGACCGAGCAGGGCGTGGCGCTCTACAAGGAGTTGGTGGCCCGCGCCGACGTGGTCATCCAGGCGCTGCGCCCCGGCTCCCTCGCCAAGCTGGGCCTGGGCCTCGAGGAACTCAAGAAAGTCAACCCGCGCATCGTCTTTGCCACCCTTTCCGGCTACGGGGCTACCGGGCCCTACCGGAACATGCCCAGCCACGGCATCGCCTACGACACCTGGTCGGGGATCGTGCAGCCGGTGCTGGACGAAGACGGTTTCTCGCGCATCCCGCGGGAGATGCCCAACGTGGGCATCAACGTGGGGCCGATGCTGGGCGCCATCGCAATCCTGGCCGCGGTGATCCGCGCCCGGGAGACGGGCGAGGGCTGCGAGGTGGAGATGGCGCAATCCGACGCCTCGGCGTACATGGACTGGTACCGGATCGAGAGCGAGCGCGCCTACCTGCGGCCCGAGAGCGAAGTCACGGGCAATGCCTCGGACGACTACGAGCGCCGCCCCGCCGGCTTGGCGGGCATGTGGGGGGGCGTCCGCTACCAGGCCTACGAGACCAAGGACGGCCACGTGCTCTTCATGGCCAGCGAGCAGGCCTTCTGGAAGAACTTTTGCGCCGGCATCGACCGCATGGACCTCTTCGAGAAGTGGCCCGGCTCGAAGTACGCGGACCACGCCCGGGGCAACCTGGAACTCCAGACCGTTCTGCGCGACATCTTCCGCACCCGCACGGTGATCGAGTGGATCACCTTCGGGAACGAGCACAACACCCCCATCGCACCCTTCAACACCACCGCCAACATCGGCGACGACCCGCAGTTCCAGGAGCGCATGGGCTTCCTGCCCATCGAGGCGGTGGGCTGCGAGCAGCTGCCGCTGCCCATCTACGTCGACGGTGAACCGCTACCGGTCCCCAGCATGGCGCCCACGGTGGGCCAGCACACCGACGAGGTGATCGCCGAGGTCCTCGAGAAGGACGCCGCCAGCATCGCGAAGCTGCGCGAGGAAGGCGCCCTCGGCTGAAAGCGGGCGGCGCCTGCCGACTAGCCTCCGCGGAGACGCGGGACGAAGTGGATCTCGCTGTCGTCCGCGAGGCGCTGAAACTCGGGATCCCCGTGCACCTCGTCGTCGATCGCCACCGCCATCCGGTCGATGTGTCCGCGCAACGCGGGGAAGCGCTCGCAGAGCGCCTCCACGAGGTCCACCACGCGCAGGGCTTCGATCTCGACGCGCTGCTCGCCGCCCGTGTGCTGGGCGAGTTCGCTGGAGAAGTGGACGATCGCCAACCCGGGCCTCAGGCCGGGGCGTCGCCGTCCAGGGCGGCCAGTACACGCGGCGGCGACATGGGGAGCTGGGTGAAGCGCTTGCCCGTGGCGGCGCAGACGGCGTTGGCCACGCAGGCCAGCGGCGGCACGATGGGCGACTCGCCCACCCCGCGTACCCCGTAGGGGTGCAGGGGATTCGCGACCTCCACCACCACGGTGTCGATCATGGGCAGGTCCGAGGCCACGGGCATCCGGTAGTCGAGGAAGCTCGGGTTCTCGAGCACGCCCTTCTCGTCGAAGATGTACTCCTCGTTGAGCGCCCAGCCGATGCCCTGGGCGGCGCCGCCCTGCATCTGGCCCTCCACGTAGCTGGGATGCACGGCCTTGCCGGCGTCCTGGGCGGTGGTGTAACGCAGCACGGTGACGCGGCCCGTCTCCGGATCCACCTCCACGTCGCAGACGTGGGTCGTGAATCCGGGCCCCGCATCCGCGGGGTTGACGGCAGCGCGCGCTGTGACAGGCCCGCCGGTGGCCGGCATCTTCCTGGCCAGCGTGGCGAGTGTCAGCGGCTCGAGATCGTCGCTGGCGCCGTTGGTCGCAACGGCCCGGCCATCCTGCCACGAGACGCCCTCCGCCTCGATGCCCCAGATACGGGCCGCGCGCTCGCGCAACTGGCCGATGATCTGGCGCGAGGCCTCGATGACCGCCATGCCCGTCGCGTAGGCGGTGCGACTGCCGCCGGTCAGCTCCGTGTAACCCACGGTCTCGGTGTCGCCCACGAGGGGGATCACCTGCTCGGGAGTGATTCCCAGCTCCTCGGCCACCATGATGGCCTGGGCGGCCCGGGAGCCCCCGATGTCCGGGTTGCCGGTCGCCACCACCGCGGTGCCGTCTTCGTTGATGGAGACCTGGGCGCTCGACTGCATGCCGGCGTTGAACCAGAAACCCGTGGCCACGCCGCGCCCCTGGTTGGGGCCCAGCGGGGTGCTGTAGTGGGGATGATCGCGCACCCCCTCGAGGGTCTCGCGCAGGCCGATGGCCTTGAACTTGGGCCCGTAGGGGGCGACATCGTTCTCCTCCACGGCGTTCACGAGACGCAGCGCCACCGGGTCCATGCCGAGGCGTTCCGCGACCTCGTCCACCGCCTGCTCGACCCCGAAGGCCGCAATCGGCGCACCGGGCGCGCGGTAGGCGGCCACCTTGGGCTTGGTGGTGACCACGTCGTAGCCGTCGATCACGAAGTTCTCGATCCGGTAGGCGGACAGCGCCGTCATGCAGGCAGCACCGACCGGCGAACCCGGGAAGGCCCCGGCCTCGAAGTGCATCACCACCTCGGCGGCCGTGATGCTGCCGTCCTT
>JABSQX010000133.1 GCA_013215615.1 Myxococcales bacterium | reverse complement strand
CGCGGAGCGCTGGCTACTCGGGGAGGTGCCGTCCGCCGCGCTGGATGCCGGGGTGAGCGTGATGGTGGGACGCCATCGCGGCGCGTCACGCGAGCAGGCGCTGACCTGGGCGTTGCGCCTGGACGAGCGAGCGCTGCGCGAACAGGTGGTCACCAACATCGCGGGCGAGTGGCTGCGGGGGGATCCCGAGCCGGCGTCGGCCTGGTTCGAGGCAGCGAACCTCCCCTCCCCCTTGGTCACGGCGATTCGAGCGCGATCCCAGGCCAGTGACGGGCATGTGGAACCGTGACCGCCCCCACCCAGGTTTCCCTACCTCTCAAGACCGCTCCGCGTGGACCCGGCCCGGGACACAAGGCTCCGGGTGGTCCTGCGGCTTTCCATGCCGACGCGGCCCGGCGCGCACTCGCCGAGGCGCGCCCCGCCTGCTTCTGGCTCGACCGGGCGCTGCGCCCCGAAGCCCTCGAAGCCCTGCAAGGCGACACCGAGGCGGATCTCGCCATCGTGGGCGGGGGCTTCACGGGTCTGTGGGCGGCGTTGCTGGCCCTCGAGGAGAACCCGGGCCGGGACGTGCTGCTCCTCGAGGCGAGCCGCATCGGCGAGGGCGCCTCGGGGCGCAACGGCGGCTTCGCGGACCCCTCGCTCACGCACGGCGTGCTGAACGGCCTGGAACACTTTCCCGAGGAGATCGAGACCCTGGAGGGGCTGGGGCGCAGCAACTTCGCGGAGCTGCTGGCGGCGCTGGAGCGGCATGGCATCGATGCGCGCTACGAGGCCAGCGGGAAGCTCGAGGTGGCAGTGGGCGAGGCCTGGTTGCCGGAACTCCGCGAGTATCAGGAAACCCTGCAGCGCTTCGGCGAAAGCAGTGAATGGCTCGACCGCGACGCCGTGCGCGGCGAGGTGCACTCCCCCACCTACGAGGGGGGCGTCTTTCACCCGGGTGGTGGCGGTGTGCTGGACCCGGCGCGGCTCTGCTGGGGCCTGGCAGCGACCGTGCGCGGCCTGGGCGCGCGCATCCACGAGGGCACGCCGGTCACGAAGCTTCGCAGCGAGGGCGAGCGCGTGGCGCTCGCTACGCCGGGAGGCCGGGTGCGTGCCCGGAAGGTGTTGTTTGCCACCAACGCGTTCCGTGCGCCGCTCTTCCGCATGCGCCGGGCCGTGATTCCCGTCTGGGACTACGTGCTGATGAGCGAGCCGCTGGGCACGGAGCAGCGCCGCGCCATCGGCTGGGAGCGGCGCCAGGGCATCGGGGACACGACCAACCAGTTCCACTATTACCGGCTCACNGACGACGATCGCATCCTGTGGGGCGGCTACGACGCCATCTACTACTACGGGAGTTCGACGGAGAGCCGGCGCCAGCAGTACGCGCCCACTTTCGAGAAGCTCGCAGAGCACTTCTTCGAGACCTTNCCGCAACTCGAGGGGCTGCGCTTCAGNCACTNNTGGGGCGGACCCATCGGTACCACGACGCGCTTTTGCCTGGACAGCGGCAGCGCAATGGGCGGACGCGTGTCCTGGTCGATCGGCTACACGGGCATGGGGGTGGGCGCCAGCCGCTTCGGGGCCCGTATCGCGCTGCAGCGTCTCGATCATCCCGACGATCCATTGCTGCGCGTGCGCCTGGCGCGGAGCCGCGCCTTTCCGTGGCCCCCGGAACCGCTGCGCTGGCTCGTCGTTCAACTGACCCGCCACGAGTTGGCCCGGGCCGATCGCAACGGCGGGCGGCGTGGGCCCTGGCTGCGCTTGTTGGACGCACTGGGCCTGGGTTTCGACTCCTAGGGTTCGAGAAGATGGAGGTGGCGTGAGCGAACAGAGCCCGCAGTCGAGACAGCTGGATCGAGAGACACAAAACCGTGTCGACGAACTCGGAGGGCGCATCCGGAGCCTGGAATCCCAGCCCGAGGACGACTTCGGACGTTTTACGCGCTGGGATTGGGTGTGCTGCATCCTGGGTGGCTTGTTGTTGCCCGTGTTGGCCGTGTGGTTCTGGGCGCCGTGAGTTCGGAGGGGGCGAGCGGGCCGCGAGCGCCCGAGGCTCGCAGTGACAGCGTCTTCGGGCGCATGCCCCTGTTGCTCGGTGAGCGCGAGTACGGGACGGCCGGTGCCCATGCCACCTGTTTCGCGTACGCGGTAGCGACCTGGTGCTTCCTCACTGGGGGCTACGTGGCCGAGTTGGTGGGCGCCGTGGAGGGGCTGGTGTGCCTGGTGGCGGGCAACCTCGTCGGCGTGTTCCTCACCAGCATGCCGCTCTCGCTGGCCTGCCAGCGCTACGGGCTCGAACAGATCGACGCCTGTAAGCCGGCTTTCGGACCCCGTGGGTCGAAGGTCCTGTTGCTCCTCTACCTCGTCAACATGCTGGGCTGGTCGGGCCTGATCCTGGTGATGTTCGGAAACGGCTTGCGGAACATCGCGTTGGCACTGGGCTACTCGGCGGGCGAGTGGCTGGTGGGTGCGGGGGTCGCATTGGGCCTCGTGCTCTCCTTCGCGATCGTCACGCGTGGCGTCCGGTTGCTCAACTTCGCGAACTCCCTGATCGCTCCGGGCATCGGATTGCTGGTCCTCTACCTCGTGTATTCGCTCCTCAATGGCCACGGTTGGCAGGCGTTGCTCGATGCACCGGCCCTGTCCCCCGGCCCCTCGCCGGTGCTCAACTACCTGATCGCCTTCGAGTTGGGGGTGGCCTCGGGTTTCTCGTGGTGGGGGGGGATCGGTTTCCTCGCTCGAAACACCCGCACGCGTCGCAATTCGATCTATCCCGAGATCATCCAACTGGGCCTCGCATCGGGGCTGGTCTGCTCGGTGGGCCTCTTTTCGGCCCTTATCGTGAAGTCCAACGACCCCACCGAGTGGATGGTTCCCTTGGGCGGCGTGGTGATGGGCGTGCTGGCCCTCGCTTTCGTGGCCTTCGCGAATGTCACCTCCACGGCGATCTCCATCTACGCCAGCGGCCTGGCGTTGCGCCACCTGAAGCCCCTCCGCGGCGCTTCCTGGCGCGTCGTGGTGATTCTCACGCTCGTTCCCTGCCTGCCCTTCGTGTGGTGGCCTCAGGAACTCTATTCCCTGGGAGACGCCTTCCTCGCCTACAACGGCACCATGTACGCGCCGGTCTCGGGCATCTTCTTCTTCGACTACTTCGCGCTTCGAGGGCAGCGCTTGTCGTTGTGGTCGATTTTCGAGGACGCGCCCTCGGGACGCTACTACCACCACTGGGGAGTCAACTGGATCGCGCTGGCCGCGCTGCTGCTCGGCCAGGTCCTCTACGTGATCCTCTACAACCCCATCAGCGGCGAGACCCACGAACTCTTCCGCTTCGTACCCGCCTCGCTGGGTTCTTTCTGCGCTGCAGGCGGGTTCTATGGTCTGGGGATGCGCTTGTTGGCGCGGCGGGTTGACTCCGAGGAAGCTTCCCCGCCGCAACTCTTGCAGCCCAACATCTGATCCGCGGGCTGGCGCGCTTCAATCCGACGGCTGCGCGTGTCCGGGCGCCCGCTCCGCGGGGCCTTCATTGAGCCAGAGTTCGAGGGCCGGGCCGCTCTCTCGCACCTCCTGGTCCCAAGCCTGGTTGATGCCGACCACCAGGTCGCTCCGCCCGTCGGCGTCAAGGTCCGCGAGCGCGAAGCCCGTATGCCGCGGATGGTTGGCCTCGATGAGCCAGGGACGAAAGCCCTGCCCCTCGCGCTCGTACCAGACCAGCGACGCCAGCCGCGCCCTGCTGGGCATCGGCAGCGGGATCTGGGGAAGGAAGCCCGATGCCACCACGTCGAGATCGCCGTCGCCGTCGAGGTCGACGGCCTCGGCGTGGTGGGCACCCGCGAGTCGACCGATGCGCGCGAGGCGGTAACCCTCCGCACCGCGATTCTCCAGCCACCACACACCGTGGTAGGGCTTGAAGGGAAGGCCATCGTCCAGGGTGTCGCCGTTGGCGAGCAGGAAGTCGCGGTCGCCGTCGGCATCGAGGTCGACCGCGTCGAAGTCGCTGAGCCCCCAGGCGGGGTGCGGGGCCTCGAAGATCACCTGCTCCCGCCACTTCCCGTCTTCTTGCGAAAAACTCGAGATGCGTTCGTAGTGTTGGGAGAAGATTGCCGCGAAGGCACTTTGCCCCGCTGCGTCCTCCAGTGCGACCAGGCGCATGGCGCCGGGTCGCGAGAGAATTGCTTCGGCGCGGAAGCTCAACGCGCCGCCCGCAGGCGTCTCGTTGTGGAGCAGGTAGAGACCGCCGCCCCGCAGCCAGCCGAAGACGGCCACCAGCAGGTCCGGGTCTCCGTCGGCATCCACGTCGAGCGGCAGCGCGTCCGAGACGCGGCCCACCCCCTCGAAGACGGTCTCGAGCGCGAACTTTCCGCGACCGTCGCCGCGCGCCACCCGCACGCGCCCCACCGCCTCGTCGCTGGGCGTGGAATCACCCAGATCGCTGATCACGAGGTCTTGGTGGCCGTCGCCGTCGAGGTCCACGGGCCTCGCACGCGCCGGGTGTGCGGTCACCCCGACCCGGCGGGGCCCACCGCTGAGCGAAAAGAGGTGCACGCCCCCGTTCAGCATGTTGGTGGTGACCACGTGCCCGGCCCGAGCCTCTGCGGGGAAGGCGTGGACGGTGGCGATGCCCGGGCCGCTTCCCCCGCCCAGCACCGCGAGCCGCTTGCGGAAGTGCAGTGGGCCCGCCTCGTAGTGGGCGCCCGCGCGGACGTCTTCCAGGCGTTCGGGGGCTCGCGCCTCGTACCAGGCCACGATGGCTTCCACCGGGAAGGCCCCGCCCCGCGCCTCCTCCGTGCCCTCCAGGTAGTCGACGAGGAAGGCCATGTGTTCGATCTGTCTGCGCCAGGCCGAGCGCGGCAGGATCCCGGGATCCGGGAAGGCGTGGCAGTTCCCGCAGGCGGCCCGCACTTGCTCGTCGTTCAGCGCTGCGGGTGGTTCCGCGTCGCTTACGTGCCACAGCCAGGTGGCCCCCCCAGCCAGCAGCAAGAGGCCGCCTGCTGCGAATCCAAGCCCCCGCCCGCCGTGCATGCCCGCAGCCTACCATGGCATATTGGTCCTCGACCCGGGCCCCAGGAGGGAAGCATGGACGAGCTCCGCCGCAGCCCGCTCCGATGGATCCGGCCGTTGCGGATCGCCGTTGCGGCCGCGTGTGGGCTCGCTTGCGGGGATGCGGTGCAAGAGCTTTCCGAGCATCGCCAACGCCTGGACGAGACCGTCTGGGCCGACGAGGTCCTCGCCGGCGACTACGAGGGTGCCCTGGTGTCGCTCTGGGACGCCCTGCTCGAAGCGGGTCGCCGGGGCGACCTACCCGCCAAGGTCGGGGTGTTGGGCGCCGTGGACTTCGAGTCCTTGCGCGTGGGGACGCCACGCCCGCTGGACCCGCTCCCCCACGGCATCGAGCACTTCGAGTTCGGCCCTCCCTACCAGACCCTCACAGCCACGGAGTGGCGGCAGCGGATGGAGGGCCTGTCCGAGCAGGGTCTGCGCCTCCTCCAGTCCGAGTGGCACCACGCGCGCTTCGCGCCCGCCCGGGGTGATCAGCCCGCGCGTTCCCGCGTGACGCTGAGCCTGCACGTCGAGCAGCAGGGCACGGGGCAGCGCTGGGCGCTCGAGGGGGAACTCGACGTGCTCTGGTCGCAGCGACGGGATGCCCGCGGTGATCCCATCCCGGCCCACGTGGATGCCACGGAACTCCAGATGTGGAGCCGGCAGGGTCCCCCTCCCTTCCAGCGGATCCTGTCGTGGTCCTCGCCCAGCGACGGCCCGGCCTCGCGCCTCCACCCCCTCCTCGTCTACGACCTCGATCGCGACGGCCGTCCCGAGATCGTGAGCGGCGGAGCGGGCCGCGTGCTCTGGAACCGTGGCGCGGGACGCTTCGAGGAGGCGTCGCTCCTCGACCACCCCAGCCATTTCGCGGAGACCGCGGTGCTCGCCGATCTCGATGGCGATGGGCACGCGGACCTGTTGGCCGCGCGGGAGCGGGGCGACCTGATCCTCTACCGGGGAGACGCGGAGGGGCGTTTTCACGGGGCCTCGCCCGTCGCCACTCGCTTCGAGGAGCCGCTGCGCGGGCCCTCCACGCTCAGCGTGGGAGACGTGGACGCCGATGGCGACCTCGATGTCTGGCTCGGCCAGTACCGCCCCGCCTACCGGGGCGGGCAGATGCCCTCTCCCTACTACGACGCCAATGATGGCCACCCCTCGCACCTGCTCGAGAACGTCGGGAAGGGCCGCCTGCGCGGCGTGACTCGGGAGGCGGGCCTGGGAGAGCGGCGTTTCCGGCGCAGCTACGCGAGCAGCCTAGTGGACCTGGACGGCGACGCCGATCTCGACCTGCTGGTGGTGAGCGACTACGCGGGGGTGGACCTCTACCACAACGACGGCACCGGCAACTTCGTGGATGCCAACGACAGCCTGTCTGCCGACCGCCACCTCTTCGGCATGTCGGCCTCCTTCGCGGATTTCGACCTGGACGGCCGCCTCGACTTCTTCGTGGCGGGCATGGCGTCCACCACGGCGCGGCGCCTGGAGGCCCTGGGGCTCTTCCGCAGCGAGCGCCCCGAGGAACGGGCGATGCGCATGCGCATGGCTTTTGGGAACCGCATGTACCTGGCGGGTGACGCGGGCTGGCGGGAGCCCGACTTTGCCGACCAGGTGGCGCGTACCGGCTGGACCTGGGGGACCACGGCCTTCGACTTCGACAACGACGGCGACGCGGACTTGTTTGCCGCCAACGGACACGCGAGCGGCGAGAGCACCCAGGACTATTGCACGAACTTCTGGACCCACGACATCTACGAAGGAAACTCGAGCCAGGACCCGGTGCTCGCGGAGCTCTTCGACCAGACCGGGGGCGGCGTGCGCAGCGGCAGCGAATCCTGGGACGGCTACCAGAAGAACCGTTTGCTGATGAACCGCGGCGGGCGCGGTTTTACGAACGTGGCCTTCCTGCTGGGCGTGGCCGACGAGTTCGACAGCCGCTCCGCGCTGAGCGCGGATTTCGATCTCGACGGCCGCATGGACCTGGTGGTGGTGGAGGACCGCGGCATCGACGGCCAGCGCCTGCACGTCTACCGCAATCAACTGGAGGGCGATCACCACTGGATCGGCCTGCGCCTCGAGGAGGCTCCCGGACGCCTTTCACCCGCGGGTGCCGAGGTCCGCGTCACGACTCCGACACGGACTTACGTGGGCCGAGTCGCCAGCGGCGAGACCCTGATGGGCCAGCATCCGACGATCCTGCACTTCGGCCTGGGCGACGACGCCCGGGTCGACTCCATCGAAGTGCGCTGGCCCGGCGGCGAGCGCCGCGAGATCCCCGCT
Source organism: Myxococcales bacterium (assembly GCA_013215615.1). Taxonomy (GTDB): domain Bacteria; phylum Myxococcota_A; class UBA9160; order UBA9160; family SMWR01; genus JABSQX01. The sequence goes on along the minus strand of JABSQX010000133.1, from coordinate 13,391 downwards.
CCCAAGGCGAACCGCTACCACCTGCTCCTCGGACCGGAGGCGGAAAGGGGATGAACGAACTCCCGAAATCGCCTCCCGCACGCTTGACGAACTTGCTGCGGATGCGAGGGTAGTGGGGTGGGCAAGCGGATCGTGGTGATCGAGGGAGAAGACGCCGCGCCGGAGGCGATGCGACCGACGTTGGAGCTGCTCGACCATCTCGATCTCGGGCTCGAGTGGTTGCGGCCCGAGGTGACGGACTTCGAGGCCTGCCGTCGTGCCATCGACGGCTCGGACGCTTCCTTCTTCGGAGCGACCAGCGGGCGGAGCGCGGGGGTCATCTTCTACCTCCGATGGGGGAAGCAGACTTTTGCGAACGTCCGGCCGATCCGTTGGTTCCCCGGGTGCGCGAGCCCGCTTCGGGACCCGGCCGGCATCGACTTCGTGATCGTTCGCGAGAACCTGGAAGACCTCTACGTCTGTGCCGAGGGCGATCTCGAGGAACTCCGCTCCTCGGGTCTAAGGAGCTCGACCGCTGGCCGCGAGCTGGCGGATCTCGCGCCCGGTGCCTTCGCGGTCAAGGTGATCACCGAGGCCGCGAGCGAGCGCGTGGTCCGCTTCTCCTTCGAACTCGCACGCCAGCGCCGCGCGGCCGGGCACCGGGGCAAGGTCACCTGCTCGAGCAAGTACAACATGCTGCCGAAGAGCGATGGTCTCTTCCTCAAGGTCGCCAGGCGGGTCGCGGCCGACTATCCCGAGATCGACTTCGAGAGCTTCATCGTCGACGACTTCGCGCGTCGCGTGGTCGCGACGCCGCAGGATCTCGACGTGGTCGTCCTCCCGAATCTCTACGGCGACATCCTTTCGGATGCCGCCGCTGGCGTGATCGGTGGGCTCGGTCTGGCGCCGAGTGGCTGTTATGGCGAGGACTACGCGTACTTCGAGTCGGCCCACGGCACGGCGCCGGATATCGCGGGCAAGAACGTCATCAACCCGACCGCGACGATCCTCTCCGCGGTGCTGATGCTCGAGCACCTGGGCTTCGCTGATGCGGCGGCTGGGCTGCGCGACGCGGTCGAGGCGGTCTACGCCGACGGCGCGGCGCTCACGCCGGACCAGGGCGGGAGTGCGAGCACGACGTCGTTCTGTGACGCGGTTGCGGCACGCATCTAGCCGCGCGGCGACGTCGCCGGAAGCGTTCTCCTGAGATCGCGTTCTTCTCCGCCCAGTCACTCGCGAGGTCGCGGGCCCGCTCCTTGCTCGCAGCGTGGGGGTGTTGGAGACTCTGGATCTGGAGGAGCGCGCCATGCGGGACGGCCGGCGGATCGTGGACACCGATTGCCACCAGATGGAGCCCGCAGCGATGTGGGCCGACTACATCGACGAAGGCTTCAAGGACGCGGCTCCGGGCATTCGCGAAGTCGACGGGCGGAAACTGATGCTCGTCGAGGGCGAGTCCTTCGTCTGCGAGGGGAAGTACCCCTTTTCGACCCCGGGTTTCCTCGCGGCCCTCGCCAAGGGGATGGAGCGCTTCGAGGCGAGCCGGAAGGCTGGCTTCGACCCGGCGAGTCGCCTTGGTGACATGGAGCGAGAGGGAGTCGACGTGCAGGTCATCTACCCGACTTCCGGCGGTCAGTTGTTGGGCCGCGAGTTTCGTGACCCCGAGCTTCTCGCCGCCTGCTGCCGCGCCTACAACGACTGGAGCCGGGAGTACTGCCAGCTGGATCCGGAGCGGCTGCGTTGGGCGGCGATGCTTCCGATGCAGGAGCCGGCCCTCGCGATCGAGGAGGCAAAGCGGGCCACCGCGGCGGGTGCAGTGTCCTTCTACGTCCGGCCCAATCCGATCCGGGGCCGCCATCTCGGCGATCGCGCGTACTTCCCGCTCTGGGCCGAGATCGAGGCGCTCGACCGGCCGATCTGCATCCACGACTCGGGTTCCCCGCATGTTCCTTCCTTCGGCGACCGCATGGATACCCACACGAGCGGCCACATGGTCGCGCACCCCTTCGAGGCCATGAACGCCATGATGTCGTTCATCTGGTTTGGCGTCTTCGAGAAGTTCCCGAAGCTCACCGTCGTGCACGTCGAAGCGGATGCGGGCTGGGTCCCCTACTGGCTGCAGCGGATGGAGCAGCACTACGAGTTCTCGGGAAACGCCGAGCACCCCGACCTCGAGAGAAGTCCCACCGAGTACTTCCGGCAGAACGTCTTCGTCGCCTGCCGCGGAGACGAGCGGACCCTGCCCGCCGCCGTCGAGCTCGTCGGGGACGAGAACCTCACCTTCAACACCGACTACCCCCACCCCGACGGCACCTGGCCCTGGGGGTTGGAGCAGATCGGCGAACAGCCGATTCCCGAGGAGAGCAAGCGCCGGATCCTCTGGGACAATCCCGCGCGGGCGTTCCGGCTTTCGAGCTAGAGGGAGGGTCGCAATGGACGCCGATCGCCGAACCTTTCTCCAGGGCCTTGGCGCAAGCGCTCTCGCCGCCGCCAGTTGGGGCCTGCCACGCGCGAGCCTCGCCGCGCGGAGCGACTCCGCGGAAGCGCTCGCCGCCCAGCTGCTGCACGGGTTGAGCGATACCCAGCGCGCCGAAGTCGCGTTTCCATGGAACCACGTCGACGGCGACCGCGGGCTGTTGCGCGCGCGGGTCTCCGCCAACTGGAACGTGACGAAGCCGAGCGTCGACTCGGACTTCTTCACGAGCGACCAACGCGCGTTGATCCGCGCCATCTACGAGCAGCTGATCGATCCGGCCTGGCACGAGCGTTACGACCGCAAGCAGGCCGATGACGCTGGGGGCTGGGGGCGCCACCAGTCGATCGCGCTCTTCGGAGACCCGTCAACGGGTCCCTTCCAGTTCCTGATGACCGGGCGCCACATGACCCTGCGCGCAGGCGGACAGAGTGACCCGCGCGTCGCCTTCGGCGGTCCGATCTTCTACGGACACGCGACCGGCACTTGGTGGTCGGGCAGCTTCGTCGAGCGCAGCCACCACCCCGGAAACGTGTTCTTCCCGCAGGCCGTGGCCGCCACGGGCCTCTACGATCTGCTCGACGGCCCCCAGCGCGAGCGCGCGCGCATTACGCGCGTGCCCGAGGAGTCCGACATTCGCTTCTCGGCGCCCGCCGCGCAGCGGGGTCTTCCACTCTCCGAACTCTCGCCCGATCAAGCCGAAGAAGCCGGCCGCCTGGTCGAAATCCTCGTCGAGCCCTTCCGCGGGCAAGACCGGGCCCAGGTGCGCGCGGCCCTCGCGGCCCAGGGGGGGCTCGCCGCCTCGTCCCTCTCCTTCTTCGAGCCCTGGTACCGCCGCGGCGACGATCTCTGGGACGGTTTTCGCCTCGAAGGCCCGAGCCTCACTTGGCACTTCCGCGGCGACCCGCACGTGCACGTCTGGGCCCACGTCGCCGAGACCCCGGACGTCCCCTTCAACTCGATCGCGATCGAGCGCTAGCGCGTCGTCGAAGAAAGCGTGGGGCGCGCGTCGCCGTGGATGGGAGAGTGATGAGAGCACGCGACCGGGTGCTGGGCATGGGCCAGTCGATCACGCGCCGGGATTTCATTGGCGGTGTCGGTGTCGCACTGAGCGGCAGCCTGCTCGCGTGCCCGTGGGCCGAGACGGATGTTCCGCTCATCCCCTCGGAGCCAGGTGCCGCGCGACGGGAGGGGGAAGCCCCCTATCCTCCGACACGGACCGGACTGCGGGGCAGTCACGAGGGTTCCTTCGAGGTCGCCCATCAACTTCGGGATGGCGCGCGCTGGGAGGATCCCGCTCCGGCGGAGACCGGAGAGTTCTACGATCTCGTGATCGTGGGGGCTGGGCTCAGCGGCCTCTCGGCGGCCTGGTTCTATCGGGAGGCGGCGCCCGGCTCGCGGATCTTGATCCTCGACAACCATGATGACTTCGGAGGCCACGCCAAGCGCAACGAGTTCTGGCACGAGGGTCGGATGCTGGTGTCCCACGGTGGCACTATCAACATCGAGGATTTCAACGCCTACGGTGAGGCGGCCGCTCGTCTGATCCGTGGGCTCGGTATCGATGTGGGGCGCTACTCCGAGTTCTTCGACGAGAACCTGCATGCCTCGCTGGGCTTGCGCGAAGCCGTATTCTTCGATCGGGAAACCTTCGGCCGGGATCAGTTGGTCGTCGGCGAGGGCGAGGCCTCATGGCGTGAGTTCCTCGCGCGGACGCCTCTTTCGGAAGCGGCCCGCGATGACATCGCTCGCCTCTACGAGACGCGGATCGACTATCTCCCTCATTTGAGCCGATCCGAGAAGCGCAACTATCTCCGGCGCATCAGTTATCGGGATTTCCTGGCGGATGTGGTGGGGATCGGTCCGGAAGCGCTGCTTTTTCTGAACGATGCGGGCTATTGGGCGATCGGTATCGATGGCCTCTCGGCCTGGGGGGCCGCGACCGATGGCGAACCGGGGACCGAAGGAATGGGCTTCGCTGTCGACGACGCGGAGCGGGCCTACTTCCAGTTTCCCGATGGCAATGCATCGATCGCACGCCTGCTCGTTCGTTCGCTGATCCCGGCAGTGGCACCCGGGAGCGGGATGGAAGACATCGTGACAGCCCGCTTCGACTACGGCCAGCTCGACCGGGAGGGTTCGCCCGTGCGCGTTCGTCTCGACAGCATGGCGGTGCGGGTCCTGCATCGAGGGACCCCCCAGGCGGCCGAGGAAGTGGAGGTGACCTACGTGCGAAACGGCCGGGCCGCACGAGTGCGGGCCGGACGCGTCGCGCTCGCCTGTTACAACTCGGTCATCCCCTATCTCTGCGAGGAATTGCCCGAGCTGCAGAAGCAGGCGCTCTCCCAGGCCCTCAAAGCGCCGCTCGTCTACACCAACGTCCTGCTCCGGAACTGGACGGCCTTCGAAAAACTCGGCGTGGATGCCGTGCGCTGTCCCGGCAGCTACTTCGAAGACGTCAATCTCAGCCGTCCGATCAGTATCGGCGCATACCGGCACGCGGCCTCGCCCGAGGATCCCACGGTGGTGCGCCTCTTCCGCGTCCCCCTGGCCCCGGGCCTGTCGCCACAGGAGCAGTGGAAGGCGGGCCGTCACGAGCTGCTTTCGGCCAGCTTCGAGACCTTCGAGCGGAAGATCAGGGAACAACTCCGCCGCATCCTGTCGCCGGGTGGCTTCGATCCGGCCCGGGACATCGCGGCCATTACGGTCAACCGCTGGCCACACGGTTACGCGTACGGGCAGGATTCCAAAACCGGGGAGGTCGCTTTCGCGCTCGACGAGGTGCCGCCCGAGCGGTCCTCCTGGCTGATCGGCCGGAAGCGCTTCGGGCGCATCGCGATCGCCAACTCGGACGCCGCCGCCATGGCAATGACCGAGGGCGCGATCGGCCAGGCGCACCGAGCGGTCATGGAACTCGTCTCCGCATAGCATGGACGCGGCCCGTAGCGAGCCGCCAGACGCGGGCCCGCGTTAGAGGCCCCCCGAAGCGCTCGATTCTTCCCCAGGCTCGTCGAAGCACGATAGACTCCCGCTCCACACCTGGAAACGGAAAATTTCTGATGCGCAATCCGCGCTACGACGATCTCTTCGAACCCATCCGAATCGGTCCGGTGACGGCACCCAATCGCTTCTACCAGGTACCCCATTGCACAGGGATGGGATACCGGCGCCCCCAGACCCTCGCGGGTATGCGAGCCGTCAAGGCCGAAGGTGGCTGGGGTGTCGTCAATACCGAGTACTGCTCGATCGATGCTTCCTCGGACGACGAACCTTTTCCCCATGCTTCGATCTGGGATGAGAGTGACATCGCCGCCCTCGCTCTCATGGCCGATGCGGTACACGCGCATGGTTCGTTGGCGGGTTGCGAGCTCTGGCATGGCGGTGCCGTCAGCGCGAATCTCTACTCGCGCCAGGTACCGCTCGGGGTCACCAGCCGTCCCGCCGGTGTTCTGGATCCCGTCCAGACCCGGGCGATGGACAAGCGTGACATCCGGGAATTGCGCAGGCGTCACACGGAGGCGGCCCGCCGCGCTCACTCCGCGGGCTTCGACATCGTCTACCTCTACGCGTGTCACGGCTACCTCCTGGATCAATTCCTCGATCCCTCGAACCAGCGCAGCGATGAATACGGTGGGTCCGTGGAGAACCGGGTTCGCCTGATTCGGGAACTCCTCGAAGACGCAAAGGCCGCGGTCGGTGACACCTGCGCGGTTGCGATCCGTTTCTCCGCCGGGCGGCTGGATGCCGACGGCCAGCCCGCAAGCGAAGAGCCGCGCGCGATGATCGAAATGCTCAAAGACCTTCCCGATCTCTGGGACATGACGGTCGACGACTACGAGCGCGAGATGGGCACCTCGCGCTTCGTCAAGGAAGCGGCGCTCGAGGACACCATGTCATGGGTCAAGCAGGTGACCGGTAAGCCGCTCGTCAGCGTCGGGCGCTTCACGTCGCCCGACACCATGGCCCGCCTGATCCGCGAAGGGGTGATGGATCTCGTCGGTGCGGCGCGCCCGTCGATCGCGGACCCCTTCTTGCCCAGGAAGATCGACGAGGGCCGCGAAGACGAGATCCGCGAATGCATCGGCTGCAACATCTGTTACACGGGCGATCAACAGCACGTGCCGATTCGATGCACTCAGAACCCGACCATGGGGGAGGAGTGGCGCAAGGGGTGGCACCCGGAGCGAATCCCCAAGAAGGGCTCCGAGAGCAGCATCCTGATCGTCGGTGGGGGACCGGCGGGCATGGAGGCTGCCGTGGCCCTCGGCCGACGTGGCTACGCGGTGACCCTGGCCGAGGCACGCGAGACGCTGGGTGGCCGCGTTGCACTGGAGTCCGCCCTCCCGGGCCTCGCCGAGTGGGCGCGCGTGCATGACTGGCGACTCGACCAGATCAACCGGCTGCCGAACGTAGAGGTGTTCCTCGCGAGTGAGCTCGATGCCGAGCAGATCCGGGAGTTCGGTGCCGACTATATTGCCCTGGCCACGGGGGCGCAGTGGCGCCGCGACGGTCTCGGCCGCTGGCACTATGAACCCATTGAAGGCTGCGAAAAAAAGAACGTGTTCACGCCCGATGACATCATGGCCGGCGCACGGCCCCAGGGCCCGGTCGTCGTCTACGATGACGACCACTACTACCTCGGCGGAGTCATTGCCGAGAGACTGGTGCGCGATGGGCTCGATGTAACCCTGGTGACACCCGAGCCTGAGGTCTCGGCCTGGACCCACAACACGGACGAGCAGGAAACGATCCAGGCCCACCTGATCGAAATCGGCGTCCAGATCGAGACTGCGACCGCACTCTCGGCCGTGGGAGAAGACTTCGTCGAACTCGCGTGTATCTATTCCGAGCGCGAGCGGGAACGGGCCGCCCAGAGCGTCGTGCTGGTCACCTCCCGGAATCCCAACGACAGCCTCTACGCAGAACTCGAAGAAAAATACTCGATCGAGCGAATCGGCGACTGCAACGCCCCAGGCACGATCGCCCATGCCGTGTATGCGGGACATCGCTATGCCCGGGAGATGGATGCGTCTCCTGATGCGGACATCCCCTTCCGCAGGGAACACGCTCTTGCTCCGCCCAAGGATTGATGGGGGAGAGGCGCCTCGCTTCAGTCTCTCGATAGTGCGTAGGGTCTGACGCTGACCTTGTCGCCCACGTTGAGTTCACCGGGCACGTCGACGATACCCAGGGTTCCGCGAAGACCGAGAGCGAGCTTCGGAAAGAACTTGCCCTGGACGGCCCCCCCCGCGCGTCGCGTATGCAGGTCGGCGATCGTGTCGCCCATTTCGGCACAAGGCAACGTCTCTTCCTCGACCAGCAACACGGCTCCGGAGGGAAAAACCAACTTCGAACCCTTGGCGAGCAGTGATATCCCTGGCGCTCCCTCGAAACAGAGATTGGCACCCAGGGTCTCGGGGGCGAGCGGCTCTGCGAGATCCATCTTCTCGGCAATCGTTGCCAGGTCTTCCCGGGATACAGCGGACCACTGCCGTTCGTTGCGACGCGGCCCCCCCGTCGGATCCTGATCCCACGACTCGGCGATCCGGGTAAAGCCACGGAACTTGTCGCCCGCCAGGCCATCGAGTTCAGCCTGGACCCGGGCCTGGTTCTGGCGGCCCTCTTTCCCTGCGACGCCAATGTGAATAGATACGAGCGTGAACTCGGAATCAGACATCTTTTCCCCTAGCGAACATCCGCCATGAACTCAGGATAGCAGCCGCTTGTTCTCCGGATCGTAGAGCGGCTGGGGTACGACCTCTGCGGGATAGCGGGCTCCGAGCATTTCGACCTCGACGTTCGACCCGGGCTCCGTGTGCTCGAGCGGCAGATAGGCCAAAGCGATCGTCTTCTCGACGACATGGCCATAGCCCCCTGCCGCCACGTATCCAATCCGCTCTTCGCCGGCCCAGATCGGCTCGTGGCCATGGGGATCGGCATCCGCGACATTCACGACGAGACAAGAGAGGGCCTGGGAAATTCCCGCATCTCTCTGGCGAAGCAAAGTATCTCGCCCAATGAAATCGCCTTTGTCCCAGGCCACGAAGCGTTCCATTCCGGCTTCGAGCGGCGAATAGTCTGCCGACATGTCGACCCCCCAAAGCCGGTAGGCCTTCTCCAGTCGCATCGAATCCAGGGCGCGATAACCGAAATCGACNATGCCCAGGGCCTGCCCTTCGGCCATGATGAGATCGTAGAGGTAGCGCTGGTAGGCGATCTCGTGGTGGAGTTCGTAGCCGAGTTCACCGACATAGGAGACACGCAGCGCACGCACNGAGGCCATGCCCAGCTGGAACTCCCGNCAGCGGAAGAAGCGGAACGCTTCATGGCGAAAGTCGATCCGCGCCAAGGCCTGGAGCAATTCGCGAGATCTGGGCCCGGCCAACGTCAGGACTCCGTAGCGATCGGTCACATTCTCGAGCTGCACGCTCCCGTCGTCGGGCAGGTGCCGTTCCATCCACGCGTAGTCGTGCCCCTCGGTTGCCGCGGCTGAAACGACGTAGAAACGATCCCGGGGCAGGCGCGTGATGGTCACATCGCACTCGATTCCGCCGCGAGGCGTCAGCATCTGGGTCAATGCGATCCGGCCTACGCTCCGGGGCAGGCGATTCGCGCAAAGACGGTCGAGATAGGCCTCGCCCCCCGGGCCCGAAACTTCGAACTTCGCAAAGCTCGTCTGGTCCAACACGCCCACCGCCGAGCGGACCGCCCTGCACTCTTCGCCCACCGCCGCATGCCAGTTTCCTCTTCTGAACGAGTAGACATCCTCGGCGGGTTGGTCTTTCGCAAACCAGAGCGGCCGTTCCCAGCCAAAGCGCGAGCCATAGACGGCCCCTTTGGCGAGCAAGCGGTCATACAGGGGGCCGGTCTTCAGTGGGCGGGCGACCGGTCTCTCTTCCTCGGGAAAGTGAACCGCGTATTCTCGCGCATAGACGTCGCAGGCCCGTTCGGCCACGTACTCGGCACTGCTCGCGTATTCGGAGAAGCGGCGAACATCGACCTCCCACATGTTGTCGCTGGGCTGCCCGTCTACGATCCACTCTGCCGCGTAGCGACCGGCCCCGCCCCCGAAAACGATCCCGAAAATGCTAAAGCCCGCGAGCACATGGTAATTCGGCAGCCCGGGCACGGGGCCCATCAGGCAAAGGCCGTCGGGCGTGTAACCGTCCGGGCCGTTGACGACATTCCGAATTCCAAGATCTCCAAAGATCGGGATGCGAGCTGCCACGCCCTGCAATACTCCTTCGAGGCGTTCCAACTCGGGCGCCAGCAGGCTGCTGTGAAAATCCTCGGGTACGCGATCCATCGACCAGGGCACGGTCTCGGGCTCGAAGGGTCCCACGAGCAAAGAGTCCTGTTCGCCGCGCACGTAGAAAGACGAAGCAGGATCGCGCAACACGGGCAGTTCCCGATCGAGGGCCGCTACTTCGGGAACCGGATCGGTGATCAGGTAGTGGTGCTCGATGGGAATGATGGGTAATTCCAATCCAACGAGTCGGCCCAGTTGGCGCGCCCATTGGCCGGCGGCGTTGACGACGATTTCGGCGCGGATCTCGCCCTTGGGGGTTTCGAGGCGCCAGCATTGGCCGTCGTGCTGCATTCCGGTCACCGGCGCTTTGCGCAGGATCTCGGCACCTCGGCTCGTCGCGCCGCGGGCAAGAGCCTGGGTCACCCCCGTCGGATCCACGTAGCCATCCGTCGGCAGATAGGCTGCCCCCAGCACATCGCTGACTTTCGCCAGGGGAAAGAGCTCTGCGACCCGATCGGCTTCGACCCATTCGCCCGGAATCCCCACCAGACGCGCAATCGCGAGCCGATGCTTGAAGTCGTCGATCTGATCCTGATCGAAAGCGAGCCGCACACTCCCGCTGGCGTGATAATCGACCTCTTGGCCCGTCTCTTCCGGCAGCCGCTGATACAGTTCGACACTGTATTTCAAGAGATTCGTCATGTTGTAGCTGGGGTTGAGTTGCGTGCAGAGGCCCGCCGCATGCCAGGTGGAGCCGCTCGTCAGCTCATCGGCCTCGAGCAATGTGACATCGCTCCAGCCCATACGAGTCAAGTGATAGAGAAGGCTACAACCCGCAACCCCGCCGCCGATCACGACAACCCGCGACTCTGATCGCACGCTCTCCTCCTTCAAGGCAACTTCCGGAACACGAGCCCCTCGAAGGGGAGCCTAGCAAGCGAATCCCAACCCGAGACGGTCGAGCGTCTTGAGCCACAGACTCCGCCTCCCCTTGTTGCGATCCGCTCGGGCCATCTCCTTGCGCGTGAGCGTAACCGCAGCCCAGCGAAGCGGTTCGGGGGGCCAGCCCATCGCCTGTCGCCGAACGAATTGCAGATCGAGGATTTCCGTCGGGTCGTAGCCGAGCAGTTCGAGGCCGACCCGGGCGCCGAAACGGCTGGCTCCCACACCCTGACCCGTGTAGCCCACCGACCAGGCAACTCGTCCGTCGTAAGCGACCCCAGGGCTCATGCAAAAGCGGGTGGTCGAAGCAATGAGGCCGCTCCAGCGGTGACTGAAGCGGACGCCGCTCAGTTGGGGGAAGGTGTGAAAGAAGTCGGAAGCATTGCGTTCGAAGTATTTTCGCGAGTCCCCCACGGATCCTTGGGTACGGTTTCCGTAGTAATAGACGACGTTCATGCCACCGCCCCAGACGATTCGGTTGTCGTGGGTCAGCCGATAGTAGTGGAACATGTTGGCGTTGTTGCCGAGGCCCTGCCGCCTCTCCCAGCCGATGCTCTTCATTTGATCGGGCGTGAGGGGTTCGGTGGCGATCACGTAATCCCAGACCGGGATGACGCGGCGCCGGGCGCTTCGGACCGGGTTGCGAAAGGCGTTGGTCGCCAGCAGCACCTTTTGAGCGCGAATACTTCCGCTCGGGCATTCGATTGCCATGCCGTCCCCCTGGCGATCGAACCCACGCATCGGCGTGCCTTCGAAGATCCGAACACCCAGATCCTGGATGGCTTTCTTGAGCCCCCAACACAGGTAGGCGGGGTCGACGAGACCGTCGTGGCCTTCCCGATCCCATAGACCCCCCCAGTAGGTGGGAGAGTGCACTTCCGCCTGCATTTCTTCCCGGTCGAGCCAGACGAGGTCATAGCCGTCGGCGCGTTCCTCTTCGACCCATTCCGCCATGCCCTCATCCTGGTCGGGGCGGGTGTTGATTTCGATTTCTCCCGTCCCCTCGTAGCGAGCGTCGATCCCGTAACGCTCCAATGAAGCCATGAACTCGCCCATGTTCTGGCGGCCCAGGTCGTACAAGGTGTCCTGCTCGCCGGGAAAATGAAAATCGGTGTTGTGGGCGCCATGGGCCAGGGAAGAACTCAAGAATCCGCCGTTACGCCCCGAGGCCCCGTCGCCCACTTCCGTCCCCTCGACCAGGATGATGTCGAGGTCGGGCCGGCGCTCCTTGGCCTGAAGCGCCGCCCACAAACCCGTAAAGCCGCCGCCCACGATCAAGAGTTCGCAGGACGCGGACCCGGCCAGCGCCGGGAGGCGCGCGGGTCGCGCGGGCTGGTCGAGCCACAATGGCTTGAAGGTCGATCCTTCCAGTGCTTCCGAATTCGGCCCCATAGCGACTTTCTCTTCAACGCGTCGGAGCCGCGCGTGGGCGTTCCCCGTTCTCCGCGCAAGAGGCTACCCGAACCTCGAGATCGAGGGAGCGAGCCAGCCCTTCCAGATCATATGCAGGCGATCTGCCGAGCCAGCGAAATGAGTGTCATGCGCGCAGACGCGCATTGCTCGGATCGTAAGCGGGTTCGGTTTCGAGAACCGTCACCCCGAGACGCTCTTCGAGAACCTCCACTTCCAGCTTCTGGCCCGGGGCACCCTTCGCGCTTTCGACATAAGCGAGTGCCAGACTTCGTCCCGTCCGGTGTCCGAAGGCTCCCGATGAAGTCACACCCACCAAGCGTCCCTCGGAAAAGACCGGTTCGCCCCCGATGCAATCCGCGTCATGGGCGTCCACTTCGATATAGATCAACTGCTGCGCGGTCCCCTCGGCCTGAATCTCCAGCAAGGCTTCCCGGCCGATGAAATCGCCCTTCTCCATGTCGACGAAGCGCTGAAGCCCGGCTTCGAGCGGGCTGATCTCGTTGGTCAGATCCGCTCCGATCCCGCGATAACACTTCTCGATCCGCATGCTATCGACAGCGAGGGCACCGAAATCGACCGCATCGTATTCGGATCCGCTCTTCTTGATCGCTTCATAGAGGTCGGGCATGCGCGCCATCGGGTGATGCAACTCCCACCCCAACTCGCCCACGTAATTGACCCGCAGAGCACGACAGGGCACCCCGGCCACATCGATTTCACGGCCAGTCAACCAACGAAAGTTCGCATTGCCGAGATCGGTCGAGGTGATCTTCGAAAGCAAGTCCCGAGCGCGAGGGCCGACCACGATCAGATTCCCCCAATCGTCCGTGATGTTTTCGACCGCCACCTCTTCATCGTCACGAATCTCCTGGTTCAGCGCATCGAGATCCTTCACTTCCCACGATGAGCCGGAAAGCACGTAGAAACGATCTTCAGCAATTCGCGTGATCGTCGCCTCGCTCTGGATTCGCCCGTTTTCCCCCAGCCGATGAGCCAATCGGATGCCGCCCACCCTCTTGGCCATGCGATTGGCGAATACGCGATTCAAGAAATCTTCTGCGTCGGGGCCCGAAACGTCGAACTTCGCAAAGCTCGACAGTTCGATTACGCCGACCCGCTCGCCGACCCCACGACACTCTGCAGCCACCACCTCGAAAATATTGTTGCGGCGGTAGGAGAGTTCCTCCTCTCGCCCATCCAGGGAGAACCACTTTGGGCGTTCCCAGCCAAAGGCTTCCGTGTGCACGCAGCCCTGATCGCGCAGCGTCGCATAGAGGGGCGTGGTCCGCGCTGGCCGCCCCGCGTCGCGCTCTTCGCCGGGAATCTGCAAGGCAT
>JABSQX010000132.1 GCA_013215615.1 Myxococcales bacterium | reverse complement strand
CGAGACCACCGTGGCCAGCGAGACCCCCGCCCCCTCGCCGAGCCAGCGCGCCGCCTCGCGCAGCGGCTCGGTGGCATCGGGGATTTCATCGGGGGGTCGTCGAATCGATTCCATGGACAGCTGCCTCGCGGCCCCGAGGGTATCAGAAGCCCCCACCCGCCATGCGCGCGGACCCGCGCCTAACCGCCGGCGTGCACGCCGCCGTCGATGGAGAGGATCTCGCCGTGCACGGGCCGGGCCTCGTCGGAAGCCAAGTAGGCGATCGCCGCCGCGATCTCCTCGGCCTGGGCCTGCCCGCGGCGCCCCGAGTAGGGGCGCACCAACTTCCAGTCCATGCCGTCGGGGAATTCGAGCTTCTGGTTCATGGGGGTGTCCACGCCACCCGGCGCCACCGCGTTCACCCGGATGCCCTGGTGGATGTACTCCATGGCCAGCGCCCGGGTGAGTTGCACGATGCCGCCCTTGCTCACGCAGTAGGCGACCGTGTAGGCCTGCCCGATCACGCCGGCCACCGAGGCCACGTTCACGATGGAGCCCTGGCGCTCGATGAGGTGGGGGATGGCGGCTCGGCACATGAAGGCCACGCCCTTCAGGTTCACGCCCATCACGAAGTCCCACTGCGCTTCGGTGATCTCCGTGAAGATGTGGAAGCGTGACACCCCCGCGATGTTGCCCAGCACGTCGAGGCCCCCGTAGGCCTCGACACAGGCCGACACCGCCTGGTCGCAGAGTTCGGGTTGCGAAAGATCGAAGCAGGCGCCCTGCATCTGCCCACCCGCGTCAGCGACGAGACGGCCGGTTTCCTCGAGGCCTTCCGCATCCACGTCCACGCCAAACACCGAGGCGCCCTCGGCCGCGAGGCGCAGCGCAGTGGCGCGGCCCACACCGGAGGCGGCCCCCGTCAGCAACGCCACCTTGGCCTCGAACCGCTGCATCGCCACTCCTTCTGCGCCCGTCCATGGATCGCGATCGCGCAGCACGCTAGCGCAACGCCCGCACCGACGGCCTCGAGTTCCGCGAGCTGTTATCATCGCGCCGCTTCCCACGGCCTGGCCTGGGCGAGACCCACGCCGCCATCGCGCCGGCGCTCCGTGTGCCCGCAGGGACACCGGTACGCATGGTCAAGACCCGCATCGAAGAGAGCCTGGGCGCCAACCCGGCCGACGCCGCCCTCAACCCCGCCGACTCGGTGGCGATGGGCGTGCAGTCCGCGGGCGTACCCAAGGACCAGCGCGGCAGGCTCTTCCAAGCCCTGCACCGGCGGGAGTACCGGCTGCTCTTCACCGCCTTCCTCGTCAACCAGGTGGGCTTCTGGATTTCCAACATCTCCATGCAAGGGCTGATGGCGGATCTCTCGGGCAACGACCCCTTCTCCCTGGGGCTGCTCTTCTTCGCGCTCTTCCTGCCCGCCTTCCTGCTGGCGCCCCTGGCCGGCGTCGCCGCCGATCACCTCGACCGCCAACGCATCATGGCGACCTCCTACGTGGCGGTGGGCCTCTACTCCGGGGTGCTGGCGGCCCTTACCGCGACACAGACCATCAGCGTCCCCCTGCTGCTGCTGGTTTCCTTCCTGATGGGCACGGCCTTCTCCTTCGCGGGCCCCGCCAGCATGGCGCTGGTCGCCAACGCGGTAAAACGCGATGAGCTCCCGAGCGCGGTCTCCCTGCAGTCCGCGGCCAACAATCTCACCCGGGTGGTGGGACCGGCACTGGCGGCACCGCTGATCGCCGCCCACCACTTCGAGGTCTCCTTCGCGATCTTCCTGGTGCTGGCGCTCACCTCCGCGTGGCTGGTGGTGCGCATGCGACCCACCCCCTACGTGCCCGAGACGGGCGAGACCGGAATCATGGCCCGGCTGCGCAACGGTCTCGAACACGCCCGGGAGCGCCGGCCGACGCTGCCGGCCCTCGTCACCGTGGCCAGCATGTCGCTCTTCGGGGTCTCCCACGTGGCCTTGATCCCCATCTACGCGGAGAAGGTGCTGGGCGACCTGGACACCTTCAGTTGGATCGTGGTCGTCACGGGCCTGGGCGCCATGTGCGGCGCCCTCGCCACCGGCTACTCCCGCAAGTCGCCGAACCTGCGCCGCAGCGCCCTGCGCATGCTCGGCTACGGGGCGACGCTCACGCTCTTCGCCCAGGCGACGAGTCCGCTCTGGGCGCTGATCGCGCAGTTCGGGGTGGGTTACTTCTACTTCTCGGTGATGACGAGCCTGCAGACCCTGATCCAGCAGCGGGTGGACGAGAACCGGCGCGGGCGCGTGATGAGTCTCTTCCAGGTCGCCTGGGCGGGCCTGATCCCCTTCGGCGGGCTCGCCATGGGCTCGCTGTGCGCAGTGTTCGGGGTGGTGGCGACGATCAGCGCTGCGGGGATCACCTGTGCGCTCTACGCGGTGGGCCTGGTGGCGCTGGCAGGACGTCTGGATCCCGACGACCGCGCCAACGCTCGAAATTCCGGCGCGCTCAGGGATCCAACAGGCCCGCCTCGCGCAGCAGCGACGCTACCGCCAGCAGCGGCAAGCCGATGATGCCCGTGTAGTCGTTGCCCTCGATGCGCTCGAAGAGGCGGATGCCGGCGTCCTCGATCCGGTAGGCGCCTGCACTGTCGAGGGGAAGGTGACGCGCCACGTAGGCGCGGACCTCGGGCTCCGCGAAGGCGCGCATCTTTAGACGCTGCCGGTCCACGCACTCGAGGGAGGCGCCTTCCGGCGCCGCCAGCACCACCGCAGTGACCAGTTGGTGACTGCGCCCCGACATCGAGAGCAGTTGCGCGACCGCCCGGTCTTGCGTGCCCGGCTTGCCGAGCAACCGGGGGCCGGCTTCGTCCTCCAGAACTCCGATCTGGTCTGCAGCCAGCAACCAGGCATCCGGGTATTCGTCTCGGAGGCTGGCCGCCTTGCCCCGGGCCAGCAGCAGCGCGAAGGCCTCGTCCCCCAGCTCGGCGAAACGCGGCCGCAGCGCGGCCTCGTCGAAACGCGGCGCCGCCACCTCGAAGGGAACTTCGAGGCGCTCGAGGAGCTGCGCGCGGTAACGCGAGGTGGAGGCGAGTACGAGCCGGGAGGCTGCCATGCGGGGAGCTTGGGGGCTTCACGGCCTGCGGGCAACGCAGCGGCGGGGCCGGGGCGACTGGGGTAGACACTCGGTGGAGCCGGACACGGAGACGCCATGGACTGGACGTTGCGGCCCCATCCCAGCTTCGCGGGCGTGCGCGGGCCGGTGGTGGCCTGCGTGCTCGACGGCGTGGGCATCGGCGCGCAGGACGAATCCGACGCCGTCTGGCTGGCCCGCACCCCGAACCTCGATCGCCTGGCCGCGCAGGCACTCTCCACCACCCTGGCCGCCCACGGCCGGGCGGTGGGGATGCCCAGCGATGCCGACATGGGGAACAGCGAAGTGGGCCACAACGCCCTGGGCGCGGGGCGCATCTTCGACCAGGGCGCCAAGCTGGTCTCGGAAGCGATTGCGAACGGACGCCTCTTCGAGAGCGCCGCCTGGCGGCGCATCACGGAGCGCGTGCGCGCGTCCGGCGAGCCCCTTCACTTCATCGGCCTGCTCTCGGACGGCAACGTGCACAGCCACATCGACCACCTCTTCGCCATGCTGCGGCGCTGCGACGAGGAAGAAATCGAAGCGGTGCGCGTCCACGCCCTGCTCGACGGCCGCGACGTACCCGCGCGCAGTGCCCTCGGCTACCTCGACGCCCTCGAGGAGTTGCTCGCGGCGCTGAACCGCAAGCCCCGGCGCGACTACCGGATCGCCTCGGGGGGCGGGCGCATGCGGGTCACGATGGACCGCTACGAGGCCGACTGGAGCGTGGTGGAGCGCGGCTGGCGGGCCCACGTGCTCGGCGAGGGGCGCAGCTTCCGGAGCGCCCGGGAAGCCGTCGAGCACGACTACGCGGAGGACGCGAAACGCGGCGACCAGTTCCTCCCGGAGTTCGTGATCTGCGACGAGACGGGCCCCGTGGGCCGCATCCGGGACGGCGCGGCGGTGGTGCTCTTCAACTTTCGCGGCGACCGTGCCATGCAGCTCACCCGCGCCTTCGAGGCGGAACACTTCGAGGCCTTCGACCGGGTCACGCACCCGGACGTCGAGTTCGCGGGCATGATGCAGTACGACGGCGACCTGCAGGTTCCCGCGCACTTCCTGGTCTCGCCTCCCGCCATCGAGGAGACCCTGGGCGAGTACCTGGTCCGCAACCGGCTGCCGCAGCTGGCCATCAGCGAGACCCAGAAGTACGGCCACGTCACCTACTTCTGGAACGGCAACCGCAGCGGGCACTTCGACACGGCCCAGGAAACCTACGTGGAGATCCCCAGCGACATCCTTCCCTTCCACGAGCAGCCGCAAATGAAGTGCGCGGAGATCACCGACCGTCTGCTCGCGGAACTCGCCAGCGGCCGCTACCGGCACGCGCGTCTCAACTACGCGAACGGCGACATGGTGGGACACACCGGCGACCGGGACGCGTCGGTGCTCGCCGTGGAGGCCGTGGATCTGCAGATCGGCCGCCTGATGGACGCCATCGCACAACTCGAGGGGGCACTGGTGGTCACCGCGGACCACGGCAACTGCGACGAGATGTTCGAGTTCGACCCGCACTCCGGGGTGCCCCTCCTCGACGCAGAGGGACGGCCCCGGGCCAAGACCAGCCACTCCTTGAACCGCGTGCCCTTCCACGTCTACGCGCCGGGCCACAACCTGCGCCTCGACCCCGGCGCCGGACCGGCGAGCCTCGCCAACCTGGCGGGCACCCTGCTGCAGCTGATGGGCTACGCGGCGCCCGCCGACTACGCGCCCTCGCTACTCGCCCCCTGAAGGCAGGCAGCGCGCGTAGGGCCCGCCTTCAACGCGCGCCCAGGCGCGCCGCTCGCAGCGCGCCGCGCCGCAGCTTGCCGGCCTCGTCGCGCAGCGGCGTGTCCACGAACTCGAAGCTGCGCGGCGTCTTGTGGCGCAGCAGCTGATCGGCGAGGTGCGCGCGCAGGGTTTCTTCGTCGACCGCGGGACGCGCCTCCACGATGGCGTGCACGCGCTGGCCCAGGTCCTCATCGGGCAAGCCGATCACCGCGCAGGACTGCACGGCGGGATGCGCGAGCAGGGCCGCCTCCACCTCGGCGGGATAGACGTTCTCTCCGGCGGTCACGATCATGTCCGTGCGCCGGTCGCTGAGGTAGAGGTAGCCGTCCTCATCGAGGTAGCCGAGATCGCCCAGGGTCTCCCAACCCTGGCCGTCGGAACGCGCGCTGGCGCCCACGTAGCGGTAGGTGGAACCCTGGCCGCCCGGGGGCAGCATGAAGACCTCGCCCACCTCGCCGGGCGGCACTTCGTTGCCGGCCTCGTCGAGCACGCGCAGCTTGCGCCCGCCCGTGGGCCGCCCCACCGAGCCCGGGTGCTCGAGCCACTCGCTGCCCGTGATGAAGGTGCCCCCGATGCGCTCCGTGCCCCCGTAGGCGTCGGCCACGCGCTCGGCGCCGAGCCAGCCGATCAGCTCGCGCATCAGCCAGGGCGGGCAGGGCGCACCGCTCGAAACCACGCGCCGCAGGCTACCCACGTCGTAGCGCCGGCGCGTCTCCGCGGGCAGCCGCCAGATGCGCTGCAACATGGTGGGCACGAAGCTCACCCACTCGACGGCGTGACGCTCGATGAGCGCGAGGGCCTGCTCGGCGTCGAAACGGCTCATCAGGATGGCGCGGCCGCCCAGCAGCAGTGTCGTCGTGAGGTTCACGAAGCCCGCGGCGTGATACAGGGGGCCGGGCACCAACACGGTGGTACCGGGTTCGTTGCCGTAGAAGGGTTCGCTGGGATCGCACTCGGCGGGCAGGACGTCGACGATGAGCTTGGGCTGGCCGGTGCTGCCCCCGGAAGCCAGCGCCTGGCGGGCCGGCGAGACCTGGTCGGGAAGCGCTGCATCGCTGAAGTCGCCGGGCTCGAAGCCGGCGGGCAGGGAGGGGAAACCCGCGGCGCCGGATGCCTCGACGCCCACCACCAGGGCGGGCCGGGCGTGTTCGAGAATCGCGAAGCGCTCGCGGTCCGGCAGCCGCGCCGAAACCGGCTGCGGGATGGCGCCCAGCTTCCAGGCCGCGAAGCAACTCTCCACGAAGGCGACGCCATTGGGCAGTGCCAGCGTCACGAAGTCGCCGTGGCTCACGCCGCGGGACTCGAAATCCCGGGCCAGGCGATTGGAGCGCTGCTGCAACTCCGCGAAGCCCACCTCCCGCTCGTCGCAGACCAGCGCCACGTCATCGGGACGCTGACCCGCGTGCTGGGCGAGGACGGCGGGATAGGAGAGCAGCGGCACGAACGCGCAGCCTATCGCCCGGCCGCGGCGCACGGCAAGCGCGGGGAAAGCTCGGCGGAGCGCTCCCTCAGGTCTGCTCCCGCCGCGCCTGCATGTGGGCCTGCACGGCCTCGAAGTCGACCCGCAGGAAGAGCGCGGTGGCGCTGGCGGTGAGGGTCTCGCCGGCGTGACAGGTGGCTTCCGCGAAGACGCGGCGGTCCCGCTGCTCGACGATCCAGCCCTCCACGCGCAGGTCCTCGTCCACCGGCGTCAGATGCCGGTAGCGGACCTCGAGCTTCGCGGTCACGCCGGGCGGAGGCGCGAGGCCCTGGGCGGCACCCAGTACCTCGTCGAAGAGCGCCGCCACGATGCCCCCGTGCACGCCGTGCGGCGGTCCCTCGTAGCTGCTGGAAAGACGCGTGCGGCCCAACACCGCGGGCTGGCCATCCGGGCGCTGGGTCCGCTCCACGACCAAGGGCGGCGCCACGGGATTCATGAGACCCGAGACCGGGGAGAGGATGTGGAAGGCGCTGGGCGCATCGAAGTCCGGGACCGGAGACTCGACTTGCTCGTACCAGCGCTGGCGCTCTGGCCCTCGAAGGTGGGCGGCCATGGAACGCGCGAGTGCCAGCGCCTCCCGGACGTCGTCCTCGCTCACCTCGAGGCGCGTCAAGGAGGCGGCGAGTTCCCGCAGCTCCTCGGCCAGTTCGATTCCCCGCTGTAAGGCCTGGTTGGGCACGGCTCCCCCTCGCTGGGCCGCGAGTATGCGAAACTCCGGGCCACGCGCACGCCGGTAGCCGGCGAGGGAGGTGCCATGACGGCCGACGAACTCAACGCCCGCGAGTGCATCCGGGACACGCTGGCCCGCTACAACAACGCCGGCGACCGCGGCCGCCTGGCGGACCTGGCCGCCTGTTTCGCGGTGGACGGCGTGTTGGAGCTTCCCGGAGACGATCTCTCCACGGGCCCCCAGGAAATCGAGGCGCGGCTATCCCGCGTGGTGGAGGGCAGCAAGGAACGCTCCGCACGCCCGATCGTCCACCACCACGTCTCGAGCGTCGAGATCACCCTCGAGGAGCCCGACGAGGCCCGGGTACGCAGCTACTTCCTGGTCTTCACCGAAATCGGTCTCGACCATTGGGGGCGCTACGACGACCGCTTCCACCGTTGCGGCGAGCGTTGGCTGATCGCGCACCGGCGCGTGCGCACCGACGGCGCGACCCCGCAGTCGCGCATGGCCGCGGACGCCCGGATCCCGGCCTCTTGAACGCCGAGGGCGTGGCCTGGGTGACGGGAGCCAGCCGCGGCCTGGGCCGTGCGCTGGCCCTCGCGCTGGCGGGCCGCGGCTTCCGGGTCCGGGCGGGCATGCGGAATCCCGCCGACGGCGAGGACCTGTCGGATCTCGCCGCGCAGTCCGGGGGCCAACTCAGCGTGGAAGCGCTCGACGTGCGGCGCCCCGAGAGCCTGCAAGCACCCGAGGGACTGCGCGTGTTGGTCAACAACGCGGGCCTCGACGGCGCCTACCTGCCCGTCGAGCACGCGCCGATGACACTCTGGCGCGAACTCTTCGAGACCAACCTCTTTGGTCTGCTGGAGGTGACGCGGCGCGCCGTCCCCCAGCTTCGCGCGACTGGCGGTGGAGTGATCTGCAACATCACCAGCTGTTCGACGCTGCAGGAGGTGCCCTTCTACGCCGCCTACCGGGCCAGCAAGGCGGCGGTGGGGGCGCTCGGTGAGTCGTTGCGCGCCGAGGTTGCGGGCTTCGGGATCCGCGTGCTGGAAGTGATGCCCGGGCCCATCGACACCCAGATGTTGAGCGCTTCGGACCGGCTCCCGGAAGCCGCCGAACACGACGGCTACCAGGAGATGGCCAAAGACCTGTGGCGCGGGCGCCAGGGAGTCGCGGACCTCATCACGGCGCCGGACGCCGCGGCGGCGCGCATCGTCAGCGCGATTCTCGATGACGACGCCCCGGCCCGCGTGGCCTGTGATCCACTCGGCGAGAACCTGTTGGCCGCCAGCACCGCGCGCTAGCGGCTCTGGGGCCCGCCGAGGCAGCCGACGCTCCCCGCACCCCCGCTGGCCGGACGATTCCGGTAATCTGAAGGGCCAGGCGGCTCCGCGGGGCCGAAGCCATGCAGGATGCGCTCGCCACCGCGCCCAGGGCCGCCACGAGGCCTCCATGCAGACCGAAATCGCGATCCGGGGCGGCACGTTGATCGACGGCAGCGGCGCCCCCGGGGTTCGTGCGGACCTGGGCATCGCCGGCGGGCGCATCGTCGAGATCGCGGATCGGGTGCGAGGCGAGCGGGAGATCGACGCCTCGGGGCGCTTGGTGGCCCCCGGCTTCATCGACATCCACACCCACTACGACCCGCAGGTGATCTGGGATGCGGCGCTCTCGCCCTCCTGTTGGCAGGGCGTCACCAGCGTGGTGGCGGGCAACTGCGGATACAGCATCGCGCCGACGCGTCCCGAGGGCCGCGGCACCCTGCTGCGCACCCTCGACAAGGTCGAGGACATGCGGCTGCAGACGCTGGAAGCCGGCGTCTCCTGGGAGTTCGAGTCCTATCCCGAATACCTCCGCTGGGTGGAGGCGCGAGGCACCGCGATCAACTTCGGCGGCTTCGTGGGCCACACCCCGGTGCGCATCTACGTGATGGGCCAAGACGCCTACGAGCGGCCCGCCCGCGAGGACGAGATCGCCCAGATGAAGGCGCTGGTCGCGGACTCGATCCGCGGCGGCGCCCTCGGCTTCTCGAGCGACCGGGCCGGCTTCCACATCGGGGACGGCGGTCGTCCGGTGCCCTCCGTCGCGGCCTCCCAGCAGGAGACCGAAGCGCTGATGGCCGTCACCGGCGAAATCGCCCAGGGCATCGTGCACGTGTCACTCGGCGAGAACTACCGCTGGGTCTACGACTTCCAGCGCCAACTCGGCCGCACCATCAACTGGTCGTCGATCCTCACCTACCCGGCGGACACGGCTTCGCGAGTCTCCTACCAGGAGAAGCTCGCCCACCACACCGAGGGCCGGAAGTCGGGCGCGGACGTCTGGGTGCAGGTGACCTGCCGGCCCATCGTCCAGCAGATCCTGATGAGCGAGCCTTCCGCCTTCTACCAGCTACCGGCCTTCTCTCCCTTCGTCGCCACTCCGAAGGAAGAGCGCCATCAGCTCTGCGGCGATCCCGCTTGGCGCAAGCGCGTCTGGGACGAGTTCGAGGGCGGCGAGTGGGTGAACCCGCGCTGGGAGACCTTCCTGGTCGCGGAATCCGACGCACACCCCGAGTGGCTGGGCCGCTCGGTGGCGAGCATCGCCGCGGAACGCGGCGTGACGGCCTTCGACGTGGTCTGCGACACCGCCCTCGACGACGACATGAAGACGCGCTTCAGCGTCACCTTCGCGAACGACGAAGAGGAGGGCGTCGCCCTGTTGATGACCAGCGAGGGCTGCATCATGGGCCTCTCCGACGCCGGCGCCCACGTGGGACAGATCTGCGACGCCGTGATGCCCACCGACTTCCTCGCGAACTGGGTGCGGGACCGGGAGCTGATGCCCGTCGCGCAGGGCATCCACAAACTCACCGGGGAGATCGGCCAGGTGCTGGGGAGCGAGCGCGGCCTGCTGCGCGTGGGACGTCCGGCCGACGTGGTGGTGCTCGACTGGGAGAAGCTCTCTCCCGGACCGATCCGCCGCGTCCACGATCTGCCCGCGGGCGGAGACCGGTTGATCGCTGACGACCCCGCAGGCATCGATCACATCCTCGTCAACGGGGTGCCGATCCGAGCCGAGGGCAAGCCGCTCCTCGACCAGCTCGAGGCGCTTCCGGGCCGCATCCTGCGCAGCCAGCCCGGCGCTTAGCGGGGGGCCGCCCTCAAGGAGATTCGTCGAAGGCGGCCAGCCGCGAAGTGCCGTGGAGGCGGCCCGAGAGATCGGCGGGCCCGCGGTAGAGGAGCGTGAAGCGTCGCGATGCGAAGCGGGGAGACGTGGCCTCCCCGCTGAAAGTGTCGTCGTAGACCCCGATGAGCTGGGAGCCCTCTTCGCCTTCGCGCCACTGCAGTTCGCGCACGTACCAGCGGGCGCGGCCCTCCGGGTCGACGATGGAACTCAAGATCTCCTGCACGCAAAGGCTGTAGAGGGCGCGGATCTCCGCGTAGCGCGCGGCGATGGCCTCGCGGCCCCGCAGCGCCTCGCCCCTGGGAATGTGCCAGACCGCGTCGAGCGCCCAGGTATCCGCAAAGGCCTCCACGTCGAAGCGCGTCACCGCGTCGCAGTAACGCCCCACCAATGCGCGAAGGGCTTCTACCTCGTACACGGCGAGACGATAGCCACTCAGGCTCCGGGCGCGGAGCGCTCCCTGCCGCGAGTCTTCCCCCCGTAGGCGAGCTCCATCAACGCCGGCGCGACCAGGATGTCGATCAGGAAAGCGTTCGCGATGGTCAAGGCGGTGAACAGGCCGAAGTAGAAGAGGTTCTCGAGCTCCGCGAGGGTGAAGATCGCGAAGCCCGCCGTGAGCACCACCGAGGTGACGAAGAGCGCCTGGCCGGTGGTGCGCAGCGTCTCCGCACTGGCGCGGCTCACGTCGCCAAACTCCGCGTAGTAGCGCCGGAAGTTGTGGAGGTAATGGATGGTGTCGTCGACTGCCAGACCGATCGCGATGCCACCGATCATCAGCGTAAAGGCATCCATCTCGATGTCCCCCCAACCCATGACGCCGAGCGTGATGACGATGGGCGCCAGGTTGGGGATCATGCTGGCCAGGCCGATGCGCAGCGATCCGAGCAGCAGCATCATGAGCGGGGTGATGATCAGGAGCGCCAGCACGTAACTGCTCACCAACGAGCTGATGAGAGCGCTGATGGTCGTGGACATCACCGCCGCGAAACCCGTGGCATGAATCGCGACCCCGGGGCCGAAGTGATCTTGGAAACGCGCGAGCGATGCTTCGATGAAGGGCGTGTAGCGCATCGGATCCACGTAGGGGAGCCGGATCGACATGCGCGCCATGCTGAAGCGCGAGTCGACCATGGTTTCGAGGTCGTCCGTGCCGCTGCTCTCGAAGAGCAGCAGCTCCTGGGCGATCAGCTGGCGGTCCTGGGGGATCCGGTGAAAGTCCGGACTGCCATCGTTCAGGGCCTGGTTGATCTCCTTCACCACGTCGGCCAGCGAGATCGTCTTGCCGACTTCGAGTCCCTGGGCCCGCGCCACCTCCTGCAACTCGGCGGGCAGCGCCTCGAGGGCGTTCAGCGCTTCCACGCGCTGGACACCGTTTTCCTGTCCGGTATCGGCCACCATCTCCAGGCTCATGGAGCCCTGCATCTCGGCATCGAAGAGAGCGGTGACGGCGTGGAGGGGGTGGCTGTCCGCGAGCCAGCCCAGGATGTCGTGGCCAAAGCGGATCTTCGAGGCGCCGACCAGGCTCACGGCCACCACGACCGCGGTGATCCCGACCGCCGCCCGGGCGTGCCGGATCGAGAACTCTCCCACTGCGACCAGCACGCTTGCGAGTCGTCCGGCGTCCGGCGCCGTTCGGGTTTCGTGACCCGCCCCCGACTTGCGGCGTAGCGGCAGCACGGAAACGAAGGCGGGCAGCAGGACGAGGCAGTAGACCAGGGCAAGCAGGATCCCGATGGGCGCGAAGGTCCCGATCGCCGCGACCGGCGCGGCCCGGGCGGCAATGAAGGACAGCAAGCCGCCGGCGGTGGTGAGGCCCGCCATGCAAACCGCCAGGCCCGAGTGGCCCAGCGCCTGCGCGATGGCATCCTCGCGACTTGCCCCGGCATCGAAGCGTTGGAAGAAGATGGTCAGGATGTGAACCGCGGCACCGACGCCCACCGCCAACAACATCGAGGGCAGGATCTGGGTGGGGGCACTCATTTGTTCGCCCGCGATCACCATGATCCCGATGGTGCCGGAGACCGCGGGCGCCACGACCAGGAGTGGCAGCAGCACGCCCGAAACCCGCCGAAAGAGCAGCGCGAGGAGCAGGGCGATGACGACCACCATCATGCCCACGAAGCGAACCATGTCCCGCTCCATCGCACCGATGACCTCCGCCTGCACGACCGGAGCCCCGGCCAGGGAGATCTCGAAGCCCTCGCCCGCGAAGCGCTCGGCCACCTGCCGGATGGCACGCACGGCGGCTCGGTTTTCGGCGCCTGTCAGGAAGGCCACCGGGGCGCCGCTCTCCTCATCCTCGCTGAAATCGACCGGGTCCTCCGCCCCCAAACCCTCCGAGGAATACGCGCTCGTCTCGACCATCACCAGGCTGAGCCGGGCATCGCTGGAAATCAGCAGGTTCTGGTAGAGGGGATTCGCGAGCGCATAGGCGCGCAGGCGCCGCCAGGCTTCGGGGTCCTGGGGCCATTCCTCGAGGAGGTCCTCGACGATCAGCTCGTCCCGCTCACCGCGGGTCATGCGGGCATTGATGAGGCTGCGCACCTCCTCGAGGTGGGGAACCTCTTCTTCGAGGGCCTGGTGGAAGTCCCGCAACTTCGCGAGGAAGGCCGGCGCCAGGGCATCGGGCGTGCGGATGGCGGCGATCGCGACCTCGTCGCGACCAAAGCGATCGCGGAAGTCGTTGTAGAACTGCTTGGCGGGATCGTCTTCTTGGAGGAAGGCGTCCACGGAGGTGTCCATGGTCATGCGGGGCGCCTGGGAGGAGAGAGCAGCCGCGAAGAGCAACACGATCGCGATCAGGGACCAGCGGTGCCGCACGGAAAAATGACCGAAGCGCTCGAAACGCCGCTCGATCCGTTGGCGGAGCGCGACCCCTTCCGGTCCCGTAGCGCCCCCAGAGTTTCCAACCACGTCGCGCCCCCCTTCGGGATTCCGTGGAACCCCGAGCCGGCGAGGATAGGCGAAGTGCACGCTGCTGCATCGGAAGTCCCGGACGCGCCTCCGCGCGGGAGAGCAACAGCTTGGTCTTCAGTCCATTTCGTTGGTAGAGTTATTCCTACCCCTCCCCGGCGCGCCGAGTCATGCGCGCGCACGACCCCAGCTCTACGAGGGCGCCCCGGCCCTGGTGGCGGGTGTGCGGGGAGTGCGGGCTTCACCGTTTCGGGAGATCCAGCATGTACCGGGAAGAGATCAAGGTGCTCGACTGCACGATCCGCGATGGCGGTCTGATCAACCAGTACCAGTTCAGGGACAGCTTCGTAGAGGCCTGCTACCACGCCGCCTGCGAGTCGGGGGTGGACGTCGTCGAACTCGGCAAGAAGCTCTGCGAGAGCGACGAGTACACCCGGGACAAGTGGGGGAAGTGGAACTTCTGCGAGGAAGACGATCTGAAACGGGTGGTCGACAGCTACGAGGGCAGCTACCGCCCGCAGCTCGCAGTCATGTACGACGTGGGGCGTGTCGACATCGATGGCCTGGTCGCCACCGACCAGTCCCCGGTGGACATGATCCGAACCGCCTGTTACGTGGCCGACATCGACAAGGGGATCGACCTCGCCAAGCGCTCGAAGGACCAGGGCTACGCGACCACGATCAACATCATGGCCTGTTCGGCGGCCATCGAGAGCGACCTCGTGGAGGCCCTGCAGCAGGTCAACGCCTGCGACGCGGTCGACTACCTCTACCTGGTGGACAGCTACGGGGCCTTCTACTCGGAACAGATCTCCGCCTACCTGAAGATGTACCGCAGCTACGCGCCCGACAAGCAGCTGGGTTTCCACGCCCACAACAACCAGCAGCTCGCCTTCGCGAACACCCAGCAGGCGATCATCGAGGACGTGAACCTGCTCGATGCCACCATCAACGGCATCGGCCGGGGCGCGGGAAACTGCAACCTGGAGCTGCTCCTCAACTTCTTGAAGAACCCGAAATTCGACGTGCGCCCCCTCTACCAGGTCATCCAGGAGGAGTTCGTGCCCCTGCGCGACGAGATCGAGTGGGGGTTCAACGACATCTACGGGATCAGCGGGCACATGAACCAGCACCCCCGCAACGCCATGCGCGTACGCGGCGACGAGGCGGCCCGCCACCGCTGCTACGACTTCTTCCTGGAGTCCGCGGGCGAAGGGGAAGCCGGCTTGGACTGAGTGAGCCCGGGCCAGCGCGTGCCATTGCGGTGGCAACCATCAGGCTCCAAACCCATCGGGGTGTTGCGGGAAGGCGGGGAAGGTTCCGCGACGCCGGGATCAGGGAAGCTCCAGGATCTCGACGTTCCGATACCACACCCGGTCGCCGTGATCCTGCAGCAGAATGTGCCCGCAACGGGCGCTCCCGAAACCCTCGTCACCCGCGAACTTGCTGGCCGCCAGGGCCGCCTGCCATTCGGGGCTCCGGCGCTCGATCTCGAGGACCTTCTCGCCGTTGAGCCAGTGGGTGATCGCGTCTCCCTCCAGCCGGACGCGGGCCCGGTTCCAGGCTCCAGCGGGCTTCACGGCCCGAGTGGAACTGGCCTTGATGTCGTAGAGGTCGCCGGCCCGGCGCTTGTCGATGCGCCCGTCAGTGTGACCCGCGTCGTCGAGCACCTGCATCTCGAGGCCCGTGTACCAGGCGACCTCCTGGGACTCGTCGGGGACGGCGTAGAAGATGCCGCTGTTGCCCCCCGCGGAGATCTTCCAGTCTATGGAAAGTTCGAAGTTGCAGAACTTCTCCCGGGTCATGAGATCGAGGGCCGCGGGGCGGAAGGGATTCAGGTGGTTCCACAGGAGCCCCAGGAAGGACACGTCGCGCAGGAAAACCAGGCTCCCGTCTTCGATCCCCCAACCCTCGAGGGATTCCTGCCCGTAGACCTTCCACCCCTCGAAGCTTTCACCGTCGAAGAGCGGCCTGAAACCGGGCTGCTGCGGAGCGCGCAGGGGCGCTTCGGGAGGGCGCGGTGATGCGCGGGGTCGGTCCGCTCCGACGGCCCGGATGGGCAGGGAGGGAATCGCGTTTAGGGTGTACCAGGCCTCGTTGACCCACAGGGGTTCCCCCGCAGCGCTTTCGATGCGGCGGTCCATCCGCAGGTAGACGACGCGGCCCGCCTCGAGCCCCTCGACGTCGAGGGCAACGCTTCGCCGCCCCGCTGCGACCCGGACGTCGCGGACATGCAGCGTTTCGAGATCGTACTTGGGACCCCCGTAGAGTTCCGAGGGCACGTAGAACCATTGCCGGAACTGGAAGTCCCCGGCCCCGAGCTGCAACCCGGGAGCCAGCGGATGCGTGAAGGTCACCTCGAAGCCCGCGGGCGTCGCCTGCATGGAGAGGGGCTCGAAGGCCGGCGCTCGATCGAAGCGCAGCAGCTCGAGACCGAACCAGCGCTTCCCAGCTTGGCTCCAGTTCCCCGCGCTCCCCACCTCGCCCACCACGATGCTGCCGTCCGGCGCCTCCAGCAGGCGGTGCGCACCTCCCTCGAGGCCCGCCGTGAAGTGGAAGGCCGCGCCCTGCAGCACTCCCTCCACTTCTTCCAGGTAGGCGCGCTTGATCCCTCCGTTGTAGATGTCCCCGAACAGCAACTGGCCGCGGTAGGGGCCCCCGCTCAGCACCAGCGGCTGGGTGGGGGAGTTCCCGATCTCGCTCTGCGGCAGCCACAGGGCGGGCGGCGTGCTCGCGGCGCCCGGGCGCTCGCGGTCCGCAGGGGAACGCCAGCCGTGGAAACTCCCGGCTTCCAAGCGGATCAACTTGCTGGCCGGGAGCCAATCCCCCTGGTTGTCGGTCACGTAGATGCTGCCGTCGGCCGCCAGCCCGATGCCGTTGGGAGTCCGAAAGCCGCTGGCCAGGAATTCGACTTCCCCGCTCGCGAGCGATACGCGGAAGACCTTGCCGCGGTCGGGCCGTTGTTCCGGGCAACTCTTGCCCCCCGGAAGCACGCAGACCGACAGGGCGCCGTAGAGAAAACCCTGGTGGTGGGCGAGACCGAAGCCGAACTCGTGGAAGTTCGAGGTCGCCTGCCAGTCGTTGCTGAGGGTTCGGTACTCGTCCGTCCAGCCGTCGCCGTCGTGATCGATGAGGCGCGTGATCTCCTGCTTCTGCATCACGTAGATCTCGCCATCGGCCACCGCGACGCCCAGGGGCTCGTGGAGCCCTTCCGCGATGCGGCGGGCCCGCAGCTCGCCCGGCACTCCGTTCCAACCCTCGATCACGAAGGCGGCGCCATCGCGGTCCCAGCTGACCACCACGAGGCGGCCGTCGGGAAGCCACGCCATGCCGCCCACTTTCGGCGTGAGGCCCTCTGGGCGAAGCGATACGAGGGAGAGGGATGGATGGAGTCCCGCGGGCGGCGACTCGGTGTCGAACGCGTACGTCCAGTCGTGGCGCTCGCGCGCAGCCCGGTCCGCGCGGGGTGGCGGTGGAGTGGCGCTCTGCATCTCGAGCACGCGCTCCACCAGCGCCAGCGCCCGCTCGGCGGGGAGGTCGGGATGGGCGGGCATGGGGACCTGGCCCCAGCGCCCCACGCTGCCCTCCATGATGCGCTCTGCGAGAGTGCGCGGGCTGTCTCCACGCTCGACGCCGGCATGCCGCTCGGCGATCTGTTGCCAGGCGGGGCCGGCGACGCGTTCGCGCAGGTCGTGGCAGCTGCTGCAACCTTCCGCGGCAAGTTCGTCGAGGGGCGTGGATTCATCGGGAGCGGGTTCTTCGATGGGGATGAGTGGAGCGTCGAACCACTGCAGGAGATGGGTGTGCGCGGCGTTGAGGCGAAGCCGAGTTCCGTCATCGAGCAGAGTGCCGTCGCTCTCGAGGGCATCCGCGCCGGGGTCGAGCCGCATGCTGATGGGAACGTCCGCAGATCCCCCCTCGCGCTCGAAACGACGCCGCAGCCCGATGCGCGAACCCTCCCGGAGCACTTCGGGCCACTCCGTGATGACCACGCGCTGGCCCCCATCCTGTAACTCGAAACGCAGCCAGGCCTCGCCGCTCGCGGAATCGACCCCGTGTGCGCGCCACTGCACTGCGGGGGGCCGCTCTCGGGATTCGCGGCCGATCCGCCAGGCCGTCTGCGGCGGCGCCTGGAGATAGGCGCGGCCACGGCTTCGCGGCTCGGCACCGTGCCGCGCGTCGTAGACGGCTCCCGTGAACTCGATGTCGCCGCGCCAGAGCTGATGGAGCGAGGCGGTCTCGGTGCTGTAGGCGAGCCAGACTTCGGGGGCGAGCGCAAGGCTGAGCATGCGCGGGCGACCGTCGAGACTCGTGCGCAGCACCCAGGGTGAGTGACCGCGTTCGGTTGGGTTGCGTCTCCCGAAGCTGGCGCGATCGACGACGGGCTCCGGGAAGTAGAAATCCGAGAGCTGGCGCAGGAATTCCCGGGGGCCCATGGCTTCCACCGTCGCGCGCACTTCCTCGGACTGTCCCCGCAGCCACACCCGGTACCCCACCCACAGCGTCGTTCCGAGCAGCGCAACGGCTCCGAGCAGCATCGCGAATAGCCTGAACGAAGGTCGCACGCTTCGCTTCCGCCTAGGCGCTCGCGGGGCGGGTCTCGCGACGCAGTGCGGGGAGCACTTCGGAAACCAGCAGCCCCTGGCTGATGCGCTCCTCGTGGGGGTCCGTCCAGCCGAGCGGTCCACAGATCACGAAGCGGGAGAGGCCCGCCTCCACGAGTTCCAGCAGTCGCTTCACGCAGTGATCCGGCGGACCCGCGATCGCGAAGCGGCGGATGAAGTCCCGGCTCAGCACGCCGGTGGGCGCGCGCCCGTGGCGGTTCAGGTCGTACTGGTCCCGCAGCTTCTCGAAGACCGCCCGGTCGGCCTCGGGAGCCGGTCCAACGGTGGTGCCGCCGATCACCGAGAAACGGGCCAGCGGCGCGGTGAGATTCGCAGCGAGGTCGCAGGCCAGTTCCGCGTCGGAATGGGGGACGAGGATGACCTGGGCCCCCAGCGAAACGTCGGCGCTCGCTTCCCGCGCGCACGCGACCCCCCAGGCCACGCGCTCGGGCGACGCGCCGACGCCGAATGTCACCCGCTCCGCGATGCGCGCGGCGGCGGCGATCACCCGCGGACCCGTAGCCGCGACCTCGAGCGGCACCTTGTCGAGCCCATCGGGAATCCAGCGCAGCTGCGCGGCTTCGGGCGCGTGCCCGGGCGCCATGGAGGTGAGAGAGTCCGCACCCGTCCCCCCCCACTCCACGGCCTCGAAGGGAACGGCTTCACCCCGCAGGTAGCACTGCAGGGCGGTCAAGTAGCCCTCGAAGCGCTCGACGGAAAGCGGCGCGCGGCCCAGGTGGGCGAGCGAGGAGTCGCCCCGGCCGATCCCTAGCACGGCACGGCCCTTCGAGAGCGCCTGCAGGGAAACCATCGCGGCTGCCGTCACCGACGGGTGTCGCGTGTAGGGGTTGGTGACACTGGTGCCCAGCAGCAGGCGTTCCGAATCCACGGCGAGTGCGGCCAGCACCACGTAGGGATCCGCGGCCAGGGCCTGGGAGTCCATGGCCATCTTGCCGTCCCAGCCCTCTGCTTCCAGTGCCGCACCCTCGCCGGGGCGCACCGCGATCGCCGCGTAGCCGGCCTGCCACAGCTCGAGGGGGCGGCCCTGCGTCACGACGGCGGCTTCGCTTCGGCCGCGGGCATGTGCGGCTCCGGCGTCACTCAACCGCCCCCCGGCAATCCGTCGGGGGGCCAAGGGGCGACACCCTCTTCGAGGGGGACCTCGAGGCTGCGCAGCAGCTGGGAGACGAAGCGCCAGGTGCCGATGGCCCCCAGCAACTCGAGTTGCTCCTCGATGCCGGGGAGCAGACGAGCGCACTGCGCCCAGGTCTCCGCGGAGACCGCGCCGGCTTCCAGGGTCTCGTCGGTGGCCGCCAGCACCGCGCGGTCGAGCTCCGACCAGTCGGGGTACGCGGACCAATCGCGCAGCGCCAGCAACTCGGCGTCCTCGACGTTCAGCTCCCGCGCGATCCGCCAGTGCTGGGTCCACTCGTACACGGAGCCCGTCGCCCAGCCGATGCGCATGATCACCAACTCGCGAAGCCGCGCGTCGAGCTTGCCGCGAAAGAGCAACGACATCAGCATGCCGCTCAGCTGACTCGCCAACATCGGGTGGTGGAGGAGGGCGCGGAAGATGTTGAGTTCCGCGAGGGCCTCGGGGACTTCGGCGGCCTGCGCGGCCCGCCGAGCCTCCTCGACGGAAAGCAGGGGAATCCGGGCTTCAGTCACGATGGTCTCCTTTCTGTGTGGGATGCCGCCGCCGAGAGGCGGGGCAGGAAGCCGTCGATGGCCTCGAGCAGGGCCTCGGGCTGTTCGACCTGCACCCAGTGCCCGCAGTCGGGCACCACCACCAACTCCGCGTCCGGGAAGTGCTCGGCGAGGATCGACGAGGCCTTGGAGCCCATGGGATCCCCATCGCCCACCACCAGCAACACCGGGCATGCAATCTCTGCGAGCTTGGGAGTGAGGGGGTCGTCGTGGAGGCTCCTCAGGCTGCGGGTCACCGCCGCGATGCCCCGGGCGTCGCCCTCGATGTGCTTGCGACTCCGCTCGCCGTAGATCGCGCGGGCGAGACCCTCGAGGCCCCCTTCCTCGCCCGCTACGGCGATGCGCTCGTACCAGGCGGCGATCTTCGCGTTGCACTGGCTCGCCGTACCCACGAGCACCAGCCCCGCAACGCGAGCGGGCTCCGCGAGCGCCGCGCTCATGGCGACGATGCCCCCCATGGAGTGCCCGACCAGGACGTGGTTCGGTGCGTCCAGTGCGCGCATCACGGCACAGACGTCCGCGGCCAGGTCTTCCCGGCGACAGGGGCCGGCGGGCGCCTGCGACTCCCCGTGCCCGCGCTGGTCGACGCGCGCGAAACGGCCGCGCTCGGAGAGCGGTCCCGCGATGCGGTCCCAGATCTCGAGGCGATCCACCAGCCCGTGCAGGCAGAGGAAGTTCGGCGGCCCACTGCCGCTAACCGAGAGGCGCAGCGAGTGACCGCCGACATCGAGCATCGAGCCCAGCGGTCCTGCCCCTGCTGCCTCGCGGCCGCCCACGGCGGGCTCAGGCGGCGAAGCGCATGACGCCCTGATCGATCACCACTGCGCCGTCCTGATTGCTGGTCTGGAAGAGACAATTCTCGCCGTCGACCCACATGGAGATGGTCAGTTCGTCGCCCGGCATCACGGGCTTCGAGAAGCGCCCGTCCATCGATCGGAAGCGCCCCGGGTCGCCGCCGCAAACACTGTGAAGCAGCGCACGACCCGTGAACCCGTAGCTGCAGAGCCCGTGCAGGATCGGGCGCTCGAAGCCCCCCAGCTTCGCGAAGGCGGGATCCGAGTGGAGGGGATTGCGGTCCCCCGACAGGCGATAGATGAGCGGCTGATCGACGCGCGTCGTGTAACGCAGCTCGTGGTCGCAAGCGCGACTCGGACGCTCCCAGCTGCGCGCCGGACCGCGCTCGCCCCCGAAGCCACCCTCGCCGCGCAGGAAGGCCGTCATGCGCGTGCGGAAGAGCGGCTTGCCGGTAGCGAGGTTCACGGACTCCGAGACCATCTCCACCGAAGCCGCCTTGCCCTTGTCCCAGATTGCGGCGATGGAACCCGTGCTCTCGATCTCCCCCTCGGGCGGGATCTCGTCGAGCAGTTCGATGCCCTGGGCGCCATGCAACATCAGCGCGGGGTTGAAGGTGCCCAGCTTGTCGAAGGGGACACCGCCGCCGCCCAGCACTACGGCCATGGTGGGCAGTACCCGCTGGGGGGTTTCCGACGTGTTCTCGGTGGTGAAGGCCAGCTCGTCGACGCCCGCACCCACGCCCAGGGCGTAGAGGAGCGCGTCCTTGGAATTCCACGAGCGGCGCGAGGGCTTGCCGGAGAGACCGACGGCCTCGGGGTTGATGGGCATGGGGGTTCTCCTCGAGTGAAGGGGGAATGGGGGATCAGGTCACGATCCGGTAGAGCACGGTACCACGGGCGACGACGCGACCCTCCCCCGCCGTCGCGACCTCCACGTC
>JABSQX010000131.1 GCA_013215615.1 Myxococcales bacterium | reverse complement strand
GAGACGCGTTTCTCCTATTAGCGTCCGGGGCCCGTGAGGGTCCAGTTCGCCTGCGACCGCAGAGTCATCGCCGGGGGCCCGGTCGGTGACTTCGGTACCATGGGAAGCGGTATGCGAACGGCCCGGTAGCGGAAGCGCTGGCCGGCTGGTACGCCGCTCGTTCCCCGGGGGTACCTCATCTCAGACCGCGTCACACTCCTCGCGGATGTAGCCGAGATCGTCGCCCGCTCCCACGATCTCGCCCAGACGCTACACAACGTCGTCGAACTGGTGGCCAAACGGCTCGCCACCGACGTGTGCTCCGTCTACCTCCAAGAGCCCGACCGTCCCGATCTCACCCTGAGCGCCACGGTCGGCCTGCTCGAGGAAGCGGTCGGGCGCGTGAAACTCCCCGTCAGCGAGGGCCTGGTGGGGCTGGCTGCGGAGCGCAGGGCGCCAGTCGTGGTGGAGCGCGCCCGCGAGCACCCGCGCTATCGCTACTTCCCCGAAACCGGCGAGGAGCGCTTCGCTTCGCTGATGGCGGTCCCCCTGCTGCTGCGCGGCTCGACGATCGGCGTACTGGTGGTGCAGACCCTGGAAGAACGCGCCTTCGAACGGCACGAGGTCGAGAGCTTCCTGACCTGCGCCCAGCTGATCGCCCCCATCGTCGTCAACGCCCGGCTGATCTCCATCGTCGGCCAGTCCGACGAGAGCACGGTAGCGGCGGGCTCCACTTCGGCGGGAGTGCAAACCGGGGAGTCGGCGCGGGTCCAACGGACCCGAACCCAGCGGCTGCAGGGAACCAGCGCAGCCCGGGGCATCGCCATCGGCCCCGTCTACCACCTGGGCAATCCACTGGATCTGGCGAGCCTCGACTATCTGCCCGGCGAGAGCGCCCAGAGCGAAGAGCGGGATCTCATGCATGCCGTGGGCGAAGCGCGCCGCGAGTTGGACGCCGTGCGTGAGGATCTGGGGGATCGCTTCGGACCGGATTTCTCGGCGGTCCTCAACGCACAGGTCCAGATCCTCGAGGACAAAGGGCTACTCGCCAAGCTTCGAAGGGAGGTTCGCGACACCGCCAGCGCCTTCGAGGCGCTACGCAACGTGCTGGCGGGCTACCGCGAAACCTTCGCTCGCATCGAGGATCCCTACTTCCGCGATCGCATTCTCGACGTGGAGGACGTGGGCCGGCGCGTGATGGAGCAGCTGATCGGAGAGCGCCAGCACCTCCAGCCCCTTTCCCAGGGGGCCATCGTGGTCACGGACAACATCCTGCCCAGCCATTTCGCGCGGCTCGAGATCGAGAAGGTGGGGGCCATCGTCTCCGAACACGGCGGACCCACCTCGCACGGAGCGATCTTCGCCCGCACCCTGGAGATCCCCGCGGTCACCGGTGTGCCCGGCATCCAGCAGGCCGCACGCGCCGGTGAGACTGCCATCGTCGACGGCGCCGAAGGTCTCGTTCACCTGGCGCCCGACGAGCGCCTGGTCGAGGAATACGAAAAGGCACGCCAGCACTACGAGATCGCGATCGATCACCTCGACGCGCTTCGTGATCGTCCTGCGGAGACCGCGGATGGGCGGCGCATCGCCCTCACCGCGAACTGCGGGCTGATGGGGGACCTGCGCCTCGTCGACCGCCACGGTGCGGAAGGAGTCGGGCTCTTCCGAACGGAGATGCTGGCCCTGGTCCACCGGGGGTTTCCCGAGGAGGAGGAACAGGAGCAGCTCTACGATCGAGTGGCCGCCGCCCTGGCGCCGCGACCACTCACCATCCGGACCCTGGATCTGGGCGGCGACAAGGAGATCGCGAACCTGCGCTCGGCTCACCAGGACAACCCCCAGCTGGGCAAGCGCTCGATTCGACTCTCGCTCGCGAACCCCGCGGCCTTTCGCGCACAGGTGCGGGCGATCCTGCGGGCCAGCACACGCGGGAACGTTCGACTGCTGCTGCCGATGATCTCCTCTCGCCACGAGTTGCAGTCCGCGAAGCAACTCATCGACGAAACCAAGGAGCAACTCCGCGTCGACCACACACCCTTCGACACCGACATTCCGGTCGGGGTGATGATCGAGGTGCCCTCCGCGGCGCTGATCGCGGACGTGCTCGCGCAGGACTGTGACTTCTTCAGCATCGGCACCAACGACCTCACCCAGTACACCCTTGCAGTGGACCGGGGCAACGAGGACGTGGCCCACCTCTACGACCCCCTCCACCCCGCGGTGCTCGCCTTGATCGACCGCAGCGTGCGCGCCGCGCGGCGCGCCGGGATTCCCGTGTCCCTTTGCGGCGAGGTGGCGACCAATCCCCTGGCCATCCCGATCCTGCTGGGGATCGGGATCGGGGAACTCTCCGGAACACCCAGCGCGGTTCCCATCGTGAAGGAAATCGTTCACGCACTCACGTCGGCCGATACCGAGGCCCAGGCCCGACGCGCCTGCGCGGCCTCGACCGCGCAGGAAGTCCACCGTATCGGTGCGGAGTGCCTAGAAGGCGCCGGGCTCCTCGAGCACCCGGACATCGGCCCCTGGCTCGTCTCCATCGTGCAGTCGGTGACGGCCGACGACTGAAGGAGAACTCGCGCCCGCCCTCAGCCCCAGAGCGCAATCATCGCTACGCCGGTCACCGTGGCAATGGCTCCCAGTGCCCGCCGAAGACCGACGCGCTCACCCAATAGCGGAACCGCCAGGATCGCCGCGAAGAGCACGCTGGTCTGTCGCACCGCAACCACGTAGCTCGCATCCGAAGTTTCGAGCGCCATCAAGCAGAGCCCGTAGCTGAGTCCGCTCACCCCGGCCGCCAGGGCGGCTCGCCCGAACAGGCCGTGGCCCGCGCGAAATAGCGCGCGCAGACCCCGCGCTCTCAGCGCAAGCGGCAGCAGGACCCCTCCCGAGAGTGCACTCAACAGCAACATGTAGACGAAGGCCCAGGGAAGCGGCCCGACCGGAGCGCGTTCCGCCATCAGTGTCATGGTCTGCTTGTCGATCAGCGAGTAGGCGACGGTGGCGCCCAGGGTGAGGTACGCGAAGCCCAGGCCGGTCGCCCCAAAATCGCGGGCATGCAGCCTCCCGGAGCCCTGCACGAGCCAGATCCCAACGACCACCCCGGCGATCCCCAGCACGCCCCCGGGACTTGGAAGTTCGCCGAGCAGGGGAATCGCGAACAAGGGCAGGACAGCGGGCGTCGAGCGTACGATGGGATAGACGAGACTCAGATCGCCATGCTCGAAGGCCCGGCTCAGCCAGTAGAAATAGACGCCGTGGGCGACCCCGGCGCCTGCCAGCAGCCACCACACCTCGCCGGGGAGCGCGTGAAGATCGATCCAGGGCGCCAGGCCCACCAGGGCGAGGCTGAAGGCCAGCCACTGCAGGACGTTGAAGGCCAGGGGGTCGCCGCTGGCCTTGATCGCCACGCTCCAGCCGGCGTGGAGCAGCGCGGAGGCGAGCACGATCGCGAGGTCTGTCGAACCCAAGCCCCCAGGATATCCCTACCCGCGCTCGCGCGGGCCCCGCCTCGGCGGAGCGCTCGACGCCTCCCGGCCGCTGTGTTACCCGTCTCGCCGGCTCCCGGCACCCGGACCCCTGGTCGTCCCGCTCCCGAGGAGCCTCTACACGCATTCCGCGCGAGGCGTGCGCTGCAAGGGCTGGAGCCGAGAGATCCCCATGGAAGCTGTAATCCACGCCCTGCGAAACTATGTGGCACTCACGAAGCCGCGGATCCTGCTGCTAGTGATCTTCACGGGCCTGCCCGTGATGGGGATGGCGGCAGGAGGCTTCCCGCCGCTGGGAGCCAGCCTCACGGTGCTGTTGGGTATCGCGCTGGCGGCGGCAGCCGCCAACGCCCTCAACTGCTACATCGAGCGCGATCGGGACGCCCTGATGGAGCGCACTCGCACACGCCCGCTGCCCGCCCGCCAGCTTTCCCCCCAGGCCGCACTGGCCTTCGGGCTGACGCTTGGCGTCATCTCGACCGCAGTGCTGCTCTTCGTTGCGACGCCCCTCGCGGCGGCGCTGGGCGTAGCGAGCATTCTCTTCTACGTCTTCGTCTACACGGTGTGGCTGAAACCCCGTACGGCCCTCAACGCCGTGGTGGGCGGCGCTGCGGGCGCGGTGGCCCCCCTGATCGCGGACGCCGCAGTGCACGGGCAGATCACCGCCGCGGGCTGGATCCTGTTTTCGATCATCTTCCTCTGGCAGCCTCCACACGTCTGGGCCATTGCGCTGTTCCGTCGAGACGACTACGAGCGAGCTGGCATCCCGATGCTGCCCGCCGTATTGGGCGAGCAAGCGACGCGCTGGCGCATGCTCTGGTACACGCTGGCGCTGGTTCCAGTGACGCTGGCGCCCACGGCCCTCGGGCTGCTGGGGATCCCCTACCTGTGCGCGGCGCTCGCTCTCGACGCGTGGTTCACCTGGCACATCGTGCGGGTCCTGCGCGAGCGCGACGACGCCGCGGCGCGGCGCGCCTTCCACGTCTCCCTCGCCTATCTCTTCGCGCTCTTCCTCGCGATGCTCGTGGACATCGCGCTCGGCGCCTAGCCGCGGGCCTTATTCGAGCGCCCACCCGGCTTGGAGAGCTTCACCGCCTTCTTCTTCGGGGTCTTCTTGCCGGGCGACTTGGCGGCTTTCGCGAGCTTGGCGGCGACCGACGCGGGAATCTCCTCGTCGGCCGCGTCGAGCTCCTTGATCTCGAAGCGGAACGGCGGGTAGACGGGTACGTCCACTTCGACGGTTCCCCCGTCCGGGCACTCGATCTGGCGCCGGACGACGCGGATGGGCTTCGGGAGTTCGGGGGGCGGATCCGAAGGCGACTGATCGGGATCGCTTTGCTTGACCTCTTCCGACACGGCGGTGCTCCTCGAATTCAAGTGGTGGGGGGCGCACACTTCGATTGGGGGAGTGGCGCCGCCTCCACCTCATCGGCGGAACAGGGGCCGACGTTCAGCACGGGTTCCCCGCGCCGGGGTCCCGTGGCGTCGAAGCGGGTTTCGCGGAGCGCGCAGGCGATCCGCAGCGTGGCCGCTTGGTCCCTTTAGCGCGTGACTCCCATCCGCAGGCGGAGCGCGAGTCCAATGAGACGCGAAAATTCAGCGAAGATCACGGCCAAAAAAAAAGCCCGCTGCGCGGGCAATTTTCAAATTCGATGATGATTAAAATTATAGCACAGAATTGCGTTTGCGCAATGGGTTTTTCGCAGAAACACGAAACCGCGCTTTCGACGCCAAAAAATCCTGGTTCCCCGCTCGAAAACGCGGTTTGAAGGCGCCGAAAGTACTCGTCAGCCGACGATGTTCACGAGCCTACCCGCAACCACGATCAGCTTGCGGGGTTCGCGTCCCTGCAGATGCTTTTGCACCTTCTCCGAAGCCAATGCGGCCGCCCGGATGCTCTCCTCGTCCGCGTCAGCGGGAACCTCGATCTCGTCACGCCGCTTGCCGTTGACTTGCACGGCGAGGCGCTGCGTGGCCTCTACGAGCAGCGCAGCGTCGGCGACCGGCCAGGACTCGTAGGCGAGGCTCTGCTCGTGCCCGAGCCGGCGCCAAAGCTCCTCCGAGACATGTGGCGCCATCGGAGCCAGCAGGAGTACCAGCGTTTCCGCGCACTCCCTGCTGAGCGGCCCCAGCCCGGCGAGTTCGCGCGTGTAGACCATCAGCTTGGAGATCGCGGTATTGAAGCGCATGGCGTCCAGGTCGTCGGTGACTCCTTGCACGGCACGAGCAGCGAGGCGAGCCTGATCTCGACTGCTCGAGCCCGTACTTAGTTCCCGCAGTACCTCTTCCCCATCGGAGTCCTCGATCAACGTTCGCCAGACCCGCTCCAGGAAGCGCCGCACTCCCTGGATGCCATCCACCGACCAGGGGGCGTCCTTCTCGAGCGGGCCCAGAAACATCTCGTAGAGGCGCATGGAATCGGCGCCGAACTCGGCGATCACCGCATCGGGACTGACGACGTTGCCGCGGCTCTTCGACATCTTCTCGACCACCTCTTCGAGCTCGATCTCCGGGTGTTCCGCGTGGCGCCAACTCCCGTCGGTCTCGCGCTGCGCCTCGGGGGGCACCAGCCAACGC
The DNA here is from genome assembly GCA_013215615.1 of Myxococcales bacterium. Classification (GTDB taxonomy): domain Bacteria; phylum Myxococcota_A; class UBA9160; order UBA9160; family SMWR01; genus JABSQX01. Next base: position 15,302 of record JABSQX010000131.1, on the reverse strand, counting down.
GCCTTGAGTTCGCGGCCGTCGGCGGCACGCGGCGTCTCGCCATCCTCCTCCACTTCGCGGGAGGAGAAGCGCGAGACGTCCGGTCCGCCCTCGTCTGCGAGGTCATCGTCGTAGTAGCGGTAGCTGTAGCCGAGGATCATTCCCTGGTTGACGAGCTTCTGGAAGGGCTCGGGGCTGTGCACGACGCCGAGGTCGTAGAGGACCTTGTGCCAGAAGCGCGCGTAGAGGAGGTGCAGGACGGCGTGCTCTGCGCCTCCCACGTAGAGATCCACCGGCATCCAGTAGCGCTCCGCTTCCGGGGAAATCAACGCCTGCGTGTTGTGGGGATCGCAGAAGCGCAGGTAGTACCAGCAACTTCCCGCCCATTGCGGCATGGTGTTCCGATCCCTGCGCAGTGTCCGCCCGGTTGCTGGATCCTCCACCCGCATCCAGTCGACCGCGCGCTCGAGCGGGGTGTCGCCGCTCTCGCTCGGGCGAAAGTCGTCGAGTTCGGGGAGTTCCAGGGGCAGTTCCACGTCGGGGGTCAACTCGATCGCGCCGTCCTCCGCGTGCGCCAGCGGAAAGGGCTCCCCCCAGTATCGCTGTCGGCTAAAGAGCCAATCCCTCAGCTTGTAGGTGACCGCGGCCTCGCCGTGTCCGGCCTCCTCCAACCACTCGAGCATGCGGCGCTTGGCATCGGCCGTGGGGAGGCCATCCAGGAAACCAGAGTTCACGCTGGAGCCTTCGCCCACGAAGGCGCCCTCCTCGACGTCCCCGCCTGAAACCACCTCGACGATGGGAAGATCGAAGTGCCGCGCAAACTCCCAGTCCCGCGTGTCGTGGCCCGGCACGGCCATGATGGCCCCCGTCCCGTAACCCGCCAACACGTAGTCGGCGATCCAGACGGGAATGCGCTCATCGTTGACGGGGTTCAGCGCATACGCCCCGGTGAAGACACCGGTCTTCTCCTGCTTCTCCGCCATCCGCAAGCGCTCGCTCCGACGGCGCGCCGCCTCCGCGTAGGCCGCAACGGCAGCGCGCTGGTCCTCGCTCGCGATGCGAGCGACCAACTCGTGTTCCGGGGCGAGCACCATGTAGGTGGCCCCGAAGAGCGTGTCCGGGCGCGTGGTGAAAACCTCGATCTCCGCGCTCTCGTGATCCGCGACCGAGAAGCGCACCCGCGCACCCTCGCTGCGTCCAATCCAGTCCCGCTGCATCTTCACGATGGGCTCCGGCCAGTCGAGCCCCTCCAGGTCCTCGAGCAGGCGGTCCGCGTAGGCGGTGATGCGCAGCATCCACTGCCGCATGGGAACGCGCTCCACGGGGTGGCCGCCCCGCTCGCTCTTGCCGTCGATGACCTCTTCGTTGGCAAGCACGGTTCCCAGCGCGGGGCACCAGTTGACGGGCACCTCGGCCTCGTAGGCGAGCCCTCGCTCGTAGAGCTGCTGGAAGATCCACTGCGTCCAGCGGTAGTAGTCGGGATCGGTAGTATCGATCTCCCTCGACCAGTCGTAGCTGAAACCCAGCGACTCGATCTGCTTGCGGAAGTTCGCGATGTTGCGCCGGGTGGTCTCGCGCGGATGCGTGCCCGTGTCGATGGCGTGCTGCTCGGCGGGCAGGCCGAAGGCATCCCAGCCCATGGGGTGGAGGACGTTGAAACCGCGCATCCGCTTGAAGCGCGCCAGGATGTCCGTGGCCGTGTAGCCCTCGGGGTGGCCGACGTGCAGGCCCTCACCCGAGGGATAGGGGAACATGTCCAGCACGTAGTACTTGGGCTTGGAGGGTTCGAGCTCGACCCGAAAGGTCTCGTGCTCTCGCCAGTAACGCTGCCAGAAGGGCTCGATCTGACTGGGGTCGTAGGCCATCGCGGCGGAAAGTGCCGGGGACGGCGCGCCGCGTCAACGACAGCGGAAGCCCGCGCGAGGACGGGCCCGTTCCAGGCCGCCTAGACCTCGCAGCGGAGCAGGAAGTCTCCAGGCGATACCACCGCGGCTCCAGCGCCGAGCACGCGGCCCGCGAGCCGCCGGTCCGCGGTGACCACGGTGATCCGCTGGGGGTGAGGGCTCCCGCGCACCCGCGCGGCCAGCCAGGCATCCGCGTCCGGGGCGAAGACGGTCTTGGGATGGTCCTCTGCGCTGGTTCGGCCGCCCGAGGGATCGCCCCCGTCGAAGATGACCCACACCTCGGTACCGGGCTCGCGGAAGCGGGCGGAGTGCTCCAGCAAGCGCTCGCGGCAGTCCGCGCGCCACCATTGGCTGCGTTCCTCTCCCCCCAACAAACCCACCGACAGGGCGTTGTAGCCGTCGACCAGCCAGAGCCGTTCGGAAACCTCGGGGGCATCGGCCATGGCGCGAGGATAGAAGCTCCCGACCAGCAGCGCGTAGCCCAGCGTGCCGCCCAGCACGAAGAGCAGCGGGATGCCCAGCGCCTCGAGCACACCGGCCAGCGGGCCGACCCCGACGACCTCCGAGGCCTGCTCGAGGCAGCCCTCTCCCAGCGCATCCGCCCCGGATCCCGAAGCTCGCGGCTCGCCCGTACTTCCCAGCCCTGTCGAGGTTCGAATCACCGGCCGCCCTCCTTCGATGCCACTTCAGCAGCCTGGCCGAAGCCCGTGACAGCGGCGGTCACAGCACCCTGGGAATCTTCCGGCGCTTTCGCAAGGAGCCCGGATTCGTTACCAATTGCGCGGCTTCCGGAGCGGTCGCTGTCGGTTGGGATGGCGGCTCCGGGAACCTGGGGCCTCCGTCGCGAAGCAGCGGCCGACTGCAGCCAGCGGCTGCAAGGGCCGTGAGCGGGTGGAAGCACTGGCGTGGCGGCGCCATACCAGTCCCCATCAAGCGTGGGCGCCGCCCGCCCAGCCGAGAGGTCGCCTTGCTGGAAATCGTCGAACACGACATCGTCATCGTCGGGGGCGGCGGCGCCGGCCTTCGCGCCGCCATCGCCGCCGTGGAGGCGGACCCCGCGGCCTCGGTCGCCATGATCTCGAAGGTCTACCCGATGCGAAGCCACACCGTCTCCGCCGAGGGCGGAGCTGCCGCCGTGGCTCGCGAGGACGACAACTTCGAGATGCACGGCTACGACACGGTGAAGGGCTCGGACTTCCTCGGCGACCAGGACGTCATCCAGTACTTCGTCGAGCAGGCGCCCCGTGAACTCACCCGCCTCGAGCACTGGGGCTGCCCCTGGAGCCGCAACGAGGACGGCAGCGTGGCGACCCGGGCCTTCGGGGGCATGAGCACCAAGCGCACCTGGTACGCGGCCGACAAGGTCGGCTTCCACATGCTGCACGCGCTCTTCCAGCACTCGCTGCGCTTCGACCGCATCGTCCGCTACGACGAGCAGTTCGTCACCAAGTTGGTCGTCGTCGACGGCGCGGTCCGGGGCGTCGTGGCGCTGGACGTGCGCGAGGGCAACATGCGCCTCTTCCTGGGGCGCGCCGTGATCCTGACCACCGGTGGTGCGGGCAAGATCTTCCCCTTCACTACCAACGGCAACATCAAGACCGGCGACGGCATGGCGCTCGCCTACCGCGAGGGCGTGGCGCTCAAGGACATGGAGTTCGTCCAGTACCACCCCACCGGCCTGCCCGGCACCGGCATCCTCATCACCGAGGGGACCCGCGGCGAGGGCGCGTACTTGAAGAACGGGCGAGGCGAGCGATTCCTCATCGAATACGACCACGGCGTGGGACACAAGGCCGAACTGGGCCCCCGGGACATGATCTCCCGGGCCATCATTCGCGAGATGGAGGCGGGCCGGGGGGTCGAGAGCGAGTGGGGGCTGGTCGTCCACCTGGACCTCACCCACATCGGCGAGGAGCGCATCATGAGCAAGCTCCCCATGGTGCGCGAACTCTGCCAGATCTACGTGCACGTGGATCCCGTCCACGAGCCCATCCCGGTGCGGCCGGTGGTCCATTACATGATGGGCGGGGTGGACGTGGACATCGACGGCGCCACCTCGCTGCCGGGCCTCTACGCCGCGGGGGAGACGGCCTGCGCGTCGCTCAACGGCGCAAACCGGCTCGGCTCCAACTCCCTCACCGAATGCCTGGTCTTCGGCGCGCGGGCGGGCCAACACGCCATCGCTTTCGCGAAGGGCAGCAGCGGGGCCAACCAAAGCGCCTGCCAGGACATCGCGGAACAGGAGTCGGCGCGGATCGAATCGCTGCGCGCCCGCAAGGGCGGTAGCGAGCGGATCGCCGGGCTGCGCGCGGAGATGCACCACAGCATGGAGACGGGCTGCGGGGTCTACCGCGAGCAGGACTCCATGGACGACACGGTCCGCAAGACCACCGAGTTGCGCGAGCGCTACGCCGCGCTGAAGCTCGAGGACGACAGCCGCGTCTTCAACACCGAGCTGATCGCCGCCCTCGAGCTGGGCAACATGCTGCTGGTCGCGGAGGCGGTGGCTGTGTCTGCCAGCCATCGCCACGAGTCGCGCGGCGCCCACGCGCGACGCGACCAGCCCACCCGCGACGACCAGAACTTCCTGTACCACACCCTCTGCCATTGGGATTCCGGCGGCCCACGTCTCGACCGCAAGGACGTGACGCTCGGAAAATGGGAACCCGAGGAGCGCAAGTACTGATGAGCGGGAGCAAGAAGACCTTCGTGATCACGCGTTTCGACCCGGACCGGGACGAAGCGCCTCGCCAACAGAGCTACGAGATCGAAGTCGATCCCCGTTGGAAGGTCCTGGACGCGCTGAACCACATCAAGGACGAGGTCGACCCCTCCCTCTCCCACCGCTGGTCGTGCCGCATGGCGGTCTGCGGCAGCTGCGGGATGATGGTCGACGGCAAACCCTCGCTCACCTGCAAGGACTCCCTCGCCGACCACGGCGACACGGTGGAGGTCGCTCCCCTCGCCAACTTCCCGGTGGTGCGCGATCTGGTGGTGGAACTCGAGGGCTTCCTCGACAAGCTCAAGCAGGTGAAGCCCTGGATCATCCGCGCCAAGGAGCGCGCGGTGGAGGAGGGCACCCACCGACAGTCCCCCGCCGAGCACCAGGAGTTCAAGCAGTTCAGCATGTGCATCAACTGCATGCTCTGCTATTCGGCGTGCCCGGTGGTCGCCAACGAGCCCGATTTCCTGGGGCCCGCAGCCATCGCGCTGGGCCATCGATACAACCTCGACTCGCGAGACGAGGGCGACCACGAGCGGCAGGAGGTCTTCCGGGGCGAGGGAAGCGTCTTCTCCTGCTCCTACGCGAACGAGTGCAGCGAGGTCTGCCCCAAGAACGTGGACCCGGCGGCGGCCGTCAACCAGGCCAAGTTCCGCGCGGTGATCGACTGGGCGACGAGCTTCGTGGTACCGCGCGGCGGAGAGGGCTGAGCGATGGGTCGCCCCGCACATCCCGATGCCATGAAATCGTCGCGACCGAGCCCCACGCGCATGGCCCCGCCCCAGATGCCCTCCGAGTATCCCATGGGCGGCCGCTACCGCGCCTACACGCTCTTCGACGCCACCGGCTTCGTCTACCTGCTGGTGGGGTTGCTTGGGGTGCGGGTGGTCTGGGCGCTGGGCGACGGCCCGGTGGCCTGGGCGCAGCTGCAGTCGGAGCTGCAAAACCCCCTCTACGTGGGCTTCCACCTGCTGGCCCTGCTGAGCGTGCTCTTCGTGGGGGTGCGCTTCTTCCGGCTCTTCCCCAAGGCCCAGCCGCCCCGCATCGGACCCGCCAAGCCACCCCCGCAACCCGTCATCCTGGGCGGCCTCTACGCGGCCTGGCTGGGCGTCACGCTGCTGATGGCCGCCATCCTCTCCGGAGGGCTGTTGTGATGAAGCAGTGGCTGCTGCGCCTCGAGCCGATCATCTGGCTGCTCTTCGGCCAGGGCATCCTGCTGGGCACGCTGCTGCTCACGGGATGGATCCTGGTGGTGGGCCTGGCGATCCCGCTGGGTCTCGTACCCGCCGAGGCACTCTCCTACGAACGCGCCCACGCGCTCGCCTCGAGCCTCGTCGGCAAGCTGGTGCTGCTGGCACTTTGCGCGCTCCCACTGTGGAAGGGCGCGCACCACATCCGCTCCCTGGCCATCGATTTCGGGGGCGCCGAGCGCGACACCGCAGTGGCGGGTTGCCTCTACCTGATCGCAATCGTGGGCAGCCTGCTCGCCATCGCGGCGGTGGTCCGCCTCTAGTCATCGAGCGGGCCCTCGGGTTTGCTCGAAGGCGTGGGCGAGGCGGTAGAGACCCGCCTCGTCACCGTGGCGACCCACCAGCATCATGCCAACCGGCAGGCCGTCCAGCATTCCGCAGGGGATCGAGAGGGCGGGGTGGTGGCTGACGTCGAAGACCCCGGTATTGACGGTTCCCATCGACGCAGAGGCCATGGACTCGAGGGGACTCGCGTCCGGGGCCGGCAAGGGCGGCGCGGTGTCGGGGGTGGTGGGCATCAGCAGGCAATCCACCTCGGCGAGGGCGGCGTCGTAGCGCGCGCGGAGGTGCCGGGCTCGGTGGACCGCCTGCCCGTAGCCCGACGCCCCGGACTCGCGCTCCCGGATGCGGCCGACCAGGAGCATCGCCTTCAGCAGCCCGGGGAGAGTTTCGGGACGCTCGCGCCAGGCTCGAATCCGCTGCATGTAGCGGGGCGGGTAGACGTCCGAGCGCCCGACCCCCAGGCCATCGCCGTGCACGAAGGCCCGGTAGGCGCCCTCGGTCAGGACCGCGAGGGTGCCGCCCGCGGCCGTGAGGTGCTCGGGGATCGACACCTCCCGCACTTCCACGCCCTGAGCGGCCAGGCTGTGGGCCGCGTCGCGCACGGCGGCATCCACCGACGGGTTCCCGTGGCCGAAGCCCTCGGCGAGAAGCGCCACGCGCCGCCCTGCCACCGGCTCGCCCAGGGCCTCCACGTAGCCACCGGGCAGGGGACCCGACTGGCGACCATCGATGCCGTCGGGACCGGCCAATACCTCGAGCATGCGCGCGTTGTCGCGCACGTCCCGGGTGATGGGGCCCAGGTGGTCGACGTAGGGCTCGAGGGGGGCAGCCCCCGTGTAGGGAACCAGCCCGTGGGTGGGCTTCATGCCCACCACCCCGCAGTAGGAGGCGGGGATGCGGATCGATCCACCCTGATCGCCCCCTACGGCCAACTCCACATCGCCCGCCGCCACCAGCGCCGCCGAGCCCGAGGAGGATCCCCCCGTGGTGTGGCCACGGCGATGCGGGTTGTGGACCGGACCTGACACACAGGTGTGACTTCCCGCGGAGAGGCAGAAGTTCTCGCAGTGGGCCTTGCCCGCGATCTCCGCACCGGCTTCGAGCAGCCGCGTCACCACGGTGGCGTCGACCTCGGCCACGTAGCCCTCGAGGAGCGCCGAACCGTTCAGCAGGGGAACGCCGGCCAGCATCACGTTGTCCTTGAGGGCCACGCGCGAACCAGCCAGCGGACCCTCCTCGCGGGTCCGCACGCGCGTCCGCACGTGCCAGGCGCCATGGGGGTTCTCCTCCGCAGAGGGCCGCCACCAGTCCCGCTCCGGGCCCGCAACTTCGAAAGCGACTTCGGGAGTCTGCGCCCCGGCACCCAGCATGCCCTCCACGATTTGCGAGCAAGCCTCGAGATCCTCGGCGGAGAGTTCGAAACCGAGTTCCCGGGCCGCTTCCTGCAGTGTTGCCGGATCCGCGGAGCGCGCGCTCATTCCCCCGTCCTCCCGGGCCCTGCAGCGTCGCACTGCCCCCCAACCCCCTCCGGCGCCGCCGTTCCCGCGAGGCAAAGGAGGCCGGACGGCAGGGCTTGACCCGCCAAAGGCCGTGTTTAGGTTTTTCTCATGACAGTCGAGACGCTGAGCATTCCACGGGAACGACCGGGGGGAAAGGCTCGAAGGCAAAGTTCTCGACCCAGATGGAGGTAGATGCCATGACGACCGCACGAATCTCTCCCTTGACCCACACGCTGCCGGTGCGCGGGTTCGCGCCGACGGCCTTCGATCTCAACCGCCTCTTCGACGCCACCTGGCGCGGCTTCGGAAGCGGCCGCGCTGCGATCGGAGGGGCCGGCTTCCGGCCCCGGGTGGACGTCCACGAGGGCGACGACGCCTACCGGATCTGCGTAGAGCTGCCGGGCCTCGGTGAGGACGACATCCAGGTCGAAGTGGAAGACAACGTCCTCAGCATCTCCGGCGAGCGCAAGCAGGACAGCCGGGACGGGGATGCGAAAGGAGCCCGATACCTGGAGAGCCTGCGTGGCAGCTTCCGGCGCACGTTCATGCTCCCCGAGGGCGTGGATAGCGAGGCCGTGAAGGCCAGCTACGCGAACGGGGTCCTCGAGGTGACCGTCCCCAAGCCCGCGGCTCCGGAGCCCGAGGTCCGGACGATCCCGGTGGAAGTCGGCTGATCGGGATCGCGTGATCCACGACGAGAAGAACGAGAGAAGGCGAGGGGTCGCGGCGAGCGGCCCCTCGCCACTCGACGAGCGAGGATGCGCGACTTGAGCGATCGGAGATCCGCGATCGAAGCGACCCTGGCCACCGCCCTCTCGCCCACACACATCGAGGTTCTCGACGAGAGCCACCTGCACGCCGGCCACGCCGGCGCGGCGGCGGGCGGCGGGCACTTCCGGCTGCTGCTGGTATCGAAGCGCTTCGAGGGGCAGAACCCGATGGCGCGACAGCGACTCGTCTACGGCGCCCTGGGCGACTGGATGGGCAGCGAGATCCACGCACTCAGCATGCGCACCCTCACCCCCGAGGAGTGGGCGGAACAGACGCGCACGGCCCCTTAGACCCGCTAGAGGAAATCCCGCTGCCAACGCTCCAGCGGCACGGAAAAGCCCGCTGCGTTGCGGTGGCCTCCGCCGCCATGGCGCTCGGCGATGGCAGCGACATCGACCTCGCCCACCGAGTACAGGGAGACGTCCACGCGTTTTCCCATCACCCGGTACACCGCCCCGATGGGGGTCCCGAAGGCGCTGCGTTTCGATAGCTCGTGCCCGATGTGGCTGCGCAGCTGGGCGGAGTTCACCGCCTCGACGCGCAACTCCTCGAGCTGCAGGGGATGCGCGCGCTGGGTGGCCCGCTGGATCTCCGCGCGCTGTGCACGCAAAATGGGCTCCCCCTCCTCGGCGAGGTCTTCCGCGGAACGCCCGGCGAGGGTGTGCCAGACCTCGAAATCCTGGCGATGAGAACCGATCGCCGCGTTCACCTCCGCGGAGCGCGGAAGCCCCCACGTCCAGAGATCTTGGTCCTCCACGTAAGCCAACAGCGGGGGAGGTTCCCGGTCGGGGTGGAAGTGCAGCCAAGCCAGCATCGCCCCCGAGTGCGAGAGATCGAAATGCACCGCGTGCCCGGCCTCGGCGAGCACGTTATGGAGCGAGAGGTCGGAGTCGAAGCGCGTGCGGGCGGTGACGTGGTGGTCGAGCACCAGTACGTGGGCGGCCGCCTCCGCGAGTTCGCGCAACTCGTCGTTGGCGGGCGCGATGTCCACGAAGACCACGAAGCCGCCCTCGTGATCGGCGGCCGCGCTGCGATCGTCATGGCTGCGGCCCACGTAGTGCCCGTCATCGCCCCAGGCGCGCCACACCGAGTATGCAGCACCGAAGCCATCCGGACAGCCCGCGTGGTAGAAACAGGTCTTGTGCACGGTCGCCTACCATATAGCGCAAGCTCACCTCTAGCTCGTAGCATGGGGGGACTCGCGGCCTCCACGCGTCACGGAGCCTCCCCTGTCCGAAGCCCCCGCTCATACCGCCCACGTGCTGCGCCCCGTGGCGGTCACGGATCCCCTCGGCGCCTTCGAGCGCATCCGGGGTGGCGCGTACCCCTGGCTACTCGACAGCGCGCTGCGCGGCGGGCCTCGCGGACGTTTCTCCTTCGCGGGCGCGGACCCCTACGCGCTGGTCCGCGCGAGAGGCGCGCGCCTCGAGCTGGAATCGCTTCGCGACGTCCACGCGGGGCTCCCGGAGGGCCCGGTGCTCGCCGAGACACCGCTCCTCGAGCGCCTGCGCGGCCTGCTGCCCCGGCCGCCCCGGGGCGAAGCGACCGACATTCCCTTCATCGGCGGTGCCGTGGGATACCTGGGCTACGAGCTCGCGGAGCAACTCGACGTGCATCGCTTGCGTGCGCGGGACGACTGGGGACTTCCGGATCTCAGCCTGTTGCTCGTGGACGCCCTGCTGGCCTTCGACCACGAGGCCGGGAAGAGCTGGATCTCCGGGCTGGGCTTCGGGCGCGATGCCGCGGCCGCGAAGCGACGCGCGCAGCAAGCCGCGGACGCGATGGAAGCGAGAATTCAGACCCCGGCCCCACCCCGCGCACCGACAGCGCCCTCGATGCTGCCCGACGAGGACGCCAGCCCCGCGCAGCACCACAAGGCCATCGACGCGATCCTGGAGGAGATCGCGGCGGGCAACGTCTACCAGGCCTGCCTCACGCACCGCTGGGCGCGAAACTTCCAGGGCGATCCGTGGCAGCTCCACCTGGCGCTGCGCCGCATCAACCCCGCGCCCTTCGCGGCCTTCCTCGAACTCCCCGAACTCGTCATCAGCAGTAGCTCGCCGGAGCGCTTCCTGATGCTCTCGAAGGAGGGGCGGGTGGAGAGTCGGCCCATCAAGGGCACCGCGGCGCGCGGGCTTCACCCGGCGGAAGACGAAGCGCGGCGCCAGGCACTCGAGCAGTCCGCGAAGGACCGCGCCGAGCACCTGATGATCGTGGACCTGGTGCGCAACGACCTGGGGCGAGTCTGCGAGACGAGCAGCGTCGGAGTCCCGGAGCTGATGCACATCGAGCCCTACGCCCAGGTCTTCCAGATGGTTTCGAGCGTGGTGGGCCAACTGCGCGAGGATCGCGACGCGCTCGACCTGCTGACTGCGTGCTTCCCGCCGGGCTCCATGACGGGCGCGCCCAAGATCGCCGCCATGCGCCTGCTCGACCACCTCGAGCCGGTTCGCCGCGGTGTCTACTCCGGCGCGCTGGGCTACCTCGACGCGCGGGGCGGCGCTGATCTCTCCGTGGTGATCCGGACGCTGCTGGTGCGAAATGGACGCGCCCATCTGCATGCCGGCGGGGGCATCGTGGCCGACTCCCGGCCTGACGCCGAACTCCGCGAGGCCCACGACAAGCTCCGCCCCCTCCTCCAGGCCCTGGCTGAGATTCGCGCCGCGACTGACTATGATGGGCCTCCACCCAGCTGAGGGAGAGCAACCATGGGCCCCCTGAACGGCATCCGGATCCTGGAGATCGCGGGCATCGGTCCAGGCCCCTTTGCGGCCATGATGCTCTCGGACATGGGCGCCGAGGTGCTGCGCGTAGATCGCGCCCAGTCCGTGCAGGAGGGCGAGCCCGATGGCGTGGGGGGCGACCTGCTCAACCGCGGCCGCCGCAGCATCGGCCTCGACCTCAAGCACCCGGAGGGCCGTGATGCCCTGCTGCGCCTGGTGGAGGGCGCGGACGCGCTGGTGGAGGGCTTCCGGCCCGGGGTCATGGAGCGCCTCGGTGTGGGACCGGAAATCTGCCACGAGCGCAACCCGCGCCTGGTCTATGGCCGCATGACGGGCTGGGGGCAGGAGGGGCCGATGGCCCATGCCGCCGGACACGACATCAACTACATCGCCCTGGCCGGCGCCCTGCACTCCATCGGTCGCGAAGGCCAGAAGCCCACTCCTCCCCTCAACCTGGTGGGAGATTTCGGGGGCGGTGGCATGCTGATGGCGTTCGGCGTGGTCTGCGCGCTGCTCGAGCGCGAGCGCTCGGGACAGGGACAGGTGGTGGACGCCGCCATGGTGGATGGCACGGCGGCCCTCATGACCATGATCTTCAACATGAAGGGCCTCGGTGTCTGGAAGGAGGAGCGCGGCAGCAACATCCTGGACACGGGCGCCCACTTCTACGACACCTTCGAGACCGCGGACGGCAAGTACGTCTCCATCGGCTCCATCGAACCCCAGTTCTACGCGGAGTTGCTGGAGAAGACCGGCCTGGCCAAACAGGACCTGCCCCGCCAGATGGACCGCGAGCAGTGGCCCGCCCTGAAGGCGAAGCTCGAGGAGGTCTTCCGCACCCGCAGCCGCGACGCGTGGTGCGAGATCATGGAGGGCAGCGACGTCTGTTTCGCCCCGGTGCTCTCCCTCTCCGAGGCCCCCGAGCACCCCCACATGCGCGCCCGCAACACCTTCGTGGAGGTGGCGGGCGTACGCCAGCCGGCGCCGGCACCGCGTTTCGACCGGACCCCGCCGGAGATCAGCCGCCCGCCCGCGCATCCCGGCCAGCACACCGACGAGGCCCTGGCAGACTGGGGGTTCGAGGCAGAGGAGATCCAGAAACTGCGCGAGGCGGGCGCGGCCCGCTGAGCTGGAGGGGTCCGTGGAATTCGAGTGGACGGAGCCCGATGCGCAGTTCCGAAAGGATCTGCAGGACTTCCTGGGCGAGAACCTGCCGGCGAGCTGGGAGCAGATCGCCCATCACGGGCCCGGTGCGGACCAGACCGCGGACTTCTCGCGCTCCTTCTGCGCGAAGCTCGCCGAGCGCGGCTGGCTGACCCAGAGCTGGCCCGCCGAATACGGGGGCGAAGACGCCTCGCCCTGGCGACACGCCATCGTCTCGGAAGAGATGTGGCAGCGCGGAGAGCCTCGCGGCTCGCAGTACATGAACGTCAACTGGATCGGACCGACAATCATGGAGTACGGGAGCGAGGAGCAAAAGCGCGACCACCTGAGCCGCATCTCGCGGGGCGACGTTCTCTGGTGCCAGGGATTTTCGGAGCCCGAGGCCGGATCGGACCTCGCCTCCCTGCGTACCCGGGCCTGGCGAGAGGGCGACGACTACGTGGTGGACGGCACCAAGATCTGGACCTCCTACGTCAACGGCGCGGAGTACTGCTTCCTGCTGGTGCGCACCGACCCCGAATCGAAGGGGGGGCGCGGCATCACGGTACTGCTGGCGCCCATGGATGCACCGGGCATCGTGGTCCGCGAGATCCCGGCGGTGATCGGCGAGCGCTACTTCCACGAGCTCTTCTTCGACCGGGCGCGCATCCCCGCCCACTGCCGGCTGGGTGCCGAGGGAGAGGGCTGGGGGGTGGTCCGCTACGCGCTCGCCTACGAGCGCGTGGGTGCCGCGCGCTACGCGCGCGCCGCGCGCACGCTGGACAGCCTGGCCGCTCACGCCCGGGAGCAGGGGCTCTTCGACGATTCCGCCGTGCAGGAGAAGCTCGGCGCCGCGCTCACGCTGGTGGAAGCCGCGCGCATCCTCACCTACCGGGTGATCGACCTGCGCGCTCGCGGCAGCGCGCCCACCGCGGACACCAACCTGGCCCGGATCGCGGGCACCCTCTGCGAGAACGCGGTCTCCGACCTGGCCGTGGAGCTGCTGGGCACGGAAGCCCTTGCGTATGGACACGCCGCCGAGGCCTACTTCCGGATGGCCATGACGGCGGGCGTTGCGGTGGGAACCACGGAGATGAACCTCGACCTCGTGGCCGGCCGCCAGCTGGGCCTGCCCAGGAGCTGAGGCGTGGATTTCGAACTGGACGCCGACCAGCGGGCCATCGTGGAGGCCGTGGACGCGCTGCTCGTGCGCCACGCCGGAGCGAGGCGGGCCGCGGAACTCGCGCAGAGCGGCGGCTACGACCACGCGCTCGACGACGCACTGGAGGCGTCCGGCTTCGCGCAGGTTGCGCGAGGCGAGGAGACGGGACTCCTCGAGGCGGTGCTGATCACCGAAGCCATCGCCCGCTCGGCGGGCGTCGTGAGCGCGGGCGCGGCGCTGATCGTGGCCCCGGCACTTTGCGCGGAGCCCCTGCCCGGGCCCATTGCGCTTGCGGAACGAGGAGACGCGCGTCCCCTGCGCTTCGCCGCCCAGGCGCGCAGCCTGCTACTCGCCGAGGGCGACGAGGCGCGATGGATCGCCATCGAAGACGGCAGCGCCGAGCCCGTGGACAACCGTTTCGCGCTGCCTATGGGCCGCTGGCGAAGCGCCCTGCCCGAGGGCCAGCCCCTGGGAGCCGGCTCCGGCGAACGCATGCGCGCCCACTGGCGGCTCGCCCTGGCCGCAGAGCTACTGGGCTACATGGAGGCAGCCCTCGACCTCACCGTCGGCTACCTCAAGGAGCGCCACCAGTTCGGCCGGCCTATCGGCTCCTTCCAGGCCGTGCAGCACCGGCTGGCCCTGTGCAGCGTGCTCGTCGAGGGCACTCGCTGGCTCAGCTACGAGGCCGCCGCAAAGGGCGCCGACCCGCAGGCCTGCACGACGGCCGCCGCCCACGCCGCGGACTCCGCGCGCCAGTTGTTCCGCGAAACCCACCAACTCAGCGGCGCCATGGGCTTCACGCGCGAGCACGATCTGCACGTCTGGAGCATGCGGCTCCCGCTGCTACGCGTGGAGCTGGGCGGCGCCAGCCAGCATCGCCGCAGTCTGGCCCGCGAGCGCTGGGGGGGAGCCCCTAAGCCCGGCGGCGGGACCTAGAGGGCCGCGCGCTGGAGGGCCCGCTGGATCTCGGGGGCCAGTTCTTCGCGAGAGGCCACCACCCGGCGCACGTCCGAACGCTCGGCGAGCACGATCTCCGGGATCTCGCTGCGCAACGCCAGGTTTCCCAGATCGTCCAGCGCCAGACAACGCAAGTGCCGTTGCGAATCGAGAACCGCGTAGACCACCGCCAGCGATCCATCGCAGAGAACCACGACGTCGCCAAAGGAGAACGAGGCCTCGCCGCTCTCTCCGACCATTTGTGTGCTCTTCAACTTCACCTTCCCCAGAATGGAAATCGGCTGCCCGCCCGCGGGGCTGAAGCGGCAGGCGAGCGGCAGCGCGACCCCCCCTAGTCGCTGCCGGCCGGGGTGGGCTCATCGTGCTCGTCCTCGATCTCGCCCACGATTTCCTCGAGCACGTCCTCGAGCGTACAGACTCCCAGCACCGGGCCGTCTGCATCGCGCACCACCGCCAGGTGGCGCCGGCCGCGTCGAAACTGGCGCAGCGCATCCACCACCAGCAGGTCGGAGCGGATGAAGCTGACCGGGCGGATGGCGTCCTCGAGGATGCTCAGGCGCTCGGCAGCGGTGACGCGCAGCAGATCTTTTGTGTGCAGGATGCCCACCATCTCGTCGAGGCTGCCCTCGTAGACGGGCAACCGCGTGTAGCGGGTCTCGCGCATCAGTTCCAGAAGCTCATCGGCCGGGGTGTTGCGCTCCACCGCCAAGACGCGCTCCCTGGGCACCATTACGTCTCGCACGCGGGTGCGGGAGAGTCGGAAGACGTTGCCCAGGATGCGCCCCGCGTAGGGCCGGATGCGGCCCGCCGCGCGGGATTCGGAAACCAGCATGGACAACTCCTCGGGCGAATGCGCGGCCTCCATGCGCGTGGGCGGTCGCACACCCAGCAGCGAGACGAGACCGTTGCC
>JABSQX010000130.1:16962-21724 GCA_013215615.1 Myxococcales bacterium | reverse complement strand
TTCGAAAGCGTCGCCAGGATCACTCCACGCCGCTCGATGCCCTCGGCGTCCTGGATCTTCTTCTCGGCCTCCTCGACGATTCCCTCGTAGAGTTGGCCCTGTTCACCGGTGAGTGCGCAGAAGACCTTCATCTCCAGCTTCTCGGGCAGGTCCGAGATGATCGAGCGGTCGGTCTTGAGGCGCCGCAGGATGAAGGGCCCCGTCATCTTCTGCAGGCGTTCCGAGGCCTCCCGGTCGCGGTGTGCCTGGATGGGCAGGAAGAAGGAGCGTTTGAACTCCGGCTCCGAACCCAGGGAGCCCGGGTTCAGGAAGTCCATGATGGACCAGAGATCTCCGACATGGTTCTCGACGGGTGTGCCCGTGAGTGCGACGCGGTAGTCGGCGACTAGTGCTCGAACGGCGCGGGACTGCTTGGTGTCGGGGTTCTTGATGTTCTGGGCCTCGTCGAGGATCAGTCCCGCCCACTGCAACATGGAGAGATCTTCCAGGTCGCGTTGCAGCAACGCGTAACTGGTGAGCACGATGCCGTGGTCCTGGGCCTGCTGGAGGAACTCCCACCCCCGCGGTCTGCCGGGTCCGTGGTGCACGTAGCTGGTGAGTCCGGGCGTGAAGCGTCCGGCTTCGTGTTCCCAGTTCGCGAGCACGGAGGTGGGGCAGACGATCAGGGCGGGGCGGTCCTCGCCGCGCTCCCGCTCCCGCTGAAGTAGAGCCAGGGTCTGGATGGTCTTGCCCAGGCCCATGTCATCCGCGAGGCATGCGCCAAGACCCCAGGAGCGAAGGAAATCCAGCCAGTCGTAGCCGAGCTCCTGGTAGGGACGCAGCTCTCCCACGAATCGCTCGGGTGCCTCGACCCGGTCGATCTGCTCCTTGTCCTGCAACTGTGCGAGCAACTCCTCCATCCAGCCGGTGGCCGCGACACCGTCGAAGCGAATTCCCGCCGACGTGTCTGCGCTACCCAGGGCGAGGCGCACTAGTTCGCGGGCGGTGACGGAGCCCGCCTTGCGGTTGTTCCAGAATTCGAGGGCCGCGTGGATCTCCTCGACGCCGGTTTCCACCCAGTGTCCCCGCACCGATTGCAGCGGCTCCTTGAGGCGGGCCAACTCGTCGAGATCGCGCTTGGAGAGCGCGCGTCCGCCGATGCAGATCTCCCAGTCGAAGTCCAGGGTATCGTCGAGCGAGGGCTCGCCGGCCTCCGCGAGCGGTGGGGTGTGGACGCGTGCGCGTACCGATAGCCGGTGCTCGGTTCCGCTACCCGTCCACCAGTCGGGAAGCGTGGTCCCGAAACCCGCCTGCTCGAGCGCCGGGGCGGTGACCGTGAGGAAATCGTAGGCACCGCGCGCGTCGAGCGAATAACCCGATGGCTTGCGGGAGCGAAGAGTCTCCTCGATGCGGGGACAGACGCCCGCGGCCTGTCCCAGGGAGGCGAGCAGAGTCTCGTGGAGGTCCGCGCCCATTCGCGACAACGCGGCGGCCTTGCGACCGCGGGTGATCCAGGCGTCGGCGGTTGGCACCATCAGGCCCGAATCCTCGGTGCCCTGGAGGAGATAGCGTACGTACCAGCGTCGTTGCCCGGGACGCACCGAGTCGCCCTTCTTGCGGGAGCGTCCGTTGCGCCTCGGGCGGGGTTGCCCGTCGCCTTCCTCCGCGCCGTTGCTGGGTTCCTCGAGGCGGAAACACAGGCGGAAGGGCGCGCGCGCCGCTTGGTCGATGGGTTCGCGCCACTGCCGGATCTGCTGATCCAGGTTCTCGAGATCCGCGGGCTGTCCAGACACGCGGGAGTCGGGGTTCCGCAGCGCTCGCAGCCACTGGTCGTAGACGTTGCCGTCCCGGCGTCTCCGGTCGTTCGACTGCTTCTCACCGTTCTCGGAAACCAGTTCCGCGCGCCCATCCTGGCGCCGTACGATCTGGTCGACGGCCGCTGACACGAAGCTTTCCAGTCGCTGGCTCGCAGAATCGCGAGGGGCCTCGGGAGCTGTTTCCAGGGCCAGCGCCCGGGCGGCCGCGGGCATGCGCTGCGCCAGGCGATCGCGCTCGTCTGCGTCGTCCCCGAGCCATACCGGACGCCAGTACGCGTGCCACTGGGCCTCCCGCTGCTCGAGGTCGGGCAGGTAACGCTGACGCGCCACCAGCGAGCCCGCGAAGCGCAGGGCCTGGATCCAGAACGAGAAGTCGCGACCGCTCACGAGGCCGTGGAGCGTGTGGGCCCGTTCCTCGTAGGCGGTGAGCACCCGGAGGGATTCGGAGGGATCGAGGAGCAGTCCCTCCACCCGCCAGGGAGCGATGCGAAGCTTGCCCCGGCCGTTCGGGGCTTGGCCGATCAGTTCGCTCGAGGAGTGCGGCTGTTTCCCCTGGGTGGGGAGCCAGGCGGTGGCGCCCTGCAGGCGCCTGCGCGTCGGGCGAAAGCCGACGGGCAGGTTCCGGATCGTGCGGGCCAGGCTGTCGAAGTCGGCGGAGAAGGGATAGTCGGGCACGTCGCTCGCGCTGCGCGCTGCGGCACCGTTCTGGCGCTCGGCCGGCTCGGGGCCGACGGGCGCCTCGGCCCACAGGAAGAGCCCGCTGTCGAGAAGTGCGCTGTGGAGGATGATCATCCGCTGTTCTCGGTTCCTGCAACGACGTCCTGGGATCGTCTGCGCTTTCTCCATGAAGCTTCGGTTGCGTGTAGGGCCGGCTNGGCGCGTGTTTCGGGCCGGGCTTCGTATGCTTCGTCGACCGGGAAGGCCATCCTTCCTTCGCTTTCCAGGCCCCGAGACCGGACCTCGACAGGCGGCGGCCACAGAACTCGTGATGCAATCACCGGGCGCCTGTCCCGAGACGGGCGACCGGACGGGCAGACGGTCTACGCGAGTAGCCTCGCAGATTCCGTCACCGCCTAAAGTGAACACGATTTCCGGGGCTCCGCGCAACCCCCCCTCCCGGAGCTGCGTCGCGGCGGCCTCCGGCTACCCGATGAGCCCCATCTCGCGTCCCACGGAGGACAGGGCCTCCAGCGCCCGGTCGAGATGCTCACGGGTATGCGTAGCCATGTAGGAGGTGCGGATCATCGCCCGGCCCTCGGGGACCGCGGGTGACACCACGGGGTTCACGAAGACCCCTTCTTCCTGCAGGCGACGGGTCATCTTCCACGCCGCCATGTCGTCTCCCACCACCACGGGAATCACCGGGGATTCCGACTCCCCCGTGTCGAAGCCCATGCCATCGAGGGCGCGCTTCATGTAGTCGGTGTTTTCCCAGAGCTGTTTGCGACGATCGGGCTCGCGCTCGACGATCTCGAGCGCCTTCATGGCAGCTCCCACCGAGGCCGGCGGAGGAGCTGCCGAGAAGATCTGGCTGCGGGCATTGTGCTTGATGTGGTCGATTACGTATGCGTCGCCGCTGATGAAACCACCCACTGTGGCCAAGGCCTTCGAAAAGGTCCCCATCACGAGGTCGACGTCCTGCTCGAGGCCGAAGTGCTCGGTGGTTCCGCGCCCGTGGGTGCCCAGCACCCCGAGACCGTGGGCATCGTCCACCATCAGACGTGTTCCAAAGCGGCGCTTGAGGGCCGCGATGGCGGGAAGGTCGGCGAGGTCCCCCTCCATGGAGAAGACGCCGTCTACCACGATCAGGGCACCACGGCCGTCGCAGACGACCTCGAGTTTCTTCTCGAGATCCTCCATGTCGTTGTGGCGGTACTTATAGGTCTTGCCGAAGCCCAGGCGACAGCCATCGATGATGCAGGCATGGTCCAGCGAGTCGAGGATCGCTACGTCCGAGCGGCCCAGCAGGCAGGAGAGGACCCCCAGATTCACCTGGAAGCCGGTGGAGAAGGTGAGGGCTGCTTCGCGATTCATGAAGCGCGCGAGGCTCTCCTCGAGTTCGACATGGATGTCGAGGGTGCCGTTGAGCAGGCGCGACCCCGCGGAGCCGGTGCCGTAGTGGGCCAGGGCAAGGCGGGCGGCCTCTTTTACCTCCGGGTGGCTGGTGAGTCCGAGGTAGTTGTTGGAGCCGAGCATCACCAGTTCGCTGCCCTGGTGGATCACCAGCGGGTCCTGGGCGGACGAGATCGAACGGTAGTAGGTGTAGACGCCGCCCTCACGCGCCGCGCGTTGTCGGCCCGCGTTCTCCGAGCACTTGCTGAAGATGTCCACGCCTCTGGTCTCCGTCCTGGGGGTGGTGCTCTCGGTGAGTCCGCAGCGCGCTATGGAGTGCCGTTCAGGCCGATTCGCTGAGGCTCGCTGAGTTCTGCCGCCTCGCGTTTCGTGACCGCGGCGGCTCGGGGGAGATCCGAGATTGAGCGGCATACCCGGCCGGATACTTGACCGGGAGGTCCGCGGGGGTCCCAAGGCTACCGCAGGGAAGCGCTGGCCGTCACCAGATCCATTGCCCCGAGGGGAACCGTGCGGATTTGGGAGCGAGCGGGATCCCTCCTAAACTCCGCTCTCGCAGATCGGGCCGTGGGATGACGTAGGTGGGGCGGCCATCTGCAGCGTGCCCCTGTTCAGGAGGTCGGCGTGCAGTCGAGGAAGTGCCCGCCGGCCTTGGCCCTGCCGAGTGCGCTGGCGATACTACTGGTGTCCGCAACAGCGGCCTCCGAGGATTTCGCGACGACGCGGCTCGCGGAGCCCGTCGCCCTCACCGTGGCGGCCGTTCCCACCGGCGCTCCGATCGGTCCCGATGTCGCCCTCGGTATTCGCGCCTACTCCGATTTTCCGGACGATCTCGACGCCGAGTACGAATCCGATCTCGCCGCTCACGAGAGTCGCGACCCCATGGAGGGCATGAA
>JABSQX010000130.1:0-16867 GCA_013215615.1 Myxococcales bacterium | reverse complement strand
CGCCGCACTGCGAAGCGCGTACCTGCAGAGCCGGGAGGCCCAGATCCGTGGGGTCTTGAACGAGGAGGTCGAGACCACCAAACTGGCGGTCGAGGTCACTCCCGCGCGCGGTCCGGGGGGATAACGCCGGCGCTCGCTCACCCGCCGGCAGCGAGCTTGGCGATCTTCGCGTTCAGGGTCTCGATCAACGAGTCGAATCCCTGGCGCTTTGCGACCGAGGAAAACTCCGAGCGCCGCAGCGCCAGCTCGCTCACGGTTCCGTCCATGTAGATGTCGATGATCTTCCAGCCCTCGGGGACTTGCCGCAGCCGATAGGAGAGTTCGACGTTCTTGTCGGTGGGATCGACCAGCTGCGTCCTGACCAGTAACGTCTCGGAACGCGCGGACTCCTCGCCCAGCGTCTCGAAGCTCTGCCCCGAGTAGCCGTCGAAGCGCCCCGCGTAGTTGGCGACCATGAAGCGGCCGAAGCTCTCCAGGTAGCGTTGTTTCTCCTCGTCGCTGGCCTTCTCCCAATGCCGTCCTACCGCCTTGCGGGCCATGAACTCGACGTCGAAATGAAGGGGGATCACGGGCGCCAGCTGGACGGAACGTCCCTCGTAGCCCAGCGTCTCGGCGTCCCGCATGACCGCGAGGAGCGCTGCGTGCAGGGCCTCGACGGATTCCACGCCGTTTGGGCTCTCCGCCCGGCTACCTGGCGCTAGCGTGGAAACTCCCAGGCAGATCGCCAAGGCGCCCCCGAGCCTCAGCATTCCGAACTTCGTCACCGGCTCTCCTGTCAGGTGCCTTCGGTCGGTATGGGAGCGCGCAGTGTAGCGGACGCCTCGTACCCCCGTGCGACTCTCCTGGGTGTTGCGTGGGTCCCGATCCTGGACGCCGCGGAATTCATCCGGGGGCGAGCGCGAAGTCCGCGACCGCGTCCAGGAAGCCCGCCGGGTTGTCGCTCATCACCGAGTGGCCGGCCTGGGGGACCACCGCCAAACGCCCGTCTTCGAGTACCTCGTCCACCATGCGGTCCGCGATCTCGGGGGAGAGGAAGTCCGAGGCGGCACCGCGCACCACCAAGGTCGGGCAGGAGATGTTGCCGAGCGCCTGCCACTGGTCGGCGATGGCGCGCTCCTCCAGTGCCCGGGCCTCCGGGTCGTCTTCGTCGAAGCGTTCGCGCAGCGCCGGGTCCATCCGAAGCTCGTAGAGGCCGTCGTCGCACTGGCGAAGTTCGTCTTTCGCCATGCGCGCCACCGCTTCCGGGCTGGCGACCGGATGGTTGTGGGCGACTACTCGCGCGTAGTCTTCGATCGACTCGAAGCGCGGATTGCGGTGCGCGCTGATCTCCCCGCGCATGCGTAGAGGACCGCGGGGATCGAGCTCGGGACCGATGTCCACCAGTACGAGTCCGGCCATGCGTTCGGGATGGCGTCCCGCGAAGAGCGTGGCGACGCGACCGCCCATGGAGTGCCCCACCAGCACCAGGCGATCCAGCGCCAGGGTATCGGTGACCTGCTCGAGATCTTCTCGCATGGATTCCGGGTCGTAGCGGGCCTGTGAGTCCCAGTCCGAATGGCCGTGGCCGCGCTGGTCGAGTGCCAGGGTGCGGTAGTGGGGGGCCACGTGGGGCGCAAACTCGCTCCAGATCCGCGCCTCGTTCCCGAAGCCATGGAGCATCAGCAGGGGGACCCTGTCCTGACTCCACTCGAAGAGCTGCAGGTCGAGGTCGTGCGCGCCTCGGACACGATGGGAGGTGGGCTGCATGCCGCCTATCCTAACGCGCCTTCCCCCAGCTTCCGCTCGGGGCTCCGAATTGTCGCGGCGGAGGCGCGCTGCGGGCTAGCCTGGGCGGCGTGAGGGACATTTCGGACGTACTCGCGGCGCTGGAGAGGCGCTCCGACGAGTCCGTCGACGAACTCGTGGAGTTGTCGCGGATCCCCGGTGTCTCGGCAGCGGGCTTCGATGCCGCAGAGCTGGAGCGCTCGGCACTTGCGGTCGCCGCGCTGCTCTCGCGCGCTGGACTGCAGAACGTGGAGGTACTGCGGATCCCGGGCGCGCACCCCTACGTGGTGGGGGACTGGCTGGGTGCCGGGCCCGATGCCCCCACCGCGCTCGTCTACGCGCATCACGACGTTCAGCCTCCCGGGCGCCTGGAGCATTGGGAGACGCCCGCCTTCGAGCCCTGCATCCGCCCCGACGGGCGTCTCTACGGCCGCGGGGTGGTGGACGACAAGGCGGGCATCGTCCTGCACACGGCCGCCATCCGCGCCTGGCTGGAGGCCCGGGAAGGCTTGCCGCTGAACCTGAAGTTCCTGGTGGAGGGTGAGGAGGAGATCGGCTCCGGGCATTTGGCAGACTTCCTGCGCGGATACCGCGAGCGCCTGCAGTCGGACGTGCTGGTGCTCTCGGACACCGCCAACCTCGCTACCGGGCTGCCCTCTCTCACCACCAGCCTGCGCGGCATCGTGTCGCTCGACGTGACGGTGCGCGCCCTCGACCACCCCATCCACAGCGGCATGTGGGGCGGGCCGGTGCCCGACGCCGCTGCCGCGCTCACGCGCATCTGCGCGCGGCTGGTGGATGACCGAGGGGTCATCGCGGTGGCCGGGTTGTCCGATGACGTGCCCCCGCTCACCCAGGCGGAGCGGTCTGGACTCGAGGCCTTGCCCTTCGACGCCGAGGCATTCCGTTCCGATGCGGGCATGGGGGGAGGGGCGGAGTTCAGCGGTGAAGCCGAGTACAGCGTCTACGAGCGACTCTGGTACCGGCCCGCGCTGGCGCTCACCGCCCTCGAGGCTATGCCGCTGGCCGGTGCCGCCAACCAACTGGTTTCCCAGGCGCGGGCGCGGGTCAGCGTGCGCACCGCCCCGGGCCAGGATCCCCAGCGGGTGGCGGCGCTGCTGGCGGACACGTTGAAACGCGATGCGCCCGTGGGGGTGCGGGTGAGCACCCGGCTCCACGCAGCAGTACCGGGCTGGAAGACCGTCGCCGAAGGCCCCGCCTTCGAGGCGGCGCGCCGCGCCCTGGCCGCGGGCTACGGGTGTGAGCCGGTGACCATCGGCTGCGGGGCCACGATTCCCTTCGTGGGTCCCTTCGTGGAGGTGCTGGGGGGCGTGCCCGCCCTGTTGCTGGGCCTCGAGGACCCACCCTGCAACGCGCATGGGGAGAACGAGAGCCTGGATCTCTCGGACTTCCAGCGCGCGTCGCGCGCCTCCGCGCATCTCTGGCAGGAACTCGCAGAGTTTCCCCCCTGAGTGCGTGCGCGGGCCCGGGACGCCTGCCGCCGTCGACCGCCGCGCTACCCTGCTGCTCCTGAGTTGGAGACCCATGCCCACCATCGAGTCCACGCCTGATCTCGTCGCCCGCGTCTACGAGAAGTTGAGAGAGAACTTGGAGGTCGCGCGCCGCCGCCTCCGCCGGCCACTCAGCTACGCGGAGAAGATCTTCCTGGGCCACCTCGCAGACCCGGAGGGCGAGGAGCTTTCGCCGGGGGAGAGCTACGTGCGGCTTCGGCCGGATCGAGTTGCCATGCAGGATGCCACGGCCCAGATGGCGCTCCTGCAGTTCATGCTGGCGGGCCGCAACGAGACCGCGGTGCCCTCCACGGTGCACTGTGACCACCTCATCCAGGCCCACCTCGGTGCGATGCGGGACATGGACACCGCGCGGGAGACCAACCGGGAGGTCTACGACTTCCTGCGCGCCGCCTCGGCGCGCTACGGAATCGGTTTCTGGGGTCCGGGCGCTGGCATCATCCACCAGGTGGTGCTCGAGAACTACGCGTTTCCCGGCGGCATGATGCTGGGTACAGATTCCCACACGCCGAACGCCGGTGGACTCGGCATGTTCGCCTGCGGGGTGGGGGGTGCGGACGCGGTGGACGTGATGGCAGGCTTCCCCTGGGAGGTTCTGTACCCGAAGCGGGTGGGCGTGCGCCTCACGGGCAGCCTGGATGGCTGGGCGTCCCCCAAGGACGTGATCCTCAAGGTCTGCGAGATCCTCACCGTGAAGGGCGGCACCAATCGCGTCGTCGAGTACTTCGGTCCGGGAACGGGCTCCATCAGCTGCACGGGCAAGGGCACCATCACCAACATGGGAGCCGAGCTGGGGGCCACCACCTCGATCTTCCCCTTCGACACCCGCATGGTCCACTACCTGCGCGCCACCGGACGCGCGGCCATCGCGGACCTCGCGGAGGCGCAGGCGGACCTGCTCTGCGCGGACCCGGAAGTGGATGCGGATCCCCAGCGCTACTTCGACGAGGTGGTGGAGATCGATCTGTCGAGCCTCGAGCCCCACGTGGTGGGCCCTCATACCCCGGACCTGGCGCGCCCCGTCTCGCGCATGGCCCAGGACGCGCGCGAAAACGGCTATCCGGAGCGACTCACCTCCGCGCTCATCGGCAGCTGCACGAACTCCTCCTACGAGGATCTGGAGCGCGCGGCGGACGTCGCCCGTCAGGCCCGGGCCCAGGGAGACGCGGCGAAGATGGCGCTGTTCGTGACACCGGGCTCGGAGCAGATCCACCTCACCATCCAGCGCGATGGCCAGCTGGACGACTTCGAGGCGATCGGGGGCACGGTGCTCGCCAACGCCTGTGGCCCCTGCATCGGGCAGTGGAAGCGCGATGACGTGGGAGAGAGCGAGCCCAATTCGATCATCAACTCCTACAACCGAAACTTCCGCAAGCGCAACGACGGCAACGCGGGCACTTGTTCGTTCATCGCGAGCCCGGAGGTGGTGGTCGCCTACGCGCTCTCGGGTTCGCTGGCGCGGGATCCCCTGTCCGCCGAGATCGAGGGCGCCGCCGGACCCTACCACCTGCAGCCTCCCGCACAGGCGCCGGACGTTCCGCCGGCGGGTTTCGTGACGAGTCACGCGGGCTACGAGGAGCCCCCTGCGAGCGGGGAAGGCGTCGAGGTTGCGGTGGCCCCGGACAGCGAACGCCTGCAGTTGCTCGCGCCCTTCACGCCCTGGGACGGCCAGGATTTTGTCGAATTGCCGCTGCTCGTGAAGGCCCAGGGCAAGTGCACCACCGACCACATCTCGCCGGCGGGACGCTGGCTGCGTTTCCGAGGGCACCTGGAAAACATCAGCGACAACATGCTCTCTGGCGCGGTGGACGCCTTCAGCGGCGAGACGGGGGTCGCCACCGACGCACTCTCTGGCGAGTCCGGGCTTCCGATCGCGGAGATCGCCCGGCACTACCACGCGGAGGGTTTGCGCTGGGTGGTGGTGGGCGATGAGAACTACGGAGAGGGGAGTTCCCGCGAGCACGCCGCCATGTCCCCGCGGCTGCTCGGTGCCGCCGCCGTGCTGGTGCGCAGCTTCGCGCGGATCCACGAGACCAACCTCAAGAAGCAAGGGGTGCTTCCGCTCTGCTTCGAGGATCCCGCGGATTACGAGAAGGTCCAGCAGGGCGACCGCATCAGCATGCTCGGGCTCGCGGAGTTGGTGCCGGGAGCACCCGTGGCGGTTCGGCTCCACCACGCCTCCGGGGGCGTGGAGGGTTTCTCGGCCCGACACACGCTGAACGAGGAACAGATCGACTGGTTCCGGGCCGGCTCGGCGCTCAACCTGCTGCGCGCTGCCAGCTGAGCGGGCGCCGCGAACTACGGGCCCGATCCGGCGTGCACTCCGCGGCTGCGGGCTAAGCTGCCCGCGTGGCGCTGCGAACCCTGGCGATCGTGAANCCCTCCAGTGCCAGCGGGGCGACCGCGGCGCGCTGGCCTGCGGTGGAGGCGAGGCTGCGCGAAGTATTGGGACCCCTCGAGGTCGAGTTCACGCGCGGTCCGCGCGATGCCCGGCGCATCGCCCGGGAGGGAGTGCGCGCGGGCTGCGAGCGCGTGCTGGCGGTGGGTGGAGACGGCACGCTCTCGGAGGTGGCCACGGGCCTGCTGGCCCACGAGCTGGCGGGCTACGCGCAGCTGGGCCTCCTGCCCATGGGCTCCGGGAACGACTATGCGCGCAGCCTGGGCGTGCCCCTCGATCTGCCCGGGGCCATCGAGGTGCTGGCGCGGGGCGCCGCGCGACCGGTGGACGCGATTCGCGTGAACCATCTCGACCGCGATGGCGGCGACTGTGTGTCCTACTGCGTAAACGTGACGAGCTTCGGCATCAGTGGGCTCGTCAACGAGCTGAAGCTTCGCGGTCCCAGCGGGTTGGGGGGGAGGCTCGCTTTTCTGCTCGCCACCCTGCGGGCGGTCCGGCGCTATCGCGCGGCGCCGCTTTCCCTCGCACTGGATGGCAAGCCGCTGTACGAGGGTGCACTGCTGCTCGGTGCCGCCGCCAATGGCCGCTGGTTCGGCGGGGGTATGCAGTTGGCCCCGACGGCGGCGCTGGACGATGCCCTCTTCGATGTCGTGTTGGTCACGGAGGTGCCGAGGCGGGTGCTCTTCTGGAAGCTCGCTTCCATCTACCGGGGAGCGCACCTGGACGATCCCGCTGTCTCGCTCCACAGGGGTCGGGTGCTCGAGGCCCGCGGCAGGGCTGGACCCGTTCCGATCGAAATCGACGGCGAGTTGCTGGGCAGCCTGCCTGCCCGTTGCGAGCTCCTGCCCCAGGCGCTGTCCGTCATCGGACCCGCGTCATGAGCAGCTTGGCGGGGCGGAAGGAGAGGCGTTTGTTCGACAGCACACTCATCTTGATGGCGTGCCTGCTGCTGGTGCTGGCAGGCTTCGCGTACCTGCGCGGCGGCACCGAACTGCTGGGCCTGGGCTTCTCCCAGGGCTGGGCGTTGCTGGCGCGCTTCGCGCCCATCATCGTGGTGTCGTTGCTGGCGGCTGGCTTCGCGGACCAGCTCCTGCCCAGGGATGCCATGAGCGCGTGGATGGGCGAGGAGTCCGGTTTGCGGGGCATTCTGCTGGGCACCGCTGCGGGCATCCTGACACCCTCGGGCCCCTTCATCGCGATGCCGCTGGCGGTGGTGTTGCTGCGCGGGGGAGCTGCGACGGGAGCGGTGGTGGCCTTCCTTTCCGGCTGGGCGCTGCTGGCGCTGCATCGCCTGGTGGCCTGGGAGGTGCCGATTCTCGGTTGGAGGTTCGCGCTGCTGCGCTACGCGGTCTGCCTGGCGTTGCCCGTGCTGGCGGGGCTGCTGGCCCGCGTGCTGGTGCGCTGAGCGGCCGTCGCCTTCGCGAGCGCCAGCAGGGCCCGCGTCAGTCGTTGCCGAGAGGCCGGGGAGAGCTGAGGCACGCGTAATTCTGCGCGCACGACCTCCTCCACGCGCTGGGCGTCGACTCCCTCGGAGGGAAGCGCGACGATCAGGCGCGCTACGCGCTCCCCGATCCGCAATAGCGCGGGCCGCAGTTGCTCCTGGAGGTCCGGAACACGCTCTCCGGATGGCAACTCGGAGTCCGAGAGCGCGCTGCGTTGGAGCTGCTTGGCGGCTTCGAACTGGGCGCGGAAGAAATCCTCCACCGCGTCCTGGGGTGGATCAGGGCGCCCTGCCCGCAGGGCCGCCTCCGAGACGGCGGCCAACGCCGCTGCCACCACGCGCGCTTCGCGTTCCGGGACCTCCAGGGGCAGGCCCCCGCGGCGCTTGGCGACTGCCACCCAGCGCATCAGCGACAGCCGCTCGTCGAGTGCGGCACAGAGTGCCCGCAGCGGCTCCGCGCTGGGCGGGCCGGCTTCACCGAGTTCGCTGTCTCGCAGCTCTGCCAGGCTGCCGTCCGCCTCGCGGGCCAGCAGCCAGTCGTCCAGCTCGGCGGCCAGCGCCGCCTGGGCGGCGCCCAGCAGCCACGCCTTGCGGTCGCGGGTGAAGGGACCGAGGGAGGCGCTGCCGGGGAGTTCCCTTCGCCAGAGCGTGGCCTCGTGGGTATCGCTGACCACGGCATCGAGTTGGCCCGCGGCGAGGGCTGCGAGCACTCCCCGGTTGTCGGGAATGGCGATCCGGGTGGCACGGGGGAAGCGCTGATCGGCGACCCGCTCGAGATGTCCGCCCGCGTTCACGCCGATGCGCACGCGAGGCGAGTCGAGGGATTCGAGCGTGGGGTGGGCCGCCGGATCGGCGACCAGCGCGACCGCGCCGCTCTCCGCAGTGGCGACGCTGAAGCGGCCGGCCACGGAGCGCTCGGGTCGCAGCGTGATCCCCGACGCGGCGACATCGAAGCGCCCGGCCGCAAGGTCTTCGAGCAGCTGGGGCCAGCGGAAGCGCAGCCACTCGATCTCGATGCCGCGCTCCGCGGCGAAACGCTCGACCAGGGCGATCTCAAAGCCCCGGTAGCCGCTGGGCGTACCCGGAGCTGCGACGCTGAAGGGCGGATAGTCGCCGCTGGTCGCCACGCGGAGCCGGCTGGACTCGGCGGCCCCGGAGATTGCGGTCACCGCCAGCAGCAGCGAGGCGATGTGGCGACAGATCNCGTGTACGTGCNTNGTCACGGCTCCCTTGGGGGTAATCTAGCCGTCTCAGTTCTCCGCGCTGCTACCGAGGCACGGGGAACGGCACGAATAGGCGCGCCGGAAGCCGGATTTGACCCGCTGGGAAGCGTTCCCTACGCTGCGACCCCCGGCGGTTCCGGCGGCTCGAAGCCGATGTGGTAGCCCGAATGCGCTGAACGGTGTCATTCCTCCAGCGCCAACGTGACGAGCGAGCCCGGGGGTCCACTTCCGCTGTGCGGTTTTGACCGCGAGGTTTCTCGGCATGATCACGATGCAAGAGCTCGAGAACGGCTCGGTGGTCGTACACAAGAACACGGGCTTGCGGTACTCCGTGGTGGATGTGAGCGACAGCGAGGTGCTGCTGAGCCCGAGCAGCGACGACATGCAGGATCTCATGGTGGCCATCGACCTGTTCCGCGAGGAATTCGTGGAAATCGACCGCTACTCCACCGGCCGTGGCCGAGGCCGTGGCCGCGCGCGCGGCCGCCGCGCACCCGCGCACAACGTGCCCACCGGGCCGAAGGTGCGGGGAAAGGTCAAGAAGCTGGTTCCCGATCGGGGCTTTGGCTTCGTGCGCGGGGAAGACGGCAAGGAGGTCTTCTTCCACCGCTCCGGGCTCGGCGCCAACGAGTACGACGCACTCTCCGAGGGTGACGTGGTGGAGTACGTGGTGCAGGAGGGCCCGCGCGGCCCGCGCGCCGAGAACGTGCGGCCCATCGCCGCCGAGGCCTGAGCGGGCGCGCACTCGGCGCCCCTGCCTCGGGGTCTTCACTCCGGGTTCCCGGGTCGACCCTCAGTAGCGGTGGACGATGGGGAGTCGGCGGCCGGAACCGAAGGCCTTCGGGGAGGTGCGCAGCACCAGTGGCGACTGGCGGCGCTTGTACTCGTTGCGGTCGAGACGCCCGAGGACCTCCCGCACCGTCTCGGCGCTGGCGCCCGGGGGTGGCTCGATGCTGGAAGCTCCGCGCAGGCCCTCGATGGCCTGCCGGAGAATCGCGTCGAGAAGCGGGTAGTCGGGAAGGTCGTCGGAATCGAGTTGATCGGGAGCGAGTTCCGCGGAGGGCGGTTTCTCGAGGGTGCGCGGCGGGATGCGCTGGCGCGCCGAATTTGCGAAGCGCGCCAATGCGTAGACGTCGTGCTTGTAGACGTCCCCCAGCACCGACAGCCCACCGACGGTGTCCCCGTAGAGCGTGCAGTAGCCGACGGAGAGTTCGCTCTTGTTGCCGGTGGCCAGCACCAGCCGGTTCTCCGCATTGGAGATCGACATCAGGATCGAACCGCGGATCCTCGACTGGATGTTCTGCTGGGCGATCCCGTAGTCGTCGCGCTCGCCGAAGAGCGAGGCAAAGATTTCTCGGTAGACAGCGTAGAGGCGGCCGATGTCCACGTTCCGCACCTCGATGCCGAGGTTGTCTCCCAGCGCGCGCGCGTCTTCGACGCTGTGCGCGGAGGAAAAGGGGCCCGGCATGGCGACGCCGAGCACCCCTTCGGCGCCCAGCGCTTCCACTGCGAGATGGGCGGTCACCGCGGAATCGATACCACCCGAGAGTCCCACGACCGCCTGTGGCGGCAGGCCGAGTTTCCGGAAGTAGTCGCGGATGCCCAACACCAGCCCCCGCTCGAGCTGCACGACCTCTTCGGGATCCTCCACCGCATCGGGCGACAGGCCGGCTTCGCCCGGTAGCTCCAGCACGCCGAACGCGGTCTCGAAGAGGGGCAGGGCGCCGTGCACGCGTCCGGACGCGCAGGACGCGAAGGAACCGCCGTCGAAGAGCAGCTCGTCGTTGCCGCCGACCTGGTTGACGAAGATCACCGGCACGGAGTGACGCGCTGCCAGCTCCGCGATCATGCGCCGGCGCTGCTCGCTCTTTCCAACGTGCCAGGGGGAACAGGAGGGGTTGAAGACCAGACGGGCGCCCGCGGCGACCAGGTCTCCCACCGGGTCCAGCGCGTAGCCCAGGGGCTCCACCCAGGTGTCCTCGCAGACCGTGAGACCCACGGTCCGTGTGCCCAGCGCCACGGTCTCACGCTTCGAGGCGGGAGTGAAATATCGCTTTTCGTCGAAGATGTCGTAGGTGGGGAGCAGGGATTTGGCGCGCACCGCCACCCGCTTGCCGCCGGCCAGCAGCACGCAAGCGTTCATCAGCTCGCGGGCGCCTGCTCCGGGCAGCACGGCTCCCAGCACGATGGGCACGCGCTGGCTGGCCGCTTCCAGGGTTTTCAACTCGCGGACCTGGTCGGCCACGAAGCCCTCGCGCTCCAGCAGGTCCATGGGGGGGTAGCCGCTGAGGACCAGCTCCGGCACCACCAACACATCGGCCCGCGCGGCCGCAGCGCGGTCCACGGCCTCCTCCACCAGGAGTCGATTACCGGTGAGGTCGCCGACGGTGGGATTGAGTTGGGCGAGGGCGATTCGCACGGGTCGAGGATCGGCTGACGGGTGGGGGGCGTCAAGCGTTGCCTCTCGCACCCGGGGTGGGGGCGCCTCGTGGGGAAGGGAGGGACGCCGTCTACGCGAAGTAGAGGTAGACGACGCTGGCTCGGCAGGCCGGCTGCGCAGAGCCCTCCAGTTCGAATTCCACGTCGATCACCACCCGGCAGCCGCCGCCGGGCAGGCTGCGGCCGCGCTGGAAGCGGGCGTGCATGCGCACCCGGGAGCCGGCGCGAACCGCGGCCTCGAAGCGGCAGTTCTCGGCGCCGGTGTTGACCGCGGTCTTCCAGCCCTCGATTACGAGCAGGCGCGGCAGCAGCCCGGGGACCAGCGCAAGCAGCAACTCGCCGGGCGCCGTGGCCGGCTCCGGGGTCCCTCCCGAAGGGTCGGGCGAGTGCTCGCCACGCAGCCTGTCGGGAGACCCGGTGGCGCGCTCGAAGCGCTCGATTCGCTCCGCGTCGATGGCCAGCCAGTCCGTGCAGCCCAGCGAAGCGCCGGTGTAATCGCCGACCTCCGCGAGGCCCGGGATCACCACCCGCGCAGCCATGCCGATCTCCTTCCCCCCCTGTCGAGGCTCGCAAGCGTAGCCCGGGTTGTCCGCTGGCCCGCCTGCCCGATGGCAGCGGGTCACATCCATCAGTCGTCGCGGTGGATGGCGCGGGTGAAGGCGTCGAGCAGCGCCTCACGGATCACCGGCCGGGTGGTGGCTCCGTAGACCTCGCGGAAGGCCTTGAGGGGGATGATTCCCTTGGCCATGGAGCGGTGTCCGCCGCCGACGCCCAGGCCCTCCACCACCGCGCGCACCACGTCGCCGGCCGCGCGCACGTAGCCCACGTTGCGGACCGAGAACACCAGGTCGCGCTGTACGATGCCGGCGGCGATCGCCCACTCCGCGCCCTCGGCCTGCAGGCCCAGGTCGGCGACCTGCGGAATCACGTCCTCGCGAACGCGGCCCAGCACCAGCAAGTGGATGCCGTCGACGATCTCGGTCCGGGCCAGCGCCCGCCCCATCGCCCGCAAGCCGTCGCGGGGAAGCGCCGGTCGTTCGATGCGCCGCAGCAGGGCGGGGCTGTGATGGGCGTGGAGGTAGGCGAAGGCCGCCATGTCCCGTGGACTGGTTTCCCGACCCAGCAGCTGGGTGTCGGTCTTGATCCCGTAGGTGAGTGCCGTGGCGAGCTTGGCGTGCAACTCGATGTCGCCGGCGCGGAGGTACTCGGTGAGGATCGTCGCGGTGGCCCCATAGCTGGGGCGGATATCGCGGATCACGGTCTCGTAGCCGCTGCGTTCCGGGTGGTGGTCGATCACGACTTCCACCTCGCGCAGGCGCTCGGGGGGCTCCTCGCTGAACACCGTGGGCTGCACGTCCACCAGTGCCAGCGCGTCGAACTCCTCCAGTTCCTCTTCACTCAGTACGCGCACCTCGATGCCCAGCGCCTGGACCATCGCGATGTTCTCCGGCCGCTTCACCTCTCCGAAGGAGATCAGCGGGGCGGTGGGCGTCTTGCGGCCCAGTAGCGCCCGAAGCGCTACCCCGGCCGCGATGCCATCGGGATCAGGGTCGGGTTGCAGCAGGATGCCGACCTTCTCGCAGGGGTCCAGTAGCGCGTAGAGTTCCACCAGGCGCCGCAAGTTGCCGAGGTGCGAGAACTCCTCGTCCACGTCGTCTCGGATCAGCGAGCGCAGGCCGGTGGCGCGCAGGCAACGATGCTCGGGGAGTTTCTCGGCTTCCACGCGGTCGGAGAGCATCAGCAGCGGGGCTTCGGGCTCCGCTTCGGCGATGACCCCCACCGCCGCGCGTGCGAAGGCCACCTCGTCGCTCACCACCGCGAAGGCGTCGTCGGCCTTGGGATTCAGGCGGCCGATGGCCTGGGTGCACAGCCCTCCCTGAAGGACGTGGAAGCCGGGCGGACGCGACCGGGACTCGCCGCGGCGAGGGATCCAGGTGAGGACCTCGTCGTCCTGGGTCCCGATGAGCCCCCAGAGTCGGGCGGAAGCGAGCCCGTCGCAGAGGATGATCCGGCGTGCCATGCGGTTTCCGGGCTCACATCGACCCGCGCCGGAGCCGCGCGGGTTCGCTGAAGGGATGATGCCGGTCGCTGACCCCGCATCCAGGATGCTCGACCGCGAGGGAAGTGTAGCGGCAGCCGGAAGCCGGTTGGATCGTGAGCTTCCCCGTGGGGGAAGTATTGGATATGCTGCCGGCGACGTGCAGCGGATCTTCGTCGGAGACGTCCAGGGGTGCGCGGACGAACTAGAGGTGATCTTCGCGCGCGCGCGCGAGCACTTCGGCGAAGACTGGGAACTGTGGGTGGTGGGAGATCTCGTCAACCGCGGCCCCGACAACCTGCGCGCACTGAGACTGGTGCGCGAGCAGGTGGAGGCGGGGCGCGCCCACTACGTGCTCGGCAATCACGAAATTCACCTCCTCGAGTCCGCGCTGGGGGTGCGCGAGCCCTCCCGTTGGGACTCCTTCCAGGACGTGCTGGACTCCCCGGAGGCGAATTCTTGGGTGGATTGGTTGTGTTCCCGGCCGCTGGCGGTTGCCAGCCGGCAGGGCAGCCAGGAGCTGGTGATGCTCCACGCTTCTTCGCATCCCGACTGGTCGCTCGCGGACCTGCTCGCGCATGCGGAAGCGGCGGCGGCGCCCTTGCGCGGGGACCGGGAGGCCCTGCGCGCGTGGTTGGCGNCCACGGCTCCCCGCGACCCCGCCCGGGACGATCTGGACCGGCTCACCCGCGGTCGTAGCGTGCGTCCCGACGGGAGCTGGTCGTCGGAGGCGCCCGGCCCGGAGGGCGAGGGGCTCGCGTGGCATCGGGAGTGGTCGCGACGCGAGCACGCCTTCGGGATCGTCTACGGCCACTGGTCGCTGCAGGGCCTCCACGTTGCAAAGGGGCTGCGGGGGCTCGACACGGGTTGCGTGCACCACGGGCGCGGCAAGCAGGGCTTCCTCACCGCCTGGCTCCCGGACCCGAGCCTGGAGAGGCCCTTCGAAGTGCCGGATTCGGCGTTCTGGCAGATCCCCGCGCGCCGAAGCTACTACGCGCACCGCGACGCTTGAGGGAGGACGGGGCCCGCGGAGCCGCTAGAATGCCCGCCATGCCCCTGGTCAGGATCCCCGCGCCTTATCGCGGACCCACACGAGGCGCCGAGCGCGTCGAAGTGGAGGGTTCGACGGTGCGCGGCTGTGTTCAGGCCGTGGCGGACGCGTTCCCCGGCTTCGGGGAACAGGTCTTCGACGCAGTCGGTGACGTTCATCGCTTCGTCACATTATTCGTCAACGGGGTGGAGATCGATCGCGATGCGATCGACGAACCCATCGAAGCTTCCGACGAGGTGGAGGTTCTCGCCGCCATCGCTGGCGGCTGAGATCCCCGCCTTCCCCAACCGTTACCCAGCGAGGAGATACCCGATGCCCGGACCGAGCGGCGACCGTCTGATCCGTGTGGACATGACGCAGCAGAGCGTGGAGATCACAGCCTTCCCCGACGACTGGAAGCTCTTGGGCGGGCGCGCGCTTTCGGCCCGCATCCTGCTCGAGGAGTGTGATGCCGGCTGCGAACCCCTGGGGCCCGACAATGTGCTGGTTATGGCGCCTGGGGTGATCTCCGGCACCGCGGCGCCGACTTCCGGGCGCATCTCCATCGGCGGCAAGAGCCCGCTCACCGGTGGCATCAAGGAGGCCAACGCGGGCGGCGATCCGGGCCAGGATCTCATGAAGCTCGGGTACCGGGCGGTGATCGTGACGGGCCAGCCTGCCGATTCCGACAAGCGCTACGCGGTGGACGTGACCGCCGAGGGTGCCAGCGTGAAGGAAGTGCCGGACTGCAAGGGCATGTGGAACTACGCGCTCATCGAGCACCTCGCCAAGAGCTACTCGAAGGACGCCTCCTTCGTCTCGATCGGGCCCGCCGGTGAGTTGCAGCTGACCGGCTCATCGGTGGCCTGCACGGATGGCGACAAGGAGCGGCGCCCGGCCCGGCACGCGGCGCGTGGTGGCCTCGGGGCCGTGATGGGAAGCAAGGGCCTCAAGTACCTGTCGGTGGAGACCGGCAAGGCGAGATTGCGCGACCCCGCCAACCGCAAGGAGTTCCTGGCCCGCGGCAAGACCTACACGAAGGCCTACCGGGAAGGACCCCAGATGTTCAAGCACGGGACCAGTACCGTGGTCCCCATGGCGAACATGCTGAACACCTTCCCCTACAAGAACCGAACCGAGGGGCAGTCCCCCGACGTGGAGACGCTCGACGGCGCCCGCATCGTGGAGAGCTTCGAGGAGCGCGGCGGCGAGATGCACAACTGCATGACGGGTTGCATCGTGCAGTGCAGCAACATCGTCCACGACGCCGAGGGCAACTACAAGACCTCGGCGCTCGAGTTCGAGACCCTCACGCTGCTGGGCGCCAACTGCGCGATCGCCAGCTGGGAGGACGTGGCGGACCTCGATCGCCTCTGCGACGAGATCGGTCTCGACACCGTGGAGACCGGCGCGGCCATCGCGGTCTACATGGATTCCGGCGGGATGGAGTTCGGCGACGCCGAGGGCGCGAAGGCCTTGCTGAAGGAAATCGCCGAGGGCACCGAGTTGGGGAAGATGATCGGCAGCGGCGCGGTGGCCACCGGCAAGAAGCGCGGCCACAAGCGCGTCCCGGCCGTGAAGGGTCAGGCGATCCCGGCCTGGGATCCGCGGCCCCTCAAGGCCACCGGCGTCACCTACTGCACGAGCCCCATGGGCGCGGATCACACCGCCGGGCTGATCGTGAACCCCGGCCTGCCCGAGGAGGAGTTCGCACGGGCCTCCCAGGAGTCGCAGCTCGTCAACGCGGTCTGCGATTCCTCGGGCTTCTGCCAGTTCCTGCAGCCCAGCCTGGATGACATCCGGGCCTTCTACGGCGATCTCTACGGCGAGGAGGTGAGCCGGCAGCAGATCGCCGACCTGGGTTGGCAGTGCCTGCAGGACGAGTGGGAGTTCAACCGGCGTGCGGGCCTCACGAGCGCGGACGACGTGATGGCCGACTGCATGCAGGTCGATGCCATCGGCCCGCAGCAGGTGGTCTTCGACGTGTCCGCCGAGATCGTCGCCCAGGCCTACGAGCGTTGCGAGCTGCGTGACGAACTCTTCACCGCCAACGCCACGGGCTGATGAGCGGCCGCGGGCCTGCGTGGCCCGCGGCCTAGCCCGGAACGCGCCCTGAGCGCGTGGCTGTCTTCTCGGCGACTGAGTGGATCCAGGCCGGATCCGCCCGGTCGCTCCGGTCCCGCCGCGCCCGCGGTATTCTCTCGCCCATGCGCGATGTGCGGATGAAGGGATTTGCGGAGCGCGCCGACGTCGAGGAGGTCGAGCGCTTCCTGGCGGCGGAGAGCTCCGTGCTCTCCGCGGAGCGGGTTCCGCTCGCGGACTGCGTGGGCCGGGTGCTCGCGGAGGCCATCCAGGCCGAGGTGGACGTGCCGGGCTTCGCGCGCTCGGCGATGGACGGCTACGCGATCCGGGGCGAGGACAGTTTCGGGGCATCGGCCTACGAGCCGGTGGACTTCGCGCTGTTGGGCCACTCGCTCCCCGGGCAGCCCTTCGTGGGGCGGGTCGAACCCGGCACGGCGGTGCGCGTCATGACCGGCGCGCCGCTGCCCGAGGGCGCGGATGCGGTGGTGATGGCCGAGGTCTGCAGCGAGGAGGGAGATCGCCTGCGCGTGGGGGAGGCGGTGGCGCCCCGCAAGCACGTGGGGGCGGTGGGAGAGGACATCCGCCAGGGTCACCAGGTGTTGAGCGCGGGGCGTAGGCTGCGCGCCCAGGACGCCGGCTTGCTGGCCTCCATCGGCGTCGCCGAGCCGCGCTGCGTGCGCCGGCCCCGGGTGCGCCTGGTGGTAACCGGTGACGAACTCCTGCCTGCGGGCAGTCGCCCCGAGCCGCCTCGCATCGTGGACAGCAACTCGGTGGTGCTGCGGGCGCTAGTCGCCCGCGACGGGGGAGAGGTGCTTCCCTTCGAAATCCTGCCGGATCGCCCGGAAGTGATCCGGGAGGCGCTGTCGGCCCCGGGAAGCGATGTCGTGCTGGTTTCCGGTGGCAGTTCCGTGGGTCTCGAG